>JAPLNP010000044.1 GCA_026401055.1 Planctomycetia bacterium
GCGACCGAGGTGCCCGGTGCGGTCATCCGGTACACGCTGGACCGGACGGTTCCCACTTTCCCGTCGTCGCCGGTATACACCGGTCCGATCACCGTGAGCGCGACGACGATGGTTCGGGCGAGCCTTTTTGTGCCGGGTTATTCGGCCAGCGCGGCGGTCAGCGAGACCTACTTCGCCCTGGATCCCGCGCTGGCGTCGTTCGACTCGAACTTGCCGCTGGTGGTCGTCGACACGTTCGGTGAGATTCTTGTGAACACGAGCTTGGAGCACCCCTTCGTGTCCTCGGCCTCGATGACCATCGAGCCGGGGGTCGACGGCCGGGCGGCCCTGACCGACGCGGCTGCGTACAGCGGCCAGACCGGCGTGAAATGCCGCGGTTGGAGTGCCACCATAGAGAAGAGGAATTATCCCAAGTTCAATTACGCTCTGGAAACCCGCAACGAAGCGGGTGGCGACCTGGCGGTTTCGCTGCTCGGGCTGCCGGAGGAGTCCGACTGGGTTCTCCTTGGCCCCTTCTCCGACAAGACGCTCATGCGGGACTACCTGTCGTACAAGTGGAGCAGCGACATGGGCCAGTACGCGCCCCGCACGGAGTACTTCGAACTCTACGTCAACATGGACGACGGCACGATTGGCGTGGACGATTACGTCGGAGTCTACCTGCTGGTCGAGAAGATCAAGGTGGGCGAGAACCGCGTCGACATCGCGGAACTCGACCCCACCGACAACGCCTTGCCGGACGTGAGCGGCGGATACATCTTCGCGCAGGACCGCACGGAGTACGAGAGCACTTTCAATACCCCAATGTCGGGCACGTGGGTCCACGTCTCTCCCGGCAAGGACGAGATCACGCCGGAACAGATAGCCTATCTCACGTCCTATGTCACGACCGTCGAAAACGTGCTCGCGAGCTCCACCTTTGCCGATCCGGTCAACGGCTACGCCCAGTACATCGACGTCGACTCGTTCGTCGACAGTTTTATCAGCATCGAGTTGGCAAGAAACACCGACGGCTACGGCCTGAGCACCTACTACTACAAGGATCGCGACGGGAAGCTCGTCGCGGGACCCGTCTGGGACTACAACCTCACGATGGGCAACGCTTGGTATGGCCGGACGTGGGATCCCACGGGATGGAAATACTCGCAGACGTCGCAGGATGATTATTACTTCTATTACCGAATGTTGCAGGATCCGAACTTCGTGCAGGCCATCGTCGATCGTTGGACCGAACTACGTCGCGGCATCTTCAGCGATGAGCGCGTGATGCAGGACATCGACGACACGGCCGCGTACCTCGACGAGGCGCAACAGCGAAACTACGAGCACTACGATACAGTTCCCCTCGCCTACAATCCCGCGGGGGATACTGGTCTCTATAACGTCCTGGAAACGTGCATCTGGCCGAACTTCTTCGTCGCCGGGACGTACGAGGGCGAGGTGGACGTCTTGCGCCTGTGGTTGCAGGACCGGCTCGCGTGGATGGACGCCCAGTTCCTCGCCGCGCCCGAGCTCAGCCAGGACGGCGGCACGATCGACATCGGCGCTCCCGTCACCGCCTCGGCCGCGATCGGAACCGTCTACTACACGACCGACGGCTCGGACCCCCGGCTTCCCGGCGGCGGGCTCTCGCCGACGGCTGTCGCGATGGGCGCCCAAACGTCCGAGAACGTCCTGATTCCAACCGGCGCGAACTGGCAGTACCTCGACAGCGGAAAGAACCTGGGGACCGCGTGGCGCGCGGCGGCCTACGATCCTCCCGACCCCAATCCGCAAGCCCCTTCCTATTTCCACCCGGTGTTCACCCCCCAGGAACTCTGGAAGTACGGGCAGGCGCAGCTCGGCTACGGCGACGGCGACGAAGCCACCGTCGTCAGTTATGGCCCTAATCCGAACAGCAAGTACATCACCACCTACTTCCGCCACGGCTTCGGGCTGGTCAAGAAATCCGCGATAACCAGCCTGCGCCTGCGGCTCCTGTGCGACGACGGCGCCGTGGTCTACCTCAACGGCTATGAGGTCGCCCGATACAACATGCCCACCGGGACGATCTCGTACACGACGCCGGCCAGTTCCGCGATCGACGGCGACGCGGAATCCCAGTACCACGAGCTCGCAATCAATGTTCCGGTAGTGCTTTCGCGGCTCGTCGACGGCACGAACCTCATCGCCGTCGAGGTCCATCAGCGCAGCGGCACGAGCTCCGACATCAGTTTCGATCTGGAATTGATCGGAACCGGAACCAACATCGGTTCGAGCGGCCAAGTCTCGTTCCTCCAAAACACGCTCTTGACGGCCCGGGCCTACGACGGTACCAGATGGAGCGGGCTGACCGAGGCGGCGTTCGTCGTCGCATCGCCGCTGGCGATCACCGAAATCATGTACAATCCTCCCGCGCCGACCGCCGCGGAGATCGCCGC
>JAPLNP010000649.1 GCA_026401055.1 Planctomycetia bacterium
GGTTGGTCTCATGGGAAGATCAATTCCGTCGACTCCCGCGTCATACCGCCGATGTTTCCACGCAAAGCGTGCCCCAGCATGCCCCGTTCGTCGTCCGCGCTCACCTCGAATCCGCCCCCCACAACCAATCCGCCTAAACCCCTACGCGATAAGCGGCAGTGCCATTCGTGTCAGAAACAGTTATTTGTCGCATCAGGAAGGGTACCTGACGCCTCTTCCCCTGCATCGCTCCCTCACGGTCGCGGCTCGGTTTGCCTTTCACGGCCCCTCTTCCAGATACGGTTTTACCTCAACGAACGTGTAGAGGATCTGCTGCCCGACGGGGCCGCCGGGTTGGTCGATGGCCGACGGACGGCCCACTGTCTAAACCGATCGACGGCGCGCGGTCAGGAGCGACAACAAGCCACCGAGCAGAAGCGTCAGCGCGGTCGGTTCCGGGACACTGGCGTCCTCGGTGGGTGGCCCGGTCCAATGTGCTGCCAGGATCGCGGCGTCGGCGTCGCTCACGACGTGGTCCCGGTTGAAGTCGCCGTCGGTCCAATGCGCGCCGGTGCTCATCCAGTGCGCGCCCAGGATCGAAGCGTCCGTGTCGTCCACGTAGCCGTCGTTGTTGGCGTCGCCGGCCAGCTTTTCGGGTTCGGGGAAGACGAAGACGCCGGATGCACTGCCTACGCCTGTAACGCTCACGGAAGCCACGAGAAAGTTCATCGTAATGTCCACCGGCAGCGTACCGGTAACCTCGTACGTGTCCGTCGTGCCGGCCGTCGAAAGCAAGTTGACTGCAAGTGTCCCCTCACCTGAAGTGAGAGGGATAGAAACTGGGGACCACCCGAAATTCCAAGATGACCCGGGTGAACCGTTGTACCAATCCTGATACCCTCCGCCGTTGAGGGTGACCCCGTGGTCGGCGGCCGGGAAGGTGCCATTTGTCACGGCACTCGCTCCGGTGCTCCAAACGGACCCTTGAAGGCCGATGATCGATACCGTTAAAGGCGTGATCGGATATACGAAAACCAAGTCATCGACAGACCAAGACCCGCCCCAGGCCATAACGCTAAGAACGGTCATCTGATGGGTTAGAGGGTTGCGGTTCACGTCGAGGTCTACGTCAACGGTGCCATGAGCATGTGTTATGCCCGAAGCGTATGCGTTGGGTGCTAGCCAATGCCAGAGATTCACCAGGAACTCATTGTTGTCACCAAGAACCATCTCTACCGAAATAGTCTCTCCCCTTGCCACACCCAGACTGAACGCCAGTACCAACACTCCCAAGCAAGTCGATAGTAGCATGTATCGCGGTCTCATTTTACACCTCGTTCGGGTTGGAGCAATGGTTCGTGGGGTTCTTCTGCTTGGGGTGGCCATCGAAACCCCAATCACGATGGCCCGACGAACCTCAGCCCGTATTTCCCATTTGGATGCCGCTCGGATACGCTCCGAGCGACAACTCCTCCATATTAGCCAGGCGCTATGTGGAATCCCAGTTGGCCCGCTGATTTCCCCCCCGAGAACCTGGTCTCACAGGCTGTCCGGATGCTCAACTCCCCCCTCCGTAGAGTATGTTTGGGCGTCGTTTGCCTCCCGAATGCCGTGCATTCGACGTCGTGCAGGTCGACGACGTGGTCCTCGTCGTGGATCACCACCGCCCCCTCGCCCCCGCCCGAGGTCGTTGTAGGCCATCCTGCGCGACGTGATGAGGTGTCTCGACGAGGACCGCCACGACGAGGCCCTCGATCACCGCAGCGGAAAAGAACGGTGTCAGAAACAGTTGTTTGTCGCATCAGGAAGGGTTCCTGACGCCTCTTCCCCTACATCGCTCCCTCACGGTCGCGGCTCGGTTTGGCTTTCACGGCCCCTCTTCCAGATACGGTTTTACCTCAACGAACGTGTAGAGGATTTGCTGCCCGACGGGGCCGCCGGGTTGGTCGGGCGTCTTCCAGTCGGAGATTCGCAGCGTCGCCGTTGGGCCGGTCGCCCGAAAGACTTGCCAGTGATAGTTCAGCCAGAACGGCTTTGCTTCGGTGAACGGGTCCAGTTGGTCTCTGGTGGGAAACGCCGTCTGGTACGAGTGCCGCTCGTCCTTGATGAGTTCCCCGCCGTCGATGGCCAGCGAGACCGGGTGGACTTCCTCGCGGGACTTGCCCGCGAGCAAGTCGCCGTGGTCGCCGGTGAACATCTTGACCGAGTAGAGCCGACCCGGCTTCAAGTCGCGGATCTCCTGGGAGAACACGTTGGGGCGATCCTTCTCGCGCCGCGTGACCATGAACGTGTCCGGCCCGCGATAGTAGCGGCCGATGAACTTGCCAAATTGCTCGCGGCGCCCGGCCGTGATGCTCTCGGCCGCCGCGGGCTGGAGCGTCCAGCCTTTGGGGCCATCGACGAAATCCGGGTTTTGGATGTGCGTGAGCATGTAAGGGTCGTCGCTCACGCGGCTGGTCTTGCCTTCGAGGCAGTAGTGGCGGAAGAAGCGTCCGCACCATCGCAGCCGCTCCTCGTCGCAATAGCCCGTGCGCCAGATGTGCACGCCGCCCAGCCCGAAGAGCGCCGGGTGCGTGGCGATGAACTGGAACTGCATGTCCAGGTAGGCGTTGTAGTTGACGCTGGCGTAGCCGTCGGCGTAGGGCCAGGGGAACGAGAAGACGCCGGGCACCCAGATCGTGTGTCGCACCGCGCCCGGCAGCTTGTCATCGAAGGGGATGGCGTGGGCGTACGGATAGCCGCGCAGGGCATTGAGCGCGGATTTCAGATCATCCCATTCGGCCAGATAGGCTTCCCAGCACACGTAGCCGCCGCCCTCGATGCACGCCTGGGAGAACGCGACGCTCCCCGGGTCCTGGCCGAAAACGCCCGCCGCGTAAGGATAAAACGACTTGCCCGGGAACTGGGCGTTGAGGCGTTTCACCGCCGCGGCGTAGGTTTCGTAAGGATCGGTGGTCTCGTAGAACTCGTCGACGAGCACGCCGTCCAAGAGCGGATGGGTATAGCCGGGTCGCTCGGCGTAGTACCGCGCGCAGGCCTCCACGTTGGCCTCCGCGTCCTTCTTGCCGTCGAAGGCGGCGCGGCTCATGTAGCTGATCCACTTGCCGCCGCGCTCTTTCCACTCGCGCATGTGGGCCTCGGCGCCCTCGGGAACCCCGGCGCTGATGATCGTGTTCACGTGCGGCAGGATGTGCCGCTGGAGAAACTCCCAGTCGTACTTGACGCCCTGCGTGACGTACATTGTGCCGGCCGGATAGCGGCTTTGCTGGACCTCGGGCACGGCCCGGACCTGGAGCAGTTCCAGCGCCGCCTCGCCCTCCGCGGCAACGCGAACGGCGTGCTTGCCGGCCTTCACGAATCTCATGCTTTCGAGCGTTTGGGCCGCGCCGGGGGCATGGCGGTGCAGGACTTGCGAGTCCAGGCTCACGCTGATCTGCCCCGGCTTGCCCTCGACGCTCTTGCTCCGCACCAGCAGCCAGCGATCGTAGGGCACGCTCACCTCGTGGTCTCCCTCGACGGCTCGGTCCGGCGTCTTTTTGAGTTCGAGCAGTTCCCAGACGAAGTTGTTGAGGATCTTGATATTCTTGAACGCCTCGGCGCGTCCCGGCCACTGCACTTCCGCCGAGACCTCGGCGAGCTTCTCGCCCGCCGGCCGACGCAATTGGACCGCGACGGCGTAGGGTCCGGCGGCCAACGCGGCGGCGTCCAGGCCGATCTCCTCGCGCATCCCAGGCTGGGTGTCGACCGTTGTTCGGCTGACGACCTTTTCCTGCCCCGACGCGCGAAGTTGCACGTCCAACGACAAGCTTGCCGTGTCCGGCGTCTGGGGTATCGCCGCCACGCGGACCGAGACCAGGATCTTGCCCGGCTCCGGGTAGCTCCGCGCCTGGAGCGTCAGTTTCGCCTCGGCGCTGTCGGCGGGCGTTTCAGCCGCACTCGCCGGCGGCGCCACGATGAGAAGCCCGCCCAACAGCCCCAATCCCCAAAGAGCCCTGAACATCGCCGTGTACCTCCAGAATCGTGAAGAGACCAATTGACTCAACGATCTTCCGCGAACCGCAAGATAGCAGTAGCCGCGGCTGTTTTGTAGCCGGCGGCATGGATTTTGGAAGAAGAAACGGCGGCTTTTCTCGCCCCCGGCCAAAATGGAACTGTATTGAACTCGACGGGATCATATAATTGAGTCTGAGGCCCCTCGAACGCGCGGAACACCCCATGTCTACGGAAACGTACCCCCCGCGACCGGCACCCGTGGCCCCCGAGCCGCGGCCGATCGTTCGCGAATCGATCGTCGACGATCGACTTCGGCGGACCCGGCGGCAAGTCCGGGGCGTGGACGTGTCGGTGGGACTGTTGACGCTCGTGATCGGGGCCATCGCGTACCTGTTTCTTGCGGCAATGGCCGACCAATGGCTGCTGGTGGGGGGTTTGGGGTTTGGGGGACGGTTTCTCGCGCTCTCGGTGCTCGTGCTGGCCGGCGGGACGTACCTCTACTTCTTTGTCCTGCGGCCTCTGGTGCGGCGGATCAATCCGATCTTCGTCGCCCAGACCATCGAGAGTAGCCGCCCCACGCTCAAGAACAGCTTGGTCAACTTCCTTCTGTTTCGGCGGGCGCCGCGCGAGGTCGCTCCGGCGGTCTATCAGGCGATCGAGCGCCGGGCGGAGGAGGACATCGCTCCGATCCAGCCCGAGTCGGCCGTCGATCGGCGGCACGTGTTGCACCTGTGCTACGCCTTGACCGTGCTGGTCGCTCTCGGAGCGATCTACCACGTGGCCTCGCCCAAGAGCCCGTTGAGTTCCGCGTTACGCATTCTGTTGCCTTGGGCCGACATCCCCGCGCCCACCCGGGTGACGATCGAGGACGTTCAGCCGGGCGACGCCGTGGCGTTTTTCGGCCAGGAGATCAACGTCTCGGCCGACGTGCGCGGGACGCGCGAAGGCGAGCAGGTGACGCTCTTCTACACGACCGCCGACGGCCAGTGCGTCGACCAGGCCGTGCCGATGACCGTGCCCGACGGCGAGTATCGCTACCAGTGCAAGCTGCCGCCGGACAGTTTCGGCTTGCAGCAGGACCTGGAGTATTACCTGGACGTCGGCGACTGTCGGACGTCGACGTTCCACGTCACCGTGCAAATCTCGCCGTCGATCGTGGTCGACACGGTCCGTTACCACTACCCCGACTACACCGGACTGCCTGAATGGTCCGTCCGCAACCAGGGCGATCTCAAGGCGATCGAGGGCACCCGCGTTACCCTCGGCGCGACGGCCAACACGCCGATCCGTCGGGCGGCGATCGACCTGGACTGCAAGGGCCTCCGCGAGGTCAAGATGACCGCCGACGGGAAGGCCGCCACCGGCGAGTTCACCCTGCGGATGCGACCGAACGACCCGATGCGCTCCGAACATGACTCTTACCAGATTCGCTTCACCGACACCGCCGGCCGCGAGAATCGGCACCCGATCCGCCACGACATCGAAGTGATCCCGGACCGCCCGCCAGTGGTCTCCCTCGTCGATCCGCCCGAGGATCGCGTCCAACTGCCCGAAAACGGCTCGCTGGAACTGAAGATTCACGCCGAGGATCCGGACTTCGCGTTGCGGGAGGTCGTACTTCGGGCGGAGCGCGGCGGAAAGGGGCTCCCGATCCAACCGCTGTTGAACCTGCCCTCGTCGACCAAGGCCCACGAGGGCCCGTTCGAGGGAACCGTCCGCTTCGAGCCGTCGAAGCTCGGGCTTGCCGCGGGCGACGAGGTCGTCTATTGGGGCGAAGCGAAAGACAACAAGGAGCCGTTGCCCGGCCGCGCGGAAACCGAGCGCCGCTGGATCACCATCGTCAAACCCAGCCAGAACCAAACTCCCCAGCAGCAGCCCCCGCCGCCCGAGAAACAACCCAAGGAGAATCCACAAAACCCACCGCCCAAGCCCGACGGGCAAAAGCCCGACCAACAGAAACCGGATCAACAGAAGCCCGACCAACAGAAGCCCGACCAACAGAAAGCCGACGAGCAGAGACCCGACCAAGGCGAACAGGGTAAGCAGGATCAACAAAAGGGCGACCAGGGCAACGAGGGTAAGCAGGATCAACAAAAGGGCAACGAGGGCAAGCAGGATCAACAAAAGGGCAACGAGGGCAAGCAGGACCAGCAAAAGGGCGACCAGGGCAAGGACGGCCAGCCCGGCCAGCAACAGAAGGGTTCCGGAGAATCCGGCGACCAGCCCCAGAAGGGTGGGCAATCCTCGGATAAGCCATCCAAACCGCTCGACGGCGAGACCAACCCAGGCGACGTCTTCGACAAGGTCCTCCAGCAACGCGAGAAGCAACAGGACGACAAGCAGCAGCAGCAACAGCAGCCAGGCGAACAGAAACCAGGCGAACAGAAACCAGGCGAACAGAAACCAGGCGAACAGAAACCAGGCGAACAACAAGCGGGTGAGCAGAAGTCGGGCGAGCAGAAGTCGGGTGAGCAAAAGTCGGGTGAGCAGAAGCCCGGCGCGGCTCCGGCCCAGCAGACGCCCGACAACGAACAGTTGGGCAAGTCCGGTCAGCAGCAGAAGCAGCCGGGCGACGGCAAAGGGGAGCAGGCCAAGACCACCGGCGAGCAGGCCGATCAGAAGCCGGAGGCAAACAAGCCCGGCGAAAAGTCCGAGACCCCCGGAGGCGATCCCGAAAGCCAAAAGGGCCCCGCCGGCGATGGACAGAAATCCGCCGACGACCACAAGACCCCCTCGACCCAACAGCACCAGCAGCGGGACAAGACCCCGCAGGAACAGCAAGGCGAAAAGACCAAAAAAGAGGAGCCCCCGTCC
>JAPLNP010000384.1 GCA_026401055.1 Planctomycetia bacterium
CTGCTGCTCCACCGTCCGCACGGAGTGGGAGTATTCCTCGAGCTTCTCCCGGTCGCGCTGCCCCAGCCGCGGCCGGAGCGACCGCGCATCCCCCGCCACCAGATCGAGGACCGAGCGTCTCGACGCCTGCTCATCGAAGCGAAACAGCCGCTCGAACACCTTCTTCGGGTCGCGCAGGGATCTGGCCACATGGCTGCCACCGTACCAGGAGATGTTGTCGAAGTAGACCGATTCCCGGTTGTCTTCGAAGGGATTGCAACTCAACTCGAGAGAGCGAAACGCGGTGTCGCTGCCGGCATGATCGGCGATCACCTGGTCGATGGTCCTCTTCAGCGGATAGCCGTCGGCGGAGAGCTCGTTGGGGGCGGCGGTGCTCAGCCAGCAGGTGCTGGCCTGGGCGTGCCCGTCGGTGCCGGCGACCTTCACCCTCCCCAGGTTGCCGAGCACGAGCAGCTTGCTCCGCACATCTTCCAGCGGGGCCATCGTGGGGCTGAGGGTGAAACGCTCACCGGTGTCGATCGGATTCCAGGCCGACTGCACGACCCCGTTGGGGATGTAGAAGAAGGCGGTGCGGATCGGCGGATCGGAAGTGGTCGTCGCCTCGGCACGTACCGTTCTCGGTGCCATAATTTCCAGCAGGGGCAACGGGAGTGCGGCTCCTGCCCCTCGCAGCACGGCTCGCCGTGAAAGTCTGTACGGTTTCATTCGGGTTCGTTTCCGTGGGCTGGCGGGCCAGTGACAGGAGTCACCACAGGTCGTTGGCGGAATGCCGGGCTGGCGACGATCGCCTGTACGACCGTAGAGAACTGCCCATGATCGGCCTCGACCCGAGCGACGATTCTGTCGACCGCCGGAGCATCGTTCAATTCGAGTCGGCGGCCGATCGCATACGAGAGCAGGTGCTCCGAGAAGGCCCTGATAAAGATCTCAGGGTGGTCCAGGAACTGATCTTTCAGGCCGACAACGTCCGCAAACGGCAATGTGCCGAACAGTTCACCGCCGGAGTCGATCTCGAGCCCCGAGGGGTAGCACTCACGCCAGCGGCCGACAGCGTCGTAGTTCTCCAGAACGAAGCCGAGCGGATCGATCCGCGCATGGCAGGCCGCGCACGAGGCGTTCATCTGGTGCTGCTGCAGTCGTTGGCGGAGGGTAAGCCCCTGAGCCTCGATCGCCCGGTCATCTTTCTCGATCGGCGGGATGGCATCTGGCGGCGGTGGTGGTGGGCGGTTGAGAATCACTGTCGCCACCCAGGCCCCGCGGGTGATCGGATTGGTACGCAGCGGTGACGAGGTCATGGTGAGCGTTGCCGCCGAGGTCATCACACCCCCTTGGCGCCGGTCCTCGAGTGACCGACGGCGAAACTGTTGGGCAGACCAGGGATCGAACCGGTTTTCGTTCACGCGGTTGGCGAACGGCGCCGCCCCGCCATACCACTCATGCAGATCGTCGGTACGGTAGGCGTAGTTCGAGTCGACAAGGAGCATGATCGAGCGGTCCTCGACGACGATGCTTTCGAAGAGCAGGAGCGGTTCGATCATCATGTGCACGCCGAACTTCCACTGTTCGCAACCGATCCGCGAGTAGTAGTGGGGGAACCGGTCGAAATCGGGTGCCGCGGCCACCAGCCTGTCGAGCCGGAGCCATTGTCGGGCGAAGTTCTCCGCCAGGGCTCGGCTGCGAGGATCGGCGAGCATCCGCTCCACCTGGGCGCTGAGAACGTCGTCGCGGAGAAGCGAGCCGTCACGGGCCGTGGCGAGGAGCGCGTCGTCGGGAAGGCTGCTCCAGAGGAAGAACGACAGTCTGGTTGCCAGTTCGTAGCCATCGAGCTGTGTCTCCCCGGCGGTCGCGGCCGCCTCGGCGAGGTAGAGGAATCGCGGCGACGCGAGGACGGCGGCCACCGCATCCTTCATGGCACGGGGGAACGACCCGCTGGACTCCCAGCGGTCGATGAATGCCCGGTGATAGCGATCGTGAAGGTCCTCGTCGACACGGCAACGGAACGCGACCTCGAGGAGTCGGGCAAGCCGCTCACGTGCCACGGTCTCGGGAGATGTGGCGGGCGGTTTTCCTGAGGGCAGCGGCGGTGCGGCGAACAAGGTCTCCCACGAACCGCAGTAGCCATCGAATTCAGGACTGTCGACGATGGCCGTCCCGAGGGCGAGAAAGCTTTCGAGGAGCACCGGAGACATTCCCAGTTCGCTTCCCCGGTTGTTGAAGCCCCCTTCGGCCTGAAGATCGATCGCGAACGGGGTCACGCCAGTAAGGATCTGGTTCTCGATGTGCTCCTTCCCCATCGCACGGTTTCTGACGGAGAGTTCATCAGGAAATCGGCCGCTCGCCGGATCGAAATAGGGGCTGTCGACGCGGATCGTTTTTTCCGGGAGTGGATAGATGTCGCCGCGGAGGTAGAGCAAGTCACGGACGGCGTTGTTGTATTCATAGCGATTCAGCCGCCGCATCACGACGGGCACGCCCAGATCATGCGTGCGGAGATACTCCCTGAGTTGCCCGTCGAGAGTGTTCACGAGACGGCGGCGCATGTCGTCGTCCGGAGAGGGTTCATTCTCCGGGGGCATCTCAC
>JAPLNP010000473.1 GCA_026401055.1 Planctomycetia bacterium
AGGCGAATCGCCTCGGCAATCTCCTTGGCGGCCCCTTCGCCCTGCACCCGGACGGGCACGACAAGCACGTCCGTCGCCCGCCATCGCCGGCCGAGCACCTGGAGAAAGTCGCGGATGGCCGCCCCGGTCGGGCTGGTGACCACGGCGATCCGCCGAACGAATCGCGGCAGCGGCCGCTTCCGCTCGACTGCGAACAGGCCCTCGCGTGAGAGCCGCTCGCGAAGCTGCCGCAGGGCCAGTTCCAGCGCCCCGATGCCCCGGGGCTCGATCGCCTCGATCACGAGTTGATAACTGCCGCGCGGGGCGTAGAGCTCGACGTGGCCGCGGCAGACGACCTCCAGGCCGTCGTGAAGGTCGAACTTTACCCGGGCGGCGGTGCTCCGCCAGATCACGGCTCGAAGCTGCGCCTGCTCGTCCTTGAGCGTCAGGTAGCAGTGGCCCGACCGCGGCCGCGCAAAATCCGATATCTCGCCCGCGACCCAAACCGACGGAAACGCGGTCTCCAGCAGATCCTTGATTTGGACCGTCAGTTCGGCGACGGTCCAGATGTGCTCGGGCGTGTTCATGGCGCCGGATGTCCCTCCAAGACTTCGCCGGCCGCGAGCGTCGAGACGTAGTCGTCGCCCACTTTCTTCACGTCGTCGCGATTCCAGGACGCCGCGGCGCCGGCGAAGGGATCGCGGAGCCGGAGTTGCCCGCCACGCTCGGAGCGGACCTTGACCCAGGCGGTCTTGCCGGCTTCGCGCCGGGCGGAGACGGCGAAGGCACCCTCGGCGCGGAGGTCGCGGTAGGCGACGTCGGCCCACTGTCCGGGTACGGCGGGAAACACCCGAACGGTGTTTCCCCAGCTTTGCAGCAGCATCTCGTGGACGGCCTGGCCGGCGGCGAAATTGCCTTCGAGCGTGAACGGCCGGTACGTGAAGTTGGAGTATCCCCGGCCGGTCTGGTCGCCGTTGAGATGGAATCCGTTGCGGGAAATGAAGGCGTCGACAAACAGCTTCAGGTTTGACAATGCCCGATCAGGTTGGCCCGCCCTGGCCCCAAGACACGCCATCCACGAGAACGAGTAGCCGCACCACGCCTTGGTGCCCAACCGGTCAATCTGGGCCAGCGACGCCTCGATGATCTTTCGATCGCGCGGCGTGCCCTCGACCGTGAGGATGCCCAGCGGATGGATGGCCATCAGGTGGGCGTGGTGGCGGTGCGACTCGGCGAGCGACTCGTTCGGCGAAAGCCGCAGCGCGCCGTCGGTGCCCTCGATCGCCAGGTCGTCGAGCCTGCCGAGCACGCCGCGCCATCGCGTTGCCGCCGCGGTGTCTTGTCGCGCGTCGGCCATCTCGGCCAGCGCGGCGAACAGCCACCGCAACAACGCCAGGTCGTTGTTCGAGTTCGGCGTCAGCCACGATTCGAGGCGGTTGTCGTGGATTTCGGGCGACGTGGACAGCGGCAGGTTCAGCTTGCCGTCGGGCCCCGGTTCGAGCAAGGCGACCAGGCACTCGGCAATCTCCGCGCCGTAGGGGTACGCCCGCTGGTTGAGAAACTCCGGGTCCATCGTGTATCGCCAGTGCCAGTAAAACGCCTGGGCGATCCACGCCCCTTGAATCGGCGAAAGCGAGTACTGCCCCCATCCGCCCATCGCCTTGCCGTCGAGCGTCATCACCCCGGGCACGGCCGCGCCGGGGGCGGCGTAGAATTTTCGGGCGAAGCGCCGGTGTTCGGGCAGGAGGTTCCACATGAAATCGAGGAAGCACTCGCCCTCGGCAAACCGGCCGGACGCGAGATAAGCCCAGTAGGTAAGTTGCGTATTCAGGTCGTGGTGGTAATCGCCCTTCCACGGCGGAAGCGTTCCTTCGTCGGCGGTCCAAACGCCTTGCAGCGGAATCGGCGGAGCGCCGCGCCGCGAGGCCGACCCGTAGAAATACTGCACCAGGTCGTAGTGCCGCTGGATCGCCGCGTCGGGCAGCGAGACCGCCGAGGCGGACCAGAACTCCTTCCACCACGACACGTGCGGCGCGAGCACGGCCTCGTAGCCCTTGGCCAACGCCGCGGACGCCCGCCGGCGCCCCAACGCGACCGGATCGGGATCGTCCCCGCTCGACGTAACGGTTACGGCGATCTCGGTTGCGTCACCGACTCGTCGCGAGGTCGCCACGACGGCGTACTTCAGCCCACCGGACGCCGTTTGCAGCGCCCAGGCCGTCTCGCCCTCGCGGCCGATTTCCGCGTCGGCGTAGCCCAGCGTCTTGAGCGACGTGGGCATGACGATCCGCCAGTCGGCCGCCGGGCCCTCGACGCGGAGCATTGCCACCGGCTCGGTCGCGCTAAAGAAGACGTCGACCGCGCCACCGCCGGCCAGTTTCGCCCGAGCGACCGCCCGGCGAAGATCGAGATGGAACGACTCGACCTTGCGTCCCGGGCCGAGAACGAGTTCGATGCGTCCGGCGGGGATTTTCGTCGGGTAGGCGAAGTCGTTGTACGGCTTGTCAAAAAGCTCGCCGAGCGCGGCCTGGTTCTTTTCGGCCACGCCCTTGCGAATGGTCGCGTAGGTCCAATCCTTGCGCAACAGCGGCTCGGGCGTGCGGAGGTCCCAGAGGTCGCCCCGGTCGAGCGACAGGCGCAACGGATTGCCGTCGCCCCAGACGAGGCCGCCCAGCAGGCCGCCACCCAGCGGAATCGCCTCGTCCCACCGGTCGATCGGCGCGGCCAGTTCCAGGTCCGACGCCGGATTCGGGGCATCAAGCGGCTCGGCGGCAGACGCCGTGCTCAGACACAGGAGGAGAGTCGTCAATAGCAGGGGAATCATCCGAGCGACGTGGTTCATGGTGAGTCTCCAGAAACGAGCGGGCGTCGCAGGAGGAGGAGAGTGACACCCGCCAGTATCATCAGCGAGAGTGTCGGCGGCTCGGGAATCACAGCGCCGTATATCTCCCAGTCGCCATGGGAGTTGCCTTTATCCCACACGATGGTACAGCCAACGATATCCCCTGGCGTACTTGTTCCCGGGATGCAGAACGCGTCGCCGGTTCGGAGATTCTTGCCGCTGATTCCCGCGATCGCTTCGTCGTACCACACGACATAATCGCCATCGATTCTCGGATGCGTCTGCCTTCCGGGATCCGCATTGATGGCAAACTCCTGTTCCGTCCGAACATCCATGCCCCAAATGTCCGAGCCCTGCTGCCAAACGATGATGTTGCCCGAAACGTCCGGGTACGATCCCTGCAATGAGACGGAAAAGATACGGCCGTCCGACAGTCTCTTGGCTCTGACACTGGACGTGCCCGTCGAACCGGACCAGGTAGTATCCTCCCAGACCACAAGATCACCACTGACCTCGGGCCACTCACTGGCGAGAGAGTCGTCCATGATGGGAAACGGGTCGCCACCGGAAAGGTACTTACCCCAAATATCTCCGTGAAGCATGCTCCCCTTCCGCCAGACGACGAGGTCGCCACTGATGGCAGGCGTATGGTTGGGCAGTTCACTCGATGAAGTCTGGACGCAGACGTCGAACGTTTCACCCGTGACCAGGTTCTTGCCAAAAATGGAGCCCATCGCGTTCGGGTTCGCCTGCCAAATGGCAATGTTCCCTTCAATCGCCGGACTGCTATCGTAAACGCCGCTGCCGGGATTCGCCGAAACCAGGAACTGCTCGCCGGTGGACATACGGACACCATAGACATCGGTCACCGTTGTTCCCGGGCGATGGCGCGTGTCCTCAAAAAGCACGATGTCGCCGCTGATCGCCGGATTGGAGCAGTCGGCGCCCGGTACGCCCGCGATCAAGAATGGCTGAAGCTCGCGCGGGCCGGTTGGACTGGCGCTGACAGTCGAGAACCATGTGGTGAAAACCACAACGACAAGAACCGGTCGAAAAACGAGAGTCCACTTCTTTGCTGTTTGCATCGGAGCACCCCATCCACTGTTGAACTCACCAACCACGCGCGTCCGTCAGCCGGGGTCTCTCGCGCAGGCTCCGCTCGGATACGCCCGTGGCACCAACCGTTCTATTCTGGCCGATACTCCTACGGAATGCAAGGCGGCGCCCGGGTGGCCCAGGTTCTCGAACCTGGGTGCCGAAGGCACAAGAGGCAACTTGCAGTATTTCCGGGGCTTCGACCAACCTCTCGTCGCTTCGCGACACCGGTTCAAGAACCGGTGCCACCCGACAGCAACCGTCTACCGCTTGCCATCCCTTGCAGCGTCGTGTCGTAGGCGGTATCTTCGCGTGGGGGTACACTTGGAGGACAAGGCATGGCCGGTTTTCGCGTTGGCGTGGCGACGGTGGACGTGACGCCGCGGGTGGGGCTGCCGCTTTTGGGCAATTTCCGCGACGATTACGCGACACGGGGGACGCACGACCCGCTGTGCGCCAAGGCGATGGTCTTCGCCGACGCCGCCGGGAACAAGGCCGCGCGGCTGGTGCTGGACGTCTGCCTGCTCGACCGC
This sequence comes from Planctomycetia bacterium, assembly GCA_026401055.1. Classification (GTDB taxonomy): domain Bacteria; phylum Planctomycetota; class Planctomycetia; order Pirellulales; family Thermoguttaceae; genus JAPLNP01. Next base: position 4,450 of record JAPLNP010000473.1, read on the forward strand.
CGGAACGTCGCTTTCATCCGCCAGCGGATCGGCGAGCATGGCCGCGTGCCGCCGGAAAACGTCATGATCGGCGCCACGCACACCCACAGCGGCCCGGCCACCTGCGACGTCCTCGACTTCGACGTCGATCTCTCCCGGTATCAGACCGACATCGAAACGCTGCTCGGCCGGGCGGCGTCGGCGGTGGTCCTGGCCGAGGAGGATCTGGCCGACGCGACGCTCGCCGTGGGCCGCGCCCGGGAGGATCGCATTTCGTTCAATCGCCGCCTGCGACGCAAGGACGGCGGCACGCAGATGAACTGGGAGGCCCTACAGCCGGGCTTCGATCCGGACGAGATCGCCGGGCCCTGGGGACCGATCGACCCCGAGGTGCTCTGCCTCGTGGTCGAAAGGCAAGGCCGGCCCGCGGCGGCCATGGTCAATTTCGGCCTACACCCGGCGATCCTGGCCGGCGACAACTGGCTCTACTCGGCCGACTATCCCGGCTACCTGGCCGAGGCGATGAAGCGGATTCTCGGCGACGACTTCACGTGCCTCTTGGCCAACGGCTGCTGCGGCAACGTCAACCACGTCGACTACGCCGACCGGGACCAGGGCCGCGGCTTTGCGATGGCCCAGCGCGTCGGCTACATGCTCGCCGCCGCCGCGGCCGAGGCCATCCGCAACCGGACGCCCGTCGCGGGCGATCGCGTTGCCGCGCGAAGCGATCGGGTCACGCTCGATCGAATCCAAATCACGCCCGAGCAGCATGCCTGGAGCGAGCGAGTGCTCCGCGAGGCCGCGGCCCATCCGCCCGAGGGCCAGGTCGACGGTCTGCCCGATGCGTACTATGCCAAGACATATCTCCGAATGGCCGAGAAGCAGGACGAGCCCGATCGGGTCGAGATCATGACGATCCGCCTGGGCGACGTGGCGTTGGTGGGCCTGCCGGGCGAGGTTTTCTGCGAGTTCGGCATGGACATCAAGCGGCGAAGTCCGGCCCGCTGGACGCTCGTCTCCGAACTCTGCGGCGACGAAATCGGCTATGTCCCCACCCGCGAGTCGTTCGCCCAAGGCGGCTACGAAGCGATGCCGGGCAGCACGTTCTACGTCCCCGGCTCCGGCGAGAAGCTGGCCGACGCGGCGGTCGGGCAGGTGGAGCGGCTGTTTGTCGTCGGGGAGGGCGTTCATCAGTCCCTCAGGGCTACCAATTAAACAACTGTCGTATTGTCGCCTTTCGCTCCGCGAAAGTGGCGTGGAAGGACCGCTAC
>JAPLNP010000511.1 GCA_026401055.1 Planctomycetia bacterium
CTAGCCCAGGCGTTTACGCCTGGGTGACGGAGCCAGAAGATCATTTCCTTTTTCTTTCAGTCCCCCTTCGGGGGGCGCGGAGGGTCGATTCCGTGCCGATCGACGCCGACAAACGAACTCACGTCCCCTGAAGGGGGCTTCAAGGAAAAACAACGATCGGTGATGGCCTCTCGTTCCCCAGGCGTGAACGCCTGGGCTAGGAAAAGGACCAAGATGGAAAATCCGTCCGGAATTCCCGCACGTCAACTTGAGGAAGGGGACCAGTCCCCCTTGCGGCCGGCCTTCACGCTCATCGAGGTTCTGCTGGCCATCTTGTTGACCGGCCTGATCCTCGTGGCGATGTCGATGGCGATCGATTTCCACCTCCGCGTGCTCGGCTCGGGCCGGGACGACGTCGAAGAGGCGCAGCTTGCCCGGGCGTTGTTGCAGCGGATCGCCGCGGACCTGCGCAGCGCCGTCTCCTACAACCCCGATGAAACCCAGCAACTGCTGGCGACCGTGCCCGTGACCCCGATGTCCACGCCCGGCGGCGCAGCGGGCGCAGCGGGCGGAGCGGGCGGAGCGGGTGGGGCCAGCGGGGGTGGAGCAGGCGGCGCGGGCGGAGCCTCCGGAGGAAGCACGTCCGAGGGGGACAGTTCGTCGATCGCCCAACGCGACAGCGAGGACACGTCGCTCGTGACGGAGACGACGCCGGGCCTGTACGGCACGCTGGGCTGGCTGCAAGTCGACGTCAGTCGCCTGCCGCGACTCGACCAGTTGCGCCGGCAAGTCGCCCAGGTGGGCGAGACGACGCTCACGGACCGCACGAGCGACGTGAAAAGCGTGGCGTATTTCGTCGCCGAGGATCTCGCCGACGGAACGCCCGGCGGATTGGTCTGCCGCGAGTTGGACCGCGCGGTGACGAGTTGGGCCACCGACCTGGGGTTGATGCAAGACATGGAAACGGACCTCAAGCCGATTGCCCCCGAGGTGGCGGCCATCGAGTTCCATTACTACGACGGCAACGAGATCTGCGACTACTGGGACATGGAAGAACGCCATGTGCTGCCCCTGGCCGTCGAAATCGCGATTCAGTTGAAGCCCAAGTCGGAGAAGTCCGAGGGCGATGCGCCGATCACCTACCGCCTGCTGGTCCACCTTCCCACGGGCGAGATGAGTTCGTTGGACACCGCGGCGTCGGAGTCGGAGACGGAATCGGAGACGGGTTCCACGGAGAAGGAGACGACCAAGTGAAACGCGGCGTCGTGCTGATCTTCGTGCTGGTGGTGCTCGCGTTGCTGAGCCTGGCGGCGCTGACGTTCTCGGAGTTGATGTTCACCGAGCGTCAGGCGTCCGAGCTGGCCGCCCAGCGCGTTCAGGCGACGGCGTTGGCCGGCTCCGGCGTGGAAATGGCCCGATGGTTCCTCGCCCAGGAACAGCAGGTCCAAGAGGACGACGGCGGCATCTACGACAACCCCGAGCGGTTCCGCGGCGTGTTGTTGATCGAGGACGAGGACGCCCGGCGCAGGGGGCGGTTCACGCTGGTGGCGCCGGGGATGGAGGACGGGCGGCGCGGCGGCGTTCGCTTCGGGCTGGAAGACGAATCGACGCGGCTGAATCTCAACACGCTGTTGCTGGCCGACCAGCGGCAGCCCGGCGCCGGCCGCGAAATCCTCATGAAGCTGCCCGGAATGACCGAGCCGATCGCCGACGCCATTCTCGACTGGATCGACGCCGACGACGAGCCCCGGGAGTTCGGCGCGGAGATCGAATACTACTCGGCGCTCGACCCGCCGTACGCGACGCGAAACGGCCCGCTGGCCACCGTCGAGGAATTGCTGCTGGTGCGGGACGTGACGCCCGAGTTGCTCTTCGGAGTGGACGCCAACCGCAACGGGTACCGCGACGCCCGGGAGCCGGACCCCCAATCGTTCGAGAGCGTTGACAACTCCGACGGCGCGATGGACGCCGGCTGGGCGGCCTACCTGACGCTCTACAGCCTCGAATCGAACGTCCAGCCGGACGGATCGGCGAAGATCGATCTCAACCAAAGCGACATGAAGGCGTTGCACGACGCGCTGGTCGAAGTCCTGAGCGAGGAAATGGCCACGTTCATCATCGCGTACCGCCAGAACGGACCGTACACGGGAACCGGCACGGGCGTGGCCGTCGCCACCGGAGAACTCGATCTCACCAAATCCGGCGGCACCCAGCTTTCCAGCGTGCTCGATCTCGTCGGCGCCCGCGTCCGCGTCACCTTCAAGAACGACAACCGGCCGACGATCCTCGACCCGGCCTTCCCCAACGTGCCGGGCCTGATGAACGCCTATCTGACCACGATGATGGATTGCCTGACCGTGAACTCCGCCCCGGTCATTCCCGGCCGAATCAACGTCAACCAGGCGTCGCGGACGGTGCTCTTGGGCATTCCGGGCATGACCGAAGACGTCGTGGACCAGATCATCGCGAGCCGCCAGTGCAATCCCATCGACGCGGACCCCTCGCGCCGCCACGAGACGTGGCTCCTGGCCGAGGGCATCGTCGACCTGAACGCGATGAAAGCCCTGATGCCGTTCGTCTGCGGCGGCGGAAGCGTGTTTCGCACCCAGGCGATCGGCTATTACGACGAGGGTGGGCCGGCCGCCCGGCTCGAAGTTTTTTTGGATGCTACCAAAAAGCCCGCCGCGGTGTTATTCTGGAGAGACCTGGCCCACCTGGGACGAGGGTACGCACGGGAGACCCTCGGCATTGCGGGTGGCCAATAGGGGGGTAATGCGGCCTAGCCGCCCCCGGCTGGGAAGAGTCTTGTCCGGTCGACACCGCCGAGGGTGGCGGTGCCACAGCCCCGCCGACGCAGCCGGCGGGCGTTGACACGGTTGAATCCCTATCCCCCAACCCCTAATCCCTGTCCCCTGACATGGCCCGAATCCTCGCCCTGGAATTCAACGACGTCCAAGCGCGACTGGTCGTGGCCAGCTCGCGGGGCGATCGCGCGCTGGTCGAGCACGCCTTCTGTGTGCCGTTCGAGCCGGCCGAGCCGCGGGAAGGGGCGGAACCGCCGAATCCGGGCCAGCGAATCGCCGCGGCGCTGGCCGCCCGGGGGATCGGACGCCTGGATACGTTCGTGGCGGTCGGGCGGACCCAGATCGAATTGCGGCAGATTTCCGTGCCGCCGTCTCCCGCCGACGAGCTGCCCGACCTGGTTCGTTTCCAGGCCATGAAGGAGTTCAACGCGCTGAAGGAGGATTGGCCGCTGGACTTCGTGCCGCTGGACGACCAGGAGGACGGCCCGCGGAACGTCTTGGCGGCGACGATCGATCCGGCGCTGGTGGACGAGATCGGCAAGACGTGCGAGCCGGCCGGCTTGAAGCCCCGCCGGCTGATCCTCCGCCCCTGCGCGACCGCCTCGCTCTGGCGTCGCTCGCGCGGAGCCGGCGACTCCCAGGCACGGCTTCTGGTCGACCTGTTGGACGACGAGGCCGAACTGACCGTCGTGGTCGACCGCAAAGACGTCTTCCTCCGCTCGACGCGGCTGCCGAACGATCCGCTCACCGACCCCGAGGCGCTCAAGGCGCTGTTGGCGGAAATCCGCCGGACGATGGGCGCCACCCGGAACCAGCTTGGCGGCCAGCGCGTCGAGGCCGTCGTGCTCTGCGGCGACGGCCCGGGCCACAAGGAACTGGCCGGGCACGTTCAAGAACACTTCTCCGTGCCGGTCGAGTTGTTCGATCCGTTTGCGGGCATGAAGCTTTCGGGCGAGGCGCTTCGATCGCCGCCGGAGGACCGGGGGCGATTCGCGGCGCTTCTGGGCATGGTGCTCGACGAATTCCAGCACGTGTCGCCGGCGGTCGACTTCCTCCACCCCCGGCGCCGCCCCATACCGACAGCTCGCCGCAACGCCTACGCGCTGGGCGGCCTGGCGGCGGCAGCGCTGGTGTTGGCCGTCGTGTGCTATAGCTGGTACGCCCGAAGCTCGATGAGGACCGAAATCCGGGACCTCAGCGCGGAGTCGCTTTCGCTCGACAAACAGCTTGCCGCGGCGGACAAGAAGGTGAAGGCGGCCAAGGAGGTCGGCGAGTGGATCGCGGAGGACGCCGTCTGGCTCGACGAACTGCGGTGGCTCGTCGAGAAACTCCCCTCCTCGGAAAATGCGATGCTCACCAAGGTGACGCTCCGGAGCACCTCCGGCGGCGGCGAGATCAGCGTGGACGGATTCGCCCGGTCCGTCGACATTGTCAAGGAGATGGAACGGAACCTGCGCGACGCCTCGCACGGCGTGGTGGGCAAGGACAAGAGCGACGATCCCTCGCAGAAACCCTACGGACTGCGATTCAGCTCCTCGGTCGTCATCCAGCGGGGGAAGCCGTGATGGCGCTGAACAAGCGAGAGCGAACCCTGGCGATCGTGACCGGCGGCCTGATGGCGCTGGTCGCGGGCCGGTTTCTGCTGGTCGGACTCGTCGGTCCGCCGGCGTCGCTCGTCGCGCAGCGCGACGGCCTGGCCGCCGAGGTCGAGAAGAAACAGGACCGGCTCGACGCCGCCGCCAAGGCGCGGAAGCAACTGGACGAGTGGGGCCGCCGCTCGCTGCCATCCGTTCCGGAAACCGCCCGATCGCTCTACCAGAACTGGCTCCTCGAGCAACTTGCCGGCGCGAAAGTCCAGCAGGTGAAGGTCCAGTCGAACCCGAAGACGCCCGTTGCCGGCATCTACGATCGCCTGCCGTTCACGGTTCAGGGACGCGGCACCGCCGAGCATTTCGCCGACTTCCTGTACCGGTTCTACTCGGCCGGTCACCTGCACAAGATTCGCCTGATGACGATCAAGCCGATCAAAGACTCGGCGGATCTCGACGTGACCCTGACGGTCGAGGCGCTGTGCCTTCCGGGGGCGGACCGCCCGGATCGGCTCGCCGACGTGGCCTCCAAGCGTCTGGCCCAGCCCGACGCGGAGTCCTACGTCAAGATGATCGGCGCCCGGCGGCTGTTCTCGCCCCACCAGCCGCCGAAGGTCGCCACCCCGGAACCGCCCAAGAACCCGGAGCCCAAGCCGCCCGAGTTCGAGCACGCCAACCAACTGGCCGTCACCGGCACCGGCGAAGTCGACGGCCGGCCGCAGGCATGGCTGACCCTCCGGACGACCGGCGAGAAGGCGCGGTCTTTCGAGGGCGAGACGTTCGCGTTCAAGCAAGTCAAGGGCAAGGTCCTCCGGGTCCTCGACCGGAGCGTCGAACTGGAGATAAACGGCAAACGGTACACGGTGGCCCTGGGCCAGACGATCGAGAAGGCCGCCGCGCCGGCCGACAAACCGCCCGCCGCGCCGGCCCCGGGCCAGACGATCGAGAAGGCCGCCGCGCCGGC
>JAPLNP010000139.1 GCA_026401055.1 Planctomycetia bacterium
GGCCCGGCACCCGGAGAAGTCGAAACCGACCCACAAGCAAATGCGGGCGAAGGACCGGCCGCTGGCCAACGACTTCGTGACGGACGAGGCGTTTGAGGCAATGCTGCTCGCGTGGTTCGGAAACATGGCCCGGGTGCTGGAGCCCGGCCGGGGCTTCTACATCTGGGGTGGGTACGCCAACTGCGGCAACTATCCACCGGCGTTGAAAGCCAGCAAGTTGTACTTTGCCCAGGCGATTATCTGGGACAAAGAGCATCCGGTGTTGACCCGCAAGGACTTCATGGGCGCGCACGAGTGGTGTTTCTATGGGTGGAAGGAGGGCGCTGGCCATAAGTTCTTCGGACCGAACAACGCCACCGATCTCTGGCACGTCAAGAAGATCAATCCCAACAAGATGGTTCACCTTACGGAGAAGCCCGTCGAGTTGGCTGTGCGGGCGATGCAGTACTCGTCTCTTGCCGGCGAGAACGTCTTGGACCTGTTCGGCGGTAGCGGTAGCACGCTCATCGCAGCCGAGCAGACCGGCCGCAAGGCGTTTCTCATGGAGTTGGACGCGCCCTATGCGGATGTCATCGTTCAGCGGTGGGAGAACTTCACGGGCAAGAAGGCCGAACGGGAATCCGCACCCCAATCGGTCGAGATCGCGGGAGCAGACGGATGAGCGACGTCCTGTTCGACGAGCGTATCGGTCATGGACTACGAGGTGGCGGCCTTGCGCGGCCTACCCGGCGCCCGGGCGATCGCGGCGAATCGCGTCAGTTCCTCCTCGGAGATGGCGTAGGTGTTGCCGACCTTGATCGTCTCGATCCGTCCCAACTTGCACAGCAGCCGGACCCGGCTGGGGTCGAGGCGCAACTTGGCCGCCACCTCGGTGGTCGTCAGGTATCGCATTGTTCACCTCCCGATCGCAAAGGCCTCGTGCTGCATCTCGCCCTCGCGGTAGACGAGCACGCCCGCGTAGTCATCGTGGATCGCCACGGTTTCGCCCGGCAACTGGCCCGGCAGGCTGGCGAAGTAGTAGCCGCCGTCCGTCTCGCCGAAGCACAGTGGATTGCCCCGGCGGACGATCAAGAGTCGGGCGGGCTTGCGCCACAGGCCCAGCATCGCCAGCGGTCCCTCGACCACTTCAGCGGCACGGGCCGCCCGCAGCCCCAGCGCGCCGGGGAACCGAGCCATCAAGAGCCCCAGGATTTCACTGTCGCACTGGGTCTCGGGCGCGAGCCCGAACTCGTGAACGAGGCTGGCGTGGTTGCGGACCACGCCATTGTGGACGAACCAGCCACGGCCGGCCCGGTGCGGATGGTTGTTGTGGTTGACTTCCGGCCGGCCGTGCGTGGCCCAGCGGCAGTGGCCGATCACCACCGCAGCGCCGCGGCAGGCGTCCAGGTCGCCCAGGTTCGCCGTGGCGGGCCCCGGGCGCTTGTGGGTATGGATGCCCCGTCGTGGCCAAGCCACGCCAGTCCGAACGCGTGGTTGCCCCGTCGTTGCGTCTCGACGGCGATCCGCCGCAGGCGGACCAGGTCGGGCCCGCTGCCATCTTTGGTAATGAATCCGAAGATGCCGCACATGATGGTCTCCTAGTCGGTTGGGGTAGCGGTGGTTACGCCGCCTTCGCATTCGAGGGCCTTCTCGAGCGTCACCACCTCTTCCCGCAACAGTGCGCTGTAGACCTCTGCCTCAGCCCGGCGGCAGCCGTTGTGCCATGGGGAGGTCGTGCTCCGGCGGAAGAAGTGGTCAATCTCACCTTGGGCCCATCGCTTGCCATCTGCGATTGCGTCGCGGGCCCCTTGTCTCTGAGCAGCGTCGGCCAGGCGTCGCCACCAGAGTTCGCGGGTCTGCGCCTTCACGACGGCCTCGGCCAACCACTGGACCGCAAACGTCGGGTCCTGAGTAAAGGCCTTGGTGAACTTCGCCTTGAGGTTATCGTGGTCCGCCGAGGCCTGCCGAGCGGCCTGGGCAATTGTCTCGTCGACGGTCACACCGTGGGGTTTTGGGGGTTTGTGTTTCATGTCCATGCTGCCGGTGTTGAAGTTGGGGTTGCCTCGTCAGGCGGCGGGAACCCATCCCGCCGCGACGCCCCGGCGGGCGTTTCGGCATCAGGCTTGGGCGTCGTACTTCTTGGCCAGCCGCCGGAACTCGGCCTTGATTTCGTCCTGGGAAATGGCGTCCGAAATCCATCCGAATTGTTGGCCGCCGTGGATCCGGGCGTAGCCCGCGCCCCAGGCCAGGTACCCGATCAAGCGCTCCGCCTCGCTCTGCCCGGGGCCGGCCTTCTTCCAACCGCCGGACAGCGGCTTGGGGTCCCAGAGCGGCGACCGCTTGGCGTTGATGGCCCGCTCGACCAGCCCCAGGCAGACCTGGACCCAGCCGAGAACCTTCACCGGGTTGAGCGACCCGGAGAACACGCGGAACTCGACCGTGTCCTTCGTCCCGCGGGCGAGGTTGGTCAGGTTCAGGGCGTGGTAACGGTCGCGGTCGAGGTTGGGCTTGGCGTCCTTGTCGTTGCCGTACTTCCGCACCCCGCCGCAGTACCGGCCCCGCTCGCGGTTCTTCGAGCCCGTGATCGCGTAGAG
>JAPLNP010000093.1 GCA_026401055.1 Planctomycetia bacterium
CCTTCGAGGCGGCCACCGCGCGGCTGGCCGGCGCCGGCGTCGCCGAGCAGACCGGCGGGTTCGATCCCACCGTCCCCGGCGTGCGCCCCAAGCTCGGCCACCTCCATCCGATCACCCAGACGATCGACGAACTCAGCGACATCATGGGCCGGCTCGGGTTCACCGTGACCGAAGGCCCCGAGGTCGAGGACCTCTGGCACAACTTCGAGGCCCTGAACATCCCCCTGGAACATCCCGCCCGCGATCCGCTGGACAATTTCTATCTGGCCACCGGCAGAGTCGGCGCCGGTCCCGCGGCGGCCGAGGCAAAGTGGATGCTGCGGAGCCAGACGAGCACGGTTCAGATTCGGGCGATGGAGAAGACGAAGCCGCCGGTGCGGATCATTTCGCTCGGCCGGGTGTATCGCCCCGACACGGCCGACGCAACCCATTATCCGATGTTCCATCAGATCGAAGGGCTGCTGGTCGACCGCCACGTGACGATGGCCGACCTGAAGAGCATCCTGCGGCTGTTCGCCAGCAGCTTCTTCGAGGACGACGTACACGTGCGATTCCGGCCCTCGTTCTTCCCGTTCACCGAGCCGAGCGTCGAGGTGGACATGAGCTGGGGTGGCCGCTGGATCGAGTTCGGCGGCGCCGGCATGGTCGACCCCAACGTGCTCGTGTCCGTCGGCTACGATCCCGAGGAGGTGACCGGCCTGGCCTTCGGCCTGGGCATCGAGCGCGTCTGCGCCCGCCGCCACGGCGTCGCCGATATCCGCGAGTTCTACAAGAACGACGTCCGATTTCTGCACCAGTTTTGAAAAAGCGGAATTCCGCTCTGCAAGTGGTTGGCCGCAATCCACTTAATGAGTAGCAGTGGGACGGGCATTAGCAGCCATCGGATGGCAAGTCAGCCGGGCATAACCCAGAAGAGAGGATGATTTCTATGCCATAATTTGAGAGGCATTGAGAGAAGAGTTGATGGTGTCACTTCTTGCGGACTCTGTGGAAATTGACGAAACTCATGTTGGAGGCAAGCCACGCATGAAGGATCAGAGCGAGTGTGGCCGTGGAACCGCGAAGAAGTCGGTTCTCGTTCAACGGGATGGAAACGAATGGTCACAGCGATCCGTGGGGCAGAGGGCAAGAGACTCTGTTACCAAGAGCGGATTAGGAGGTCTGACGCAAGCTGACCAATAGATAGAATTGTAACGAACAAAGAACGGAGGATGCGATATGTCCACCGGGGACCAGAAGGAGACTTCCGAAACGAAGTTGCCTGGAGTTGCATTAGCGGCGTTTGATGCTGCTGTTCAAAAACTGAAGACTCTGCGCGATGATGGCAAATACACCATCATGCTTTGCCGGACTGGTGTCGTTAGGATAGTGGGCGACATTGAGGATTTTCAGGAGCCCTACCTCGAAGCGATTGGAAGGGAAGGCAAGACGCAAGAGGTGGAAGAGGTCTTAGCTGAGATCAGAAACTTTTGCCAAGTGACAGGGTTCTTCAAGGATGTTAGTGCTGCCGCGGGTTTCATTGTGGACCACGTCTATGGTGATGAAGTAAAGAAACTCAGCAAGTCCGATAAACCTACGTTTCGGGCGCAGTTGAAACGGAAGCTCGAGTTGGCTGGTGAACTTCTGCCTCCGGCATCTAAACAGCGGCAGCGACGTTTGCAGACAGCCACGACGGCGTGTTTAGAAGATATGGACGTCGAGGTGATACAGGAGCGTCGTGATGATTACCAGGGACTCAAGGTGGAGCAGCCGTTTCTGCGACTTCGCCTTCGCTATACCGACAGCCGCGGCGCGGAGACATTTCCGTGGTTCTTTCGTGGGCCCTGGGGCAGTTCGCCGTTCACTTCATCAAAGAGTTTTGAACTTGAATGTGATGAAGTCGACATCGATGTTCTGTTGTTTCGGCTAAGGGAGGCAAAGACTCTGCTGTCAGTTGCTGTGGATGGATCAGCCTCCGCCCAATGATCGCAATGGGATTTATGACTCCACAATAGGTGCATCATGGCAACAGAAGAAAGAAGCGGCCAACAAGAGCGCTCTCAATTATCTGACTTGTGGTCCATGTTGGCTGCTCGCTGCGATATCGGCAGTGAACCGATTGAAAAGCTTTGGGAGCATCCTTCATTGCTGGCAATGAAGGATGCCTTACGTATGCAACTCATTCGCAGCGCGATTGCCCATGACATTGCCCATCTTCCGTTTTCTGCTCTTGCCGGTGAGCCCCACACAAAAGAGAAGTCAGGCATTCCAATCGCATCTACAGGCCAGAAACAACAAGACCTTGAGTCCATGCATCTTGAGATCGAGGAATTGCGCCTTCAAAACGACCGACTGAAGACCCTCGCGACTCAAGACCGACGAGTTGCTGCGCGTGAATCCCAACGATACGATGAACTTCTTAGGCAACATGAGCATCTGTCGGAAACGGTAGATAGATTGAAGGCCACGCTCGTTGAAAAGGTCGACCAATTGGCCCGTGTGGTTGGGGCAGATAGACAACAGGTTGTTGGCCAACGCCAGTTCGATCTTGTGATGCGTGAGTTCTATCGACTGACCGCAGTCTGGAAAACAACGACAATTCATGTGTCGAACCTAACCGAGAAATGTTCCCATCCGGCCTACAAACAGATCGTGGCAATGGGGACCACTGTTCTACCATTCATCTTCGCTGAACTTGAGAGAGAACCGGATCACTGGTTCGCGGCCCTCCGCGCGCTCACGGGTGTTAATCCAGTTCCATCGCAATCGCGCGGCAAACTCAAGGAAACGACAGAAGCATGGCTTAAGTGGGCCAAATATCATGGATTCTCTAGCGGCCATATTACTGAAGAAGAGTTTTCCGCAACTCAATTGGAACACGTTTTCCAAGAAGAGCGATCGGACACCTGAATACAATTGCATCGCCTTCGCAGCGGGCGACAACTCAAGACCTTGGTGGCCAAACAACGAAGATAGTTACTGGCCATCCGAAGAGGAGGGTGTTCCACAAGAAGAGACTCTTCAGGCTTTTGTTGCTGTCTATAGGAGCACGAGGCAATACTCTCCATGCGAGACTGGCGATCTCGAAGACGGATTTGAGAAAATCGCGATCTATGCCAACGCATACGGTAAGCCTACCCACGCCGCCCATCAGCGACCTGACGGAAAATGGGAGAGTAAGCTGGGTGCGGATATTGATATATGGCATGATTCGTTAGACGATTTGACTGGACCGACATACGGCGAAGTAGTTTGCTTTTTGAAAAGGTCCATAGAAATTGCGGCCAATGAAGAGCAAGAATAGCCGGCGGCCACACGAGAGCTTTCACAACAACAAGATTCCTCTTCCCTTTGATAAGGTCGCGGAGGGCTTGGTAGCAGTCAGACCAAAGAAGAAGGTTGCGAGGCGGAAGAAGCTCCGCGAGAAGTGATCCAGAACTTGCCGGTCTCTTTCGATCACCCTTCTGGCAATCCCTCGTTGCGTGTGTCAAGCATAGCATTCCGTTTGAGAAAGCAAAAAGCGGCTCCAACCGCGGGCCTCGGCCGCGCGGCCATTCCCCGGAGTCTTCAATCCCCCACCCCCTAATCCCCAACCTCTCTCCATGATCGTTTCCTGGAATTGGCTCAAACAGTACGTCCTCCTGGACATGCCGGTCGCCGAGTTGGAGCGGCGGCTGATGATGGCGGGCTTGAACCACGAGCGGACCGAGGAGGTCGACGGGGACATGGCGATCGACCTGGAGGTGACGAGCAATCGGCCCGACTGCCTCGGCCACCTCGGCGTCGCCCGAGAGGTCGCCGTGCTCTGGGACCGGCCGCTGGCGATCCCCGCGGCGCGGCCCGAGGCCACCGGCCAGGCGGTCGATTCGCTCGTCAGGGTGCGGATCGACTGCCCCGAGTTGTGTTTTCGCTACACGGCCCGGGTCGTCCGCGGCGTGAAGGTCCGTCCGAGCCCCAAGTGGATGGCCCGGCGGCTCGAAGCGATCGGCATCACGCCGATCAACAACGTGGTGGACGTGTCGAACTACGTGCTGATGGAATGCGGCCAGCCGCTGCACACGTTCGATCTCGCCAAGCTCGAAGGCGCGGAGATCATCGTCCGCCAGCCCACCCCGGGCGAGGTGATCGAGGCGATCGACCACAAGACGTACCGGCTCGAGCCGGGGATGTGCGTCATCGCTGACGAGCAATACCCGGTCGCCATCGGCGGCGTGATGGGCGGCGCCCAGACTGAAATCTCCCATCGCACCGCCGACATCCTCGTCGAGGCCGCCGAGTTCGATCCCGTCTCGATCCGCAACACCGCCCGCACGCTCAATCTGCACAGCGATTCGTCCTATCGCTTCGAGCGCCGGGTCGATCCCGAGGGCATCGACTGGGCCAGCCGGCGGTGCTGCGAGCTTATCCTCGAACTCGGCGGCGGCAAATTGTGCCGGGGCGTCGTCGACGTCGGCCCGCCGCCGCCCGAACGCAAACCCGTCACGTTGCGGCTGAGCCAAATCCGGCGAGTCTTGGGCATCGACGTCCCCGCCGACGCGGTCCGCAAGATCCTCATCGCCCTGGGCAACGTCGAGACCGGGGCGGACGACGGCCGCGTCGAAGTCGTGCCGCCCAGTTGGCGACGCGACCTGACTCGCGAAATCGACCTCATCGAAGAAGTCGGCCGAATCCACGGCTACGACGCGATCCCCGAGGATGTCGGCGTGCCGATGGTCGCCTCGACCCGCCGGGCGGAGGACCGCGTGGCGTCGAAGATCCGCGGCGTGCTGACCTCGCTCGGGTACGACGAGGCGATGACGGTGAGCCTGGTCGACGCGGCGACCGTCGCGACGCTGAGCCCTTGGAGCGACGCCGAGCCGCTTCAGACTCTCTCGCCCATGCTCCGCGGCGCCGACCGGTTGCGGCTGAGCCTCGTGCCCAGCCTGCTGGCCGCGCGGCGCACGAATCAGTCGCTGGCCAATCCCGAGATCGAGCTGTTCGAGATCGCCCGGGTGTATCTGCCCCGGGGCAAGAAGCTGCCCGACGAACAGCGGATGCTGGCGATTGCCAGCGGCCGCGGATTCGCCGAGGTCAAGGGCGCGATCGAGGCGATCGTGGACGCCCTGAATCCCAAGGCCCAACTCGAAGCCGCCGGCGCGCGGCTGGCCCTGCTCGATCCCGGACGGACCTGCCAGTTGAAGCTCGGCGGCAAGCTCTTGGGTTACCTCGGCGAGCTGTCGTCCGAGGGCCTCAAGCAGTTCGAGCTGCGCGAGCCGACAGCCATCGCCGAGGTGAAGGTCGCGGAGCTGCTGGCCGCGGCCGATCTCGTGCCCCAGTTCACGCCGCTGCCCGCCTATCCCGCCATCACGCGCGACCTGAACCTCGTCGTCGCCGAATCGGTCCGTTGGGCCGACCTCGCGGCGACGGTTCGGGCGAACTGCGAGGAGTACTTCGAGGATCTCCGCTATCGCGACACCTACCGCGACCCCGAGCGATTGGGCGCGGACAAGAAGAGTCTGCTGATGACCCTGGTGCTCCGCTGGAACGAAGGCACGATGACCAGCCCGGAGGCCGACCGCATCCGCGACGGCATCGTCGCCGCCTGCCGCGAACATCACGCCGCCGAACTTCGGACGTAGTCCGGGGGCCGGATGCCGCTGGCTGCCTACCACCCAGTGCAAGGGTCGTTCGGCTGGCACGCCGTTGTCAATCATTCCCCCATTTGAGGGGGTTGCGTCGCTCCGGTATTTTGGTACGATCCAGGTACGTACTAGACGCGGACTAAACCTCGGGCCGGGGCCCGCCGAGACCCCGGCGAGATGACCCATGCCGACCGGACGTGGCGAGCCTCTGGACCTGCACACCGCCGAACGGGCGGAGCCGAAATACGCGCGGCTGAAAAACCATCTGCTCGTGGAGTTGAAGCAGGGGCGGCTCAAGCCGGGCGAGGCGCTGCCGACCGAAGTCGAACTGGCCGGCCGCCTGCGGATCGCCCGGAGCACCGTCCGGCAAGCGCTCGGCGAACTCGACCGCGAAGGGCTCATCCATCGAGTCCGCGGCAAGGGCACGTTCATCCACCGCGACGTACACCGTCGCTTGCGGCGGGGGCTGAACGTCTTCGGACTGGTCATGCCCGAGACGCAGACCGGCCAATACCCGGCGCTGCAGCACGGTTTCGAGCGGGCGGCGGCGCGTGCCGAGCATCAGGTGATCGTCAGCAGCACGGACAACGACGTCTCGCGCCAGGCAGACGTGATTTTGCAGCTTCTGGAGAAGGAGGTGGCGGGCGTCGCCATGGTTCCGACGACGGCGCCCACGCCGGTCCATCAGATCCTCGCGCTTCGCAAGCAGGGCATCCCCGTGGTTTTCTGCCACCGCCGGGTCGACGGGATCGCCGCGCCGCTCTTGGCGTTGCCGTTTCACGAGGTCGGCAGGATGGCGGGCGAAGCCCTGCTGCGGCATGGGCACCGCCGGGTGGCGATGTTCCTGACGAGGCGGGACCGCTGGGCCCTGGCGTACCTCGAATCGATGCGCGAGGCCCTGCGCAAAGGCGGCGGCGACGCGCCGGACGAGTTCGTCCACTTCGGCAGCGAGAGTCCCACCGACGTGAAGCTTGACGAGCGAGCGGCGGGCGAGGCGGTCCGGAAGATGTTTTCACGACCGGATCCTCCGACCGGGATCATGTGCGGGTTCGACAGCGTCGCCGAGACCTTGTACCTGCTGTTGGGGCGTTTTGGCCTGCGCGTTCCAGAAGACGTTTCGCTGGTGGGCTTCGGCGGTCGGGATCGCCGGGGCGCGATCCTCCGGCGCCTGGCAAGCGTGGTCATCGACGGCGCGGAGACGGGCCGCCGGGCCGGCGAACTGCTCTCCGAGATGTGCGACGGCATCCGCGCGATCGACGACGACGACGAGATTGTCATGCGCATCGGGTTCAGCGCCGGCGAGACGCTCGGCCCGGCGGCGTCGGACGGGCAAGGCGGCGTTACGTTTGCGGTGAAATGACGTTGACGGTAGGGTGCGGGAGGGAGCAAGACGATGAATGCCCGGAAAACAAGCGGTTTTACGCTGGTCGAGCTGCTGGTGGTGATCGCGATCATCGGCATCTTGATCGCGCTGTTGTTGCCGGCGGTACAGGCTGCGCGCGAGGCGGCGCGGCGGATGCAGTGCAGCAACAACGAGAGGCAAATCGGGTTGGGCTTGCTCAGCTACCACGACGCGCAAGCCGCGTTTCCGTCCGACTCCGGAGGAGTAGGCACCGGTTGGAGTTGGTCGGCGCGCATTTTGCCGTATATCGAATGCGACGCCATTCATAGACGGATAGACTTCAGCGTGAACTACAACGAGGTTCACGAGATCAACAATCAGGCCATGAGAACGTTTGTCGCCACTTATCTATGCCCCAGCGCTCCCGAGCCGTATCTTATTAAATGCTGCGGCGCTTTGGTGGCAAAATACGGAGTCGAACATTCCGCGGAGACCAATTATTCGGCCGTGGCCACGCACCGTGCCTCAGCGGAAGCGTATTACGCTCGAGATCCGAACGGCACCGGCGTGATGTACCTGGGTTCAAAGACGAAGATCGGAGATATCAGCGACGGAACCAGCATGACTTTCCTGGTGGCGGAATGCGATTTGGAACAGAACGACCCCTATGATCCCACTTCGGCACAACACTGGGGAAAGATCTGGGCGTCGGAGAACCGCGTGACCACGGCCTACGGCATCAACTCCGATCTCGGCCACGAATATGCCCCGGTCCGCAGCCATCATCCGGGCGGCGCTCAGTTTCTATTTACCGACGGGCACGTCACTTTCCTGGCGGAGACGATCGACCAGGCCGTACTCATAGCGCTCACGACGCGAGCGGGAGGAGAACCGATCGATGCGACCGAGTATTGATTGCCGAGGACCCGTGGGGTGCGCCGGGACGCACCGTGATTCCCGCGGCGCGTCGAGACGCGCCCCGCGGCTGGCGATGCTGGTCGTGGGCGCCGGTTGCGTGCTGGCGCTCGGCTGCGGCAAGGGCGGGCTGCCGTCGAAGGTGGTTTTTGGAGCCGTCACCGTCGCTGGCCAGAAGGTCGAGAGCGGGCAGGTGCGGTTCGTTCCGGTCGAGGGAACGGCCGGCTCCGCCAATGCCGCGCAGATCGTCGACGGCCAATACCGCATCGAGGGGCGCGGCGGCGTCACCGTCGGCAAGCACCGGGTCGAAGTGACCGCGATGAAGAAGACGGGCCGCAAGGTGCAGCAACACAACGGCTTCGAGATGGCGATGGTCGACGAGACCGTTCGCGTCAGCCCGCCGCGTTACGCCGGCGAACAGTCGCCGATCGTCAAAGACGTCACCGCGGATTCGGACGGCCGGTTCGACATTGAGATTCCCAACCAGTAGGGTGCGTGCTCGCACGCACCGACAGCGTTCGACAGTGGCCGGTGCGTGCTCGCACGCACCCCACGGGCCTATTCGTGGCCGTTGGCCACGGGGAGGACACAATGGTTCACGAACGAGAATTGCGTGGTTTCACCTTGGTGGAACTGTTGGTGGTGATCGCCATTATCGGCATCCTGATCGCACTTCTGCTGCCGGCGGTGCAGTCGGCCCGCGAAGCGGCCCGGCGAATGCAGTGCAACAACTATCTCAGGCAGCAGATGTTGGGGCTTCACAGCTACCACGCGGCGCACGGGTGCTTTCCCGCGGGCACCGCGTGGGAAGCGGACGAAACGCCGCCGTACGCCAAGAACTACTGGGCCTGGTCGGCGCTGAGTCTGCCCTTCATGGAAGGCGGCTCGACCTACGCCCGAATCGATTTCAGCTACGGTTTCAACCACCCCAACGTCGCCCCCAACGTCGCGCAGAACTGGGACGCGATGAAGGCGCTCATCCCCTTCTTTCAGTGTCCCAGCGCCCCGGAGAACAAACGGGTGACGTGTTGCGGGGGCATCCCCGGCATCGAGGACGGCGGAGAGACGAACTACGTGGGCATCCGTGGCATCAAGGAAAACATGCCCTATGACCAATTCGAGCACGGCGAGGGCGTGTTGAACCACAACGGCTGGGTCAAGATCGGGGAAATCACCGACGGAACCTCCCAGACGCGGGCGATCACCGAGTCGGACAAGGACCCGAACGATCCCTGGAAACTGACGGCCGGCCCCAACTACTGCCCCAATGCCCAGTGCAATTTCGGCTTTATGTGGGCGGCGGGCAACGTCGTGGTGACGCAGTGGGGCATCAACGCGACGCCCATCCATGCCGTCCAGACGCCGCCCTACAGTTACCATCCCGGCGGCGCCAATTTCGCCTTCGCCGACGGCCATTGCGCCTTCCTTGCCGAAAACATCGACCAGGCGATTCTCGAAGCGCTTACCACGCGGGCCGGCGGCGAGCCCATCGACACCAGCGCGTATTGACCAGCGACTTATTGGCCGGCAACAAGGAGCTTTCATGACACCGCGCATCATCGTCTGCCTCATTCTTGGATTGGCGATTCCGGCGGGCTGGGCGTGGGCCGAGGATTTGGCGCCGGGAGCCGCCGCCGACAGCCAGATCCGCGAACTGGGCTCGCGCCGCGAATTGTTCGTCGACCACTTTCTGATCGAACGGCTGGACCGCGCGCAGCTCGTGCTCAATCGCCCCAAGGACGAAGGCATCGTGCTGGAGTTCGACAAGCCGTGGGAGGGGCGATTCTGCGCGTGCGTGACGATTTTGAAGGATGCCGACCGATACCGCATGTACTATCGCGGCGAGCCCCAGGCCGGCCCGGACGGCAACAAAGGCGAAGTGACTTGCACCGCCGAGTCGGCCGATGCAGTCCACTGGACGAAGCCGAACGTCGGGCTCTTCGAGGTCGCCGGCTCGCGCGACAACAACGTCATTCTGGCCGGCGCCGCGCCGTTCAGCCACAACTTCTCGCCGATGATCGACACCCGCCCCGGCGTGCCCGGCGACCAACGGTACAAGGCCATGGCGGGCGTCCACACGAGCGGGCTGGCGGCGTTCGCCTCGGCCGACGGGCTGCACTGGCGGAAGCTCCAGGAGAAGCCCGTCCTCGAAAGCAAGCCGTTCGCGTTCGATTCGCAGAACGTGTCCTTCTGGTCGCCGAGCGAGGAGTGCTACGTCTGCTACTTCCGCACCTGGAACAACGACGTGCGGTGGATCTCGCGGACCACCAGCCGCGATTACGTCAACTGGACGCCGCCGGTCGCGATGGAATTCCGCCACGGCGACGGCCAGGCGCCGATCGAACACCTTTACACGAATCAGACGGGCGTGTACTTCCGCGCGGAGCACCTCTACGTGGCGACCGCCGCGCGGTTCATGCCCGGCCGGCAGGTCATCTCCGACGAGCAGGCCAAGGCGATCAACGTCGCCCCGGACTATTTCAAGGACATCTCGGACGTCGTGCTGTTGACCTCGCGCGGGGGCAATCGCTACGACCGGACGTTCATGGAGGGCTTCTTCCGCCCGGGCATCGGCCTGAAGAACTGGGTCTCGCGCACCAACTACGCGGCGCTGAACATCGTCCAGACCGGCCCGGACGAAATGTCGTTCTACGTCCAGAACGACTACGCCCAACCAACCGCCCGGCTGCGACGGTTCACGCTCCGGCTGGACGGTTTCGCGTCGGTCCGAGCGGACTACGACGGCGGCGAGATGCTCACGCGGCCGTTGACTTTCTCGGGCAAGCGGCTGTCGATCAACTTCGCCACGTCGGCGCCCGGCGGAATTCGCGTCGAGATTCAGGACGCCTCGGGCAAGCCGATACCGGGCTACGCGCTTGCGGAGGCCGACGAGTTGATCGGCAACGAGATCGGCCGCTCGGTTTCGTGGAAAGGCCGGCAGGACGTCGGCCCGCTGGCCGGCAAGACGGTGCGACTGCGATTCGTGATGAAAGACGCCGATTTGTATTCGCTGCGGTTCGAGTAGCGGCCGGAGGTGGTTGGGAGTGGTCGGGTGGCACCGACGATTTTCCGGTGTTAGCCTTCCATGTGAGAAGACGATTTCGGAGAATCGTCGGCGTTGCGAGGCAACGAGACGGTTTCCCGAATCTCCAAGCTCGGCGAGCCGCTTTCGACGTCCTCGAAGCGATTGTTCAGCCTCATGGGCTGTTTTCGTTGGACCGCCGTTGGCGCGCGAGGAACGCCTTGTAGTATTCCTCGCGAAACTCGCGCCCCGCTTGAAGGCTTGTCACGCAGCGGTCCCAATTCAGTTCGGGGCGCGGGCCGAGAGGCAAAGGGGCCTGGACTTGCCCGGCCAGCGAGCCCCCCAATCGCTCGAACTCGTCCGCCCACGGCTTCGGCTTGCCGTCTACCGAGAGAAGGCCGGTGAGCTGGCTCACGTCCCGGGCCTCGGGATGATCGTAGAAGCCCCAGTTGAGCCAGCCGGTGGCCAATCCCCGCGTCGTTTCGACCGCTTGGCGGCACCACCTCGCCTGCTGTTGGCTGGTGGCGGCGGGGTGGCGGCCATCGTCGATGGTGAGCTTGCCCCCGCCGTACCATCCGAATTCCGCCAGGACAACCGGCTTCTCGGCCGCGGCGACTTCTCGCACAACGCTCTCGAGGTAGGCTAGGTTGCGGCGCTCGGCCTCATCGTTGGCGTAGTCGTAGAAGCCCGACTCCAGGGGATAAAAATGCACCTCCAGGAAGTCCAGCAGCTTCGCCTGGCGCCGGGGGTGGAATGCCGAGTAGTGCTGCACGCCGGGAAGCAGCGCCGGCACGCTCCACTGGATCAGTCCGACGGTCACCAGCGCCTGGGGATCGGCCGCCTTGATCGCCTTCACTTGGAGCCCCGTCCACTCGTCCGCGACGGCCTCGCGGAAGTGCTGGTAATCGAGCAACCGGCGGTCGTTCGGGCTGTCCTTGGCCGCGGGGACGGGCAATTTGCCCCATTGGACCGAATCAAGACTCGCGCCCCAGGCCTCGGCCGTCTTCTCGGCGCTTCCGTAGCGCGACTGGAGCCAGGCGTTCCACTTGGCGGACATCGCCGGGCTGTCCCAACCCGCGGCCGGCTCGTTCAGCAAGTCGTAGGCGAAAATGACGGACCGCCCGCGATAGCGATCGGCGAACATCCTCCAAAACGTCTCCACCGCGGCGAGCGCGTCCGGGTCGGCGATGCGATCCTTGGACACCCAGGCCGGCGTGCCTTCCCAGTGGTCCGGCCCGGTGGGATGGACGTAAACGCCCGCCGCCTCCGCCATGGCCAGGAACTGGTCAAACTTCGCCAGTCCTTCCGGCGACAGGGTGTCCGGCTCCATGAAGAAGGAACCGTAGCTCAAAAACACCCGGACGCAATTGACGCCCAGGGCCTTCATTCGGGCAAAGTCCCGCCGGGTAGCCTCGGCGTCGAACTTCTTCCAGAGTTGCGGAGCCCAACCCGTGCCCGGACGATAGTAGTTCACCCCCAGCGGAACGAATGGCTTGCCATCTTCGGTCACGAAGGTCCGGCCGTCGGGTGCAACGCGGATTTTCGGCAGACGCGGCATGGGAGGATCGGCGGCGGATGCGTGGCCCGTTATCGCCGCGGGGACCAGAACCAGTGCCGCCATCATAACAGCCAGGAACTTGCGGTTCGATGGGATGTGTCGCCGAGCACCGACGAGTTTCGAGTACATGGAGATCTCCCGTTTGAAGACTCAGTTGAACCGCCGTCCGTCGTGGGAGACGAACCTGCCACGTGCAAGGATCACGCGGCTCGGCATCTCATCGTGATTCGGGCCGGCAATAAATATGGCAACACGGGACACCGGTCGTCAATCATGTGCCACCCAGAACGAAGAAGGGTGACAGGCACCAAATCTGGGCAATCCGGGCATTCTGTCCGCCGCTATCCTTCCTATTCTTCCCAGATTTGGTGCCTGTCACCTTTTTTGCAGCCACAAGCCGGGACTCCACCTGGGCGGCCGCCCAGGCTACAATGGGTATGGCTTGCCGCGATGGCGGCGATCGGTTCCACGCCCGAGTCGCGATGCCACTTCCGAGGAGCAACCATGAGAAGCCCCTTCCCCGGCATGGATCCCTATTTGGAGACGTATTGGCGCGAAGTGCATCAGCGTCTGGTCATTTATTCCGGCGACGTGCTCCAGACGCTGCTGCCGGAGCCGCTTCATGCTCGGGTGGAGGAGCGGGTCTTCGTCGAATCGGAGGCTCCGCGCTACCGGTCGATCTATCCGGACGTTCACGTTGTCGAACAGCGGCCGCGTTCGGCGGCTCCCAAGCGCTCGCCCGCCGCCGAACTTGCCGTCGACGAGCCCCTGCTGGTTCACCTTGACGACGAACCACTGACCCAGGGATTCATCGAGATTGTCGATGCCGGGTCGGGAAATCGGGTAATCACGGTGATCGAGTTCCTCAGTCCGTCGAACAAGATGCCGGGCGAGGGGCAGGAGCTTTACCTCCAGAAGCAGCGCGAGGTCACGGCGGCTGGAGCCAGTCTGGTCGAGATCGATTTGACGCGGACCGGCAGGCGGGTGCTCAGCTTGCCGCCCGAGCGGATTCCGCCATCACATCGGACGACGTACCAGGTTTGCGTCCGGCGCGGCGGGAAGCCGAACGTGGTCGAGGTCTACCGCGCGGGGCTCGACGAGCGTCTGCCGATCGTCCGTATCCCCCTTCGCGAGACCGACGAGGACGTCCCGCTGGCGTTGCAGCCGCTGGTGAACCGCTGTTACGAGAACGGCCGCTACGACAATCTGGACTACCGCTCGGAGCCGGTTCCGCCGCTCGAGCCGTCCGACACCGCCTGGGCCGACGCGATGCTCCGGGAGAAGGGATTGCGGTGAATCATAGGCCGGTCGCGACCCCGCGCCGTCGCCCATCCACCTTCACGGCGCCGGGTCACGACCCCAGCCTACGGTTCGGCAAACACGCCGGGCCGCAGGGCTCGAACGTCTTGTAGCCGAGGATGAACTCCTGGTGCAGGAGGCGTTCGGAGACCGTGGGCGCGCCGGCGGCGGTTTTCAATACGCGCTCGACGATCTCGCGGCCGACGTTGTCCAGTCGGTAGGCTGCGTGCTCGCACGCACCGGCTATTGTCAACGGTCTTCGTATATGTGAGGGCCGTTTCCTTATGCGTTGGCGTCAATTAGGATGATCCCAGGCGATGGGTATGGGGGCCATGGCCTGTTCTGTTTGCTTTCGTTCGTCAACTGACCACGCACCGCCCGCGAAAAACATGACGGATCGCAGCTTCGGCATCTTCTTCAGATGCAAAAGGCCTGTGCGAGTGACTAGAGGACAGAGCAGTTCCAATGACTGGACTGACTTGAGCTTCTCGAACTGCCTCAAATCCTCGTCGTTAATGTCTTCATTGAACAGCCGCAGATGCGAGAGCTTCGGCAAACGGCCGAGTTCCGCGATGCCCTGACCGCTCACCTTCACGCTCCCCAGTTCGAGACGATCGAGGTTGCTGAGACCTTCCAGTTCGCACATCGCCAGATCTGTGATTGCGGGGCCTGAAAGACGCAGGATACTGAGGTTTGGCAGATGACGCAATTCGCGCAATCCCCGACCCGTAACTGCTGTATGGCTCAGGTCAAGGCGAGACAATTGGCGCAGAGGACGCAGATAGGCCATACCCGCGTCATCAATCGCCGTGCCGTCAAGGTTAAGATCCTCCAGGCTCTCCAAATTTGCCAGACCCGGACCCTTGACTTGCGTGCCGCTCAGGCGGAGCGTGCGAAGTCGTGGAAGCTGTCCCAACTGGGCGATGCCTTCATCCGTGCCCTCTTGGGACATTACACACAGATATTCAAGTGTTTTCAGTCGTGCGATCTCGGCAAGGCTGGAATCGGAGATGGACGAGCCAATAATCGCGAGATGTTCGAGGCGTCTCAGCGCACCAATGCCTTCGAGGTCCGTGTCCGAGAGGAGATTATCGGAATCACCGTAGACATTGAAAGACGTCAAATTCGGAACCGATTTCCAGAACCCGGCGGGCAACCGCCCGCACTGATCGAGGTCGAGAGAGCGCAGTTTCGGTAATGCGCTAAGCCACTTCAGTTCCTCTTCCGATGGATCTCGACGGCGTTCACCTGGGTCTAACGCAAACGGATCATCCGGAGGGCGGGTTCCGGCACTTTCGACATCTGAGACCGTCTCCGGCACACCGTGATAACGCACACTCACGACGTCCTGGAAGTACTCGTCGCCAATCAGTTCTCGGAGCCACCTGGGCCCGCTAGGTCCCTCGTCACGGTTCTGAAAACTTTGCCAGTCATATCTGACTTCTGCGCCGACTTCGACAAGGGCCGCCACGGCTTCGCGCTGCCTGCGGGCACGATTCGTCACATGGCCAAGCCACAAGGCGATGATCGCGGTGAGGACCAGCAGACTGCGGATGGTGTAGCGGAACCTCAGTCGACGGGCGGTCTTGTTGCCGGCTGAGGTGATCGGCATGATCGAGGAACTCGGTGTTTCGGGACTATCCATCCAGTTTCCCCAAATTCGGTGCCTGTCACCTTTTCTTCGGCAAACACGCCGCACCGCAGGGCTCGAACGTCTTGTAGCCGAGGATGAACTCCTGGTGCAGGAGGCGTTCGGAAACGGTGGGCGCGCCGGCGGCGGTTTGGAGGATTTTGTCGACGATCTCGCGGCCGACGTCGTCCAGCGTGGCGGCGCCGTCGAGGATGCGGCCGGCGTTGACGTCCATGTCGTCGGCCATCCGGCGGTAGGTCTCGGGATTGGCGCAGACCTTCAGCACCGGCGAGATGGCCGAGCCGACGACCGAGCCGCGGCCCGTGGTGAAGAGGATCACGTGCGACCCGCAGGCCACGAGTTCGGCAATCTCGGCGTTGTCGGAGATGTTCGGGAAACCGAAGCGAGGTTCGCCGTCGGGCACGACGTCCAGGAGATAGAGCCCGCCGCGCGGCGGGACGTCGCCCGGCTTGATCAGGCCCGCAATCGGCGAGCGCCCGCTTTTTGAGTACGCCCCGAGCGACTTCTCTTCGATCGTCGTCAGTCCGCCGTCGGCGTTGCCGGGGGCGAAGCTGCCGTGCCCGTAGACTTCGTAGTATCGGGCGGCCTTCTCGACCGAGGCGATGATCTCGCGGCCCAGCGGTTCGGTCGCCGCCCGCCGGGCCATGAGCCCTTCGCAGCCGATCAACTCGCCGGTCTCCTCAAAGATGGCGGTCGCCCCGCGGTCGACCAACAGATCGAACGCCCGGCCGACGGCGGGATTGGCGGTCAGTCCGCTGGTGGCGTCGGAGCCGCCGCAGATGGTGCCGACCACGAGTTCGTCGACGCTCATTTCGGCCCGGGGCGTGGATTCAAGTTCCACGAGGACCTCTTCGAGCCACGCCCGGCCGGCGGCGACCGTTCGCGCCGTGCCGCCGGACTCCTGAATCACCAGCGACCGGACCGGCCGCCCCGACGCCCGAACCGCCTCGGCCAGCCGCGCCTCGTCGAAACTCTCGCAGCCGAGGCTGACCAGCAGCACGGCCCCGACGTTCGGATGGGTGCAAAGCCGCTCCATCATCCGCGCGGCGTAGGCGTTGGGATAGCAGCCGGGAAAGCCGATCAGGTGGACGTTCCGCTCGCGCATCGGAATCGCGATTTCCCGGGCAACGTGATGGGCACACTCGACCAAATAGGCGACCACCGCCACGTTGCGGATGCCCTTGCGGCCGTCGGATCGTAGGTAGGCTCGGATCACTCGGATGTCCTCACGCGGGTGGGTCACACTGTCGAGAGAAAAAGTGTCAGGAGCCGTTTCTCATTGGGAACGCTGCAGACACACTCAATAGCGTTCCCGAGCACGTCGGGCTAGTCTTTCTCGCCGGACTCGCACTGGTTGCCGGCCAATACGTCTGGGGTCGTTGTGGTGCCGCTTGAGTGACCGAATTGGATAGACAACCTTCTCTGAGCGAGCACCTCACCGTGTTGGCGTCTTCACGGCAAATACTCTGGGTACTTCTGGCGGAGATACGCTAGGCCGTCGTCCGTCGTGATTCTTGCTTCGAGTTCCTTGCGAAGAAACTCGTATCGCCATTTCGCTTGGTCGATGACCGTGGACCACCGCATGACGTGGATGTCGACCAACCCGTCCTTGGATGAATAGATGTGCCCATACTCTTTCGAGTCCACGTTGCATTCATGCTCGGCATAGCCGTCGAGGTTGTTGCCCAACAAAACGAATCTCCATCGGGTCTTGCGTTTGTCGAACCGTTCGTCGTCAATCACGGCAAAGGCATAATCGCGGATTTGGCCAATCTCCTTCTTGCCTAGCACACAGGCCGGCCGTTTGAGTTCGATCACCAGATGCTCATACTGTTCTGGGATTCCCATCGGAAACCGTCGATACAACATCAAATCTACAATCCGTTCCCTGTCATCGAGGTCTGTCACTGGTCCGGTCGCCGGCGCGATGTCGTCACGCCCGAGAAGGGTAATGTGTTTGGCTAGCAGCGATTTGAGCGATTGGTCATCCACGCCGATGGTGTACTGTTCCCCGAATATCCACAGTTCATCAACAAGGATGCGATGCAACTGGGACCGTTCGCGGAGCGTCTTCTTGAAATCCCCAAATAGCAGCGAATCGAGGCTGACGAGGAACGTGAGACGATTCAGAACGAGATTGGCAGCGTTGATGATTGCCGCAAGGCTGGTGCGATCAAGAAGTGTGGCCAATTCATCCTGCTGCTCTGGCGGCAACGCAAGAACTTCCCGCAGAATCGTCTGGAGCGTGGTTGGATTCGATTCCAACGCCTCGCGGATCAGTCGAAAGGTAAGTTGTTTGCTCTTCTGCTCGGTGGTGTCGAAATTGGGCAGATACTCATGGACCTTGAATGCACAAACGTCGAAAACCTCGCGTTCAGCCTTCCTCAGCGGGTCGGTTGGCTCCTCCTTGTATGGGTAGACCTCTTCCTGCCGCCATCGCTTTACCAGGTCCTCCGTTCGACGGCTCTCCCTCTTGCGAAAATGAGTCCGCAAAGCATCCTTGCACACAGCGATAACGTCTTTCAACTCACTGTTGAGATCGTCAAGTCCAAACGCGTTGTCTGCATCAAGGCGTTCCACGACGGGGGACTTGAAGTAGGCCGTGAACTCGAAGCCTGGAGCTTGAATGCCAGGATTCCGTTCATCTCGCGCGAATCCGTGGCGATCACAGAGATACAGCGTCCTGTCGACTGGACACTTCCATTCAATGATGGTTAACTCGCCGTCAACCGGTTCCCCAGAAGCTGCCTTCGTCTGGACTGCGTATGATTGAACGTGTTCCTCAAGAGCTTTGGGGTCGACGACTTGGCCGTCATACTTAATGACGATCCTCGGATATGCGTTCAAGTACAACGCAAGCCGCCGTGACAACTCGCTGGCGGCATCTTCGGCATTGGCGAGCGATGGGAAGTTGCTGTCGATCCCCGATATTACCACGTCAACTCCGTGCGACCCCTTCTTGAGAATGATCGCGTCGCCAACATCGAAGCTACAAATCGACGCCTTCCTTCCCCGAATCTCGAACTTGTAGCAGTGGCCATCCTCCTCGTAGCGGCTCGTCCAGAGAACTTCCCTTCCAATGCCAAAAGCCTTGAACCGCCCCCGGCCGAGTTTGCCGTGGGGGCGGCGTCCCTTCGGGGTAGTCTGCATCGTGAGCTTCGGAGAGCCACCAAGATGCCCAAACGCGACTTCGCATTGGTCGCGCTGAATCCCATTCCCGTTATCCGAGACACGAATACGATCCAGTCCTCCCGCCTTGTTGAAGCAGAGCGTGACCTCAACTAGGTCCGCATCTGCGTCAAGAGAATTCCATATCAATTCCTCGATTGCGATAATTGGTTTTCGCAGTTTTGTGAGGGATAGGACATGATCTTGGGCTACTTGCAGGTTAATCCGATCCATTGCTGCACCCCTACGCTATTCTGCGGCCTTCGGTAGTATAGGCACTTCACATACACCTATCTTCGCTGGATTCTCCAAATCTGATGCCAATTCCCTCTTCTCGGCCGTTCTTACCGCGCCAATACTTCTGCTGTGGCGTGGGTAATCACGGTACTGGCAAAGCCAGTGGCACTGTGTTTAGAGCCCTCCGTCGGTGCCACCTCGCCGCGTGAACGTCGGCAGGTAGTCGCTCTTGAGGTTGTGGGTGTGGACGTACTCGCCGGGCTGGATGTCGCGGGTGGCGGAGCCGATGGGGCCGCCATGCTTGATTACTTTTTCGCCCGCGGGGATCGTCGCCACGGCGAGTTTGTGTCCGGTGGGGACGTCGTTCCGCGCGGCGAGCGTTCGGCCCTCGAACGGGACCGTCTGCCCGGCGCGGATCGTCGCGGACGTGACGGCGACGTTGTCCTCCGGGCAGAGGCGGAAGACGTGCGGCGCGCGGTCGGGGGATGAATCGTTCATGGTGTTGTTGTCCTGACTACCCGTAGCCCAGCTCGCGCAGGTCGTCCTCGTCGAGTCCGTGGTGATGGCCCAACTCGTGCAGGACGGTGACGCGGATTTCGCGCAGGAGCCGGCTGTTGCGGACACGGCCATCGCGGTCGGCCGCGGCTGCGAGGATGCCCTCGCGGTAGATGGTCACGACGTCGGGCAGGGTGCCGGACTGCATGACGCTCCGTTCGGTCAGCGGGATGCCCGTGTACAGCCCACAGAGGTCCTCGCGGTATCGCGCGCCAGTATCCTCCATTACACGTTGGGAGGGATAATCCTCGACGTGCAGCGGAACCTGGTCGATCAACTCGTGGATCATCGGCGGAAGCTCCGCCAACACGCGTTCGAGCAGTTCGTCAAATCGGCGGCGGCTTCGTGCGTCCAACTTGGTCTTCCGGGCGATGCGATCGAAGGTAATGTGTATCCACAATATCTTAGGGCCGGGCTGCCGACTGTCAATCGCCGCACGTTACACCCACAATGGGGGGTCGCGGCGGGCGGCCATGCTGGTAATCGGCTCGCCGGACAAGTAAACTTGTCTCGTATCCTTTGACTCTATTCCCGGAGGAACCGTTATGTCGATTTCCCCTCGCAAGATCACGCGGCGGACGATGCTTCGCCGGACCGTTGGCGCCGGAACCTTGGCCGCGATGGCCTCGCGGTTCGAGCCCCTGCTGGCCGCTCCGGAGTCGCGCGGCTTCAAGATCGGGGCCTGCGAATGGTCGTTGGGGGCGATGAGCCCGGCGTGCTTCGACGTCGCCCACCAGATCGGGCTCGACGGCGTCCAAGTCAGCATGGGCAACCTCGACAACGGCATCCACATGACCAAGCCCGAGGTGCAGAACGCCTATCTCGCCGCCACGAAGCGAACCGGTCTGGCGATCGCCTCGTTGGCGCTAACCGAGATGAATCAGGTGCCGTTGAAAAGCGATCCCCGAGCGGCCAAGTGGCTCGACCAGAGCATCGACGTCTGCAAGGCCCTGGGAATCACGTTGAGCATGCCCGCCTGCTTCGGCAACGGCAATCTCGACATGAAAGCAACCAAGGAGATCGACGAATTCATCCGCGTCATCAAGGCCGTGGCGCCCCGGGCGGAGAAAGAGGGCATCACGTTGGCCCTGGAGAATTACCTCAGCGCCAAGGACAACATGACGATCATCGACCGGATCGGCTCCCCGGCCGTGAAGGTCTATTACGACGTCGGCAACTCGACCGACAAGGGCTACGACATTTACACCGAGATCCGCGAACTGGGCAAACACAACCTGCTGTGCGAGTTCCACGCCAAGGACGGCTCTTCGATGCTCGGGCAGGAGGGTAGGATCGACTTCAAGCGGGTTCGCCAGGCCATGGACGACGCCGGCTTTTGCGGCTGGATCCAGCTCGAATCCGCCAAGCCCAACGGCGTCGTGCCCGACTATCGGACGCAGTGCAAGTTTCTCAAGACGATATTTCCGGAGAAGTGACGCTTGGGTGGCACGCCCTGAGGAACGAAGGGCGTGGCGAGCCGCCAGGGATTGGCGAATCAACAATTGTCGCCTTTCGCTCCGCGAAAGTAGCGTTCCGCGAAAGTAGCGGTCTCTCGCGAAGCGAAAGGCCAAAGAACGCCACTTTCGCGGAGCGAAAGGCGACAATGCGAACCAGCGGAGCGAAACCATGAAACGTGCTGCAATTCTCCTGACCCTGCTGTTGGCATCCCCGGGCGCGACGGCCTCCGAAGGCCCCACCCACCGCAAGCTCTCGGCCGTGCCGTTTACCGAGGTGAAGCTCCGGGACGCCTTCTGGGCGCCGCGGCTGGCGACCAACCGCGCCAGCTCGCTGCCGCACAACTTCCTGTGGTGCGAGCAGACCGGACGCTTGAGCAACTTCGACAAGGCCGCCGGCACGGTCGAGGGCAAGTTCGAGGGCATCTTCTTCAACGACTCCGACGTCTACAAGGTTTTGGAGGGTGCCTCCTACACGCTGGCCGACCATCCCGATCCCGTGCTGGAAAAGACGGTCGACAAGGTGATCGCCAGCATCGCCGCCGCCCAGCAGAAAGACGGCTACCTGAACACGTACTACACGCTCGTCGAGCCCGGCAAGCGGTTTACCGACTGCCGCGTCAAGCACGAGCTTTACTGCGCGGGCCATCTGTTCGAGGCGGCGGTGGCGCACTATCGGGCGACGGGCAAGCGAACCCTGCTGGACGTGGCCGTCAAGTACGCCGATCTGATCGACAAGACCTTCGGACCCGGCCGGCGAATGGACGTGCCCGGCCACGAGGAGATCGAACTGGCCCTGGTCAAGCTCTACCAGGCCACCGGCGAGAAGCGGTATCTCGATCTCGCCCGATTCTTCCTCGACCAACGGGGCAATGCCGCCGGGCACACGCTCTACGGCCCGTACTTCCAGGACCATAAGCCGATCCGCGAGCAAGACGAGATTGTCGGCCACGCGGTTCGGGCGATGTACCTCTACTGCGGCGTGGCGGACGTCGCGTCGTACACCGGCGATCAGGGCTTCATCGGCACGATGGATCGACTCTGGGACGACGTCGTCGGGCGAAAGATGTACGTCACCGGCGGGATCGGCGCCCGGGCCGAGGGAGAGGCGTTCGGCGACCGCTACGAGTTGCCCAATGCGTCGGCCTACTGCGAGACCTGCGCGGCGATCGGCATGATCCTCTGGAACCACCGGCTGAGCTTGATGTGTGCCGACGCGAAATACGCCGACGTGCTCGAACGGGTGCTCTACAACGGCTTCCTCTCCGGCGTGGCCCTCGACGGCAAGCAGTTCTTCTACGTCAATCCGCTGGCCAGCGACGGCAAGCACCACCGGCAGCCGTTCTACCCTTGCGCCTGTTGCCCGACCAACGTGATCCGCGTTCTGCCCTCCCTGCCGGGCTACGTCTACGCCCAGGACGGCAAGCAGATTTTCGTCAACCTCTACATCGCCGGCACGGGCAACGTGCCGCTGGGCGACGGCGTGGTCGCGATGACCCAGGAGACCCGCTATCCGTGGGACGGCGCGGTCAAGCTCACCGTCGCGCCGAAAGCCCCGGCCGAGTTCGCCGTCAACTTGCGAATTCCCGCGTGGTGCCGCGGCGCGAAGCTCGCTGTCAACGGCACGCCGGTCGACAAGCTCGACGTGGACAAGGGCTACGCCCGGATCAATCGCTCCTGGAAGCCGGGCGACGTAATCGAGCTGGCGCTGCCGATGGAGCCCGAACGGATCGAGGCCCATCCCCGCGTGGCGGCGGACGCCAGCCGCGTGGCGATCCAGCGCGGGCCGATCGTCTACTGCTTCGAGGGCGTGGACAACAACGGCGCGGTACACAACATCGTCCTGCCGCACGACCCGAAATTCGTGGCCGAAGATCGCCCGGACCTGCTCGGCGGCGTGACGTGCATCAAGGGCGTCGCCCGGGACGGACGGCCGATCACCGCGGTGCCGTACTACGCCTGGGACCATCGCGAGCCGGGGGCGATGGCCGTCTGGGTACGCCAGGACGGCACGTCGCGGACGGCAAACCCGGACGATCCGGCATGGCAGGACAAGCTCTACCGCCCGTTGGACCCGGCGACGCTCGGCCCCTCGACGCCGATCCCGCCGGCAGAGCTGAGCACGGCGTCGGCTTCCCACTCGACCAACGGCGACCTGAGCGTCCTCGCCGCCCTGAACGACCAACTCGAGCCGAAAGACTCCTGCGACCACACGATCCCGCGGTTCACCTGGTGGGACCACCGCGGCACGAAGGAATGGGTGCAATACGACTTCGGCTCGCCGCAAAAAGTCTCCGCCGTCGAAGTCTACTGGTTCGACGACGAACGGGTGCAGCGCCATTGCCGCGCGCCGAAGTCGTGGAAGCTGCTCTATAAAGACGGCGACGAGTGGAAGCCGGTCGCCGGCGCCGGCGAGTACGCCACGGCCATCGACCGCTACAACCGCGTGACCTTCACGCCCATCGAAACCACCGCCCTACGGATCGAAGCCGAATTATCCCCGCCCTGGTCCGCCGGAATCCTCGAATGGAAGGTCGAGTAGGCGGGGTTGAATCGAGTAGGCCGGGTTGACAAACCCGGCGGCTCCGCAGCCGAGCAGGCCGGGCTGGAAGGTCCCCGGCAGCCGGCTCAGGATTGACACGGTACGAACGCGTCGTAGAATGACGTAGAATCTGGGGGATGCTGCAGCCTTTGAGGAGTAGCGGAAATGCCCGAAGTGTCCGAGGAAGTTCTGCTCTTAGTCTACAAGCTGCTTCCAGGATTCCTTACGGCGTGGGTCTTCTTTGGCCTGACCGCGCACAAACGCGGCAACCCGTTTGAGCGGATTGTCCAGGCGCTGATCTTCTCGGCATTCATCCAATTCCCCGTTACGGCCATTCAGAGCGTTCTCTTGTGCTTGGGACGCCTGGCAGCACTGGGACCATGGACAGAAGGAATCTCGCTTTTCTATTCTTTCCTCACGGCCATTGTTCTTGGACTGCTGTTTGCCTGGCTTGCCAACACGAACAAGCTTCATCAGCGCTTGTACGAATGGGGTATAAGCACCAGGACTTCGTATCCCACGGAACTGTTTGGTCTTGTCAACGAGGACGCGCGGCGGTTCGTCGTTCTGCACTTGAAAGACGGACGGCGTTTGTACGGGTGGCCGTATGAATGGCCGGACTACCTGGATTCCGGTCGCTTCATCATGGTCCACGTAGAATGGCTTCTGGACGAAAACAAGAGACTCCCCATGACGGGGGTTGAGAGGCTTATCATACCGGCGTCCGCTGTAGAGATGGTCACGACCATGGAGCCGACAACGGCTGCTGAGACGACCGTAAGAATCGATGAACGTGTGGACACGCAGGGCGTGGAGGCAGATAATGGCAAATGAGGAGATTAGCCCGCAGCCGATTCCGAGTCGTCAACACGGAGGTCGCGACCGCCGTTTCACGACGCAGATGCCACGCGACGGCCTCGGCTACGTGGGACCACCTCGGGCAGAGGAAGCCGTGAAGCCACCGCCACCGCCCGCGCCGCCAAAGAAGGAAGAATGAGAAGCCTCTACTACATTGGAGGGTTTACGTTATGACAACCGAAGAGCGTCGACCGCCACCGCCGCAACCAAGGCCAGCACCAGGAGATGGGCAGAAACAGGCTGGCCACATCGGCAACCCACCACAGGACACGGTTAAGCCACCACCACCACCACCACCACCCCCGCCAAAGTGGTAGTCCACAGGGTCGCTCGCACGCCTCGCCGTGTGACGGCTGAACGCGCGAAAGGTATTCCCTGCCACCGACGCCTGGGCGCCGTGTCCAGGCTTATCGTTGACACGCCTTCTCGCCAATTCACAAATCCGTAGGGTGGGTCGAGCAAACCGCAATCCCACTGCCCCTCCGCCGCCGGCCAAACGCAACAATCCCAACAGACCGCAGTTCGCCAAGAAGCCGGTTTCCGAGCCCCACCAAGCGTTCGGCGGCCTCGCCGCTCGCTACATGACTGTCTGCGCCACCCCGCCGCTATGGGCGAGTGGCTAGATGTTCATATCCAAGCAGTGCCCCAGGGTCAAAAGTGTCGGACTCCCAACTAGGGAATCGCTGTGAGCCATCTTCAAACCTCGTGAACAGAGGTTCTAGGTCCCTCGGCGCGTTGATAGCAAGCAGGATCCTGACGCGATCGAACTGGGCCCGTGATGCACACCTGGCAAAGATTTCGAAGGGGCCAGCCGAGTGCCCGGCATACAGCAATGTCTCAGGCCACCAAGAGGCGTGGTCCACCGCCGCCCGCATGAATACGACGAAGTCCGCTTGCATCAGATGACGGAAGTCGATTCCTGTCCCCTTGCATCGTTCCTTCAATAGATCGGCTCGAAGTGACAGGCGCCGGAGATTCAACCGTTTGCACCGATGTTCGAGCGATTTCATATAGTGGTGGAACACCGCAAAGCTGACCATTGTGCTCTCGCCATGGTCTGGGTGTTCTGGGAGGTAGTACTGCCTTCCAAGGAGCAGGTTCGCTTGGTCTATCCGGTCGTGCTTCAACAGCGCAGCCAACCCATAAAGAAACAATTCGTGAACCACGAACCGGAAATTGTCGAAGTCCCAATCACGCCATGCAGCGCAGTCGGGAGGTCTCCTCATGTACGGAATCAAGGATTCGAACAGACGGTGGATTCGTTGCGTGAACTCTGTGGTCGGCGAGTACTGCGCCACGGCAGTGAGAAGTTGAACGGCCTCATTGCGATAGGGCAAGAACTCTTCGATACTCCTAACCACTGCGTCATCATATTCTCCATCAGGCTTCGACAACCTGAAACGCTCTAGTTCTACAACATCATTTTGCTATTGGAGGTTTTCGCGGTTTGAGGCATACAGGAGGGATGGTGAATCGAACTGGCCGGTTCGGCGTGTCATGGAAGTCTTTTGGAGGACTTTATCATGGATACGGTCGAACTGCGCG
>JAPLNP010000088.1 GCA_026401055.1 Planctomycetia bacterium
CCGCCCGGTGCCCGAAGACGATCCTCGCTACGCCAAGTTCGACCCCGCCCGGATGAGCGAGGTTCGCATCGACTACGTCCAGCATGCGCTGTGCGGGATGATCCGGTACGAGGCGATGCTCGGCGGCAAATAGCGGACCCCGGGTGGCACCGACGATTCTCCGGAGTTGGCTCTCCACTGGAGAAGACGAGGCCGGAGAATCGTCGGTGGTGCGCAGCACCGGGAGGATTGGCGTCGCTCAGCACGCCGCCGGCCCGGGCGTGAGGCAAATCCTCTTGTTGCTCCGCAACACCGACGATCTTCCGAAATCACTCATTGTCGGTGGCAACGCTGTTGCGGAAGATCGTCGGTGCCACCGGCGGCATGCAAATTCTGTGGCCTGTGCTGTACTTGCGCATAGACCCCTTTGCTGTGGACAGCAATTCTCTCGAATACCGGTTCTAACAGTGGCCGTAGCAGAATCTCCGCACCACACTTCGATAAGTGATTTTCGTCGAAATAGAACGAGCTTTCCGCGTCCCCTATCTTGGAGAGGCCGGAAGCATCGAAGCAGTAATCGGTCGGATCTAGTATTCGCAGATTAGATGAAGCTAAAGAGTCGAGTATTTCGTTGACGTTGGATTGTCGCCTCATGTGGGTCTCAATCGTCACTCCCGTCGGTGGGCGGCGTCCAAAGTATACAGCAAGAACCAGTGATTTTGTAGGATCGGTTGCCTGCAAGGGAACCTGCTTCATAACCCAAACATTTACTCCCACAGCCTTCAGTGCCGCGATTGTTCTTTCAAACCCTCTTCTCAAAGCGGCCTTTGATTCCTCCGGACAGACATCATTC
Organism: Planctomycetia bacterium; assembly: GCA_026401055.1. GTDB lineage: Bacteria > Planctomycetota > Planctomycetia > Pirellulales > Thermoguttaceae > JAPLNP01. Next base: position 833 of record JAPLNP010000088.1, read on the forward strand.
GAGTACTCATCTACGATCAGAGTATTCATTTTCCCGTTTGGCTGGCCTTCAATATTGCCAGCCCACCTTGCTACCAGGATCACATTCGAGATTCGCCCACTCTTCACGAATTCCAAAACCGATTGGTTCCATTCGACTGCCTGTCTGCCGCTGCTGGGACGCCAAGTTCCGAGAAGAGGAACAGTGCTAGCTCGCGCTGCGATGGCACCTCTAATGTCATGCTCTCTCGCCAGCGTATTGCAGAGTTCTGAAATAGCATATGCATGGCTGTCACCCCAAACCAGAAAAGCGATCGGTTTTCTGGTGTCATTCCATGATCCCAGTTGTGGTAGGTCTCCTTGCCCGGCAGAGTCCGTGTCCGCGGCAAAACCTTGGGGTATGGAGCTACTCACTATGTATTGAAGTGCCCTGTCGGGTATGCGCCCAGGTAGGCCCTTGGCGTTGCTTATCCAAAGTGAAACTACGATTAAGCACATGAAGCAGGAAAACGCCAGGGAGACTACTTTCTTTCCGCTTTTGACACTACCGCCTTTCCGAAAAGGACGCTCTACGTACTTCCACGATATGTACGCGATAAACACACTCAGCGAAAGAGCGACAATCCTAGACGAAACGGTAAGGATTTCACCGAACCAATATCTCTGGTAGGCCAATATCGGCCAATGCCAAAGGTAGAGTGAATACGACATCAATCCAAGAGAGACCAACGCCTTCGTCGAGAGAATTCTTCCAACGATCGCTGGCCTGAAGGAATTCGAGTAAACGACCAGGACAGTTCCAAGACATGGCAATAACGCCGCTGAACCTGGGAAACGCGTTGACGAGTTGTACGACAGCGCGGCAAAGAAGATCCCGCCGAGGCCAAGCCAGCCGATAAGATCAACTTGCCAAGGTTTGAATTGGGATGGGGCGGGGCAGAAGACAAGAATAGAACCTGCCAGTAGCTCCCATGCTCGCGTGGGCAGAAGATAAAAAGTCGCGTCACGGTGCGAATAGGATCCCCACACGCTGACAGCGAAGGAAGCTAGTCCCAGACCACACAACAGCGACACCACGATACTTCTCTGCAACCGTTTGCAGGCAAGGAGCAGGAACGGAAATCCAAGATAGAACTGTTCCTCCACAGCGAGCGACCACATGTGCAATAGCGGCTTGAGCTCTGCTGCCCCATCAAAATAGCGGGTATTCCTCCAGAAGTAGACGTTAGCCAGCATCAGTTGTTGAGCAACCGTTGATTCAGCGAGTTTCTCCAGATCATACGGCAGGAGTAGCAGGATGCCGACCACGAGCGTCACCGCGACCAGACAAATCACCGCTGGAAGAATGCGACGTATTCGACGTTCCCAAAAACCAGCCAACGAGAATGTGCCCGACCGTTGCTCTTTCAGAATGAGCCCAGTAATGAGGAAGCCAGAAATGACGAAGAATACGTCAACTCCCACGTAACCTCCGGAGAAACCGAAGTTCGCGTGGAAGAATAAGACGAGAAGGACTGCAATTGCTCGCAAACCATCAATATCGGGGCGGTATTTGAATTCAAGCACTGTTGGCTCAGTCAGCGTACTACGTGGTTAGTTCTCGATACCGGGGGGCAAGGGGACATTCTACTTTTGCCTGGCAGTCGGGGTCGCCCACGTGGGTGAAGGCTTGCTTCCAGGCCCAAACGCTCTGCTGTGGCATGTTGCCACGACTCGTGTCCATAGGGCGTGCCCCGCTCGATGCACTTCCGCAAGGCCGCCAATTCCGCTTCGCCCTGCGGGCGGTCGACCCAATCGAGCCAGTCCTTGTTGCGGGGAAGCGGTTCGGGGTGCAACATTGCCGCACGTTTCCCGCCAGCCAACGCCGTCGCCGAAGACCACGGCCAGTCTTCCGCGCGGCCCACGAGATTCGCGCGCAAAGCGTTGCGCTCCACGTAACGCAAGACCGTCCACAAGTGCTCGTCTCCCCGTCGCCGCGCGGCCACAGCACCAAATGAAAATGATTCGCAATCAGGCACCAAGCGAGCAATCGCATCGGCAGGCGTTCTTCCGCCTCCTCCATCAAATCGAGGAAAGCGGCGTAGTCCTCCTTCCTGTAAAACACCTCCTCCCTCGCGTTGCCGCGATTGAGCACATGGTAGCAAACGCCACCTACCGATGCCCTTGCTGTTCGTGCCATACGGCCGATTCTATCGCCGGTTCTTACCTCCCACAAGAGAAAAAGTAGAATGTCGCCCTATTCCGGTCCCCTTTTCCGGTCATTGGACTGTGGACAATAGTCCGGGCACCTTCGTTGTATCAGTACCGTCCGTGTGCTTCCACTAGGTCGCGCATGATCCGGATGCGGTCCTCGTCCGCGCCCGGCGGCACCTGGTCGCCGGCGTTGGCGATCAGGCGGGGACTCCGGTTCTTTAGGGCAAGCCAGTCGAGGACGGATTTCTTGAACGTCTCGACGTCGACGTTCGCGAGCCAGAGGTTGGGCGGGACGCCGCCGGAGAGGATGAAGTCGGGCCCGGCCTCGTCGCGGCATTGGGTTGGGGTGAGGTCGCCCATCGGCGCCGGTGTGACCGCGTCGGCGCAGTCGGCGCCCGCGTCCCGGATCATCCCCAACGCGCCGCGGAGCTTGCCGTCGATGTGGACCGCGACGAACTTGCCCGCGGCGTGAAGCCGTCGGATCGCCTCTTCGTAGAACGGACGCGACCAGGTGTCGAAGAACCGCGGCGGCTGCACGTCGCTCGAAAAGTTGTCGCCCATGACGACGAACTCGACCGGCGATCGGGCGAGCATGTCGACGCAGTCGAGCGTGTTCGCGTTGATCCGGTCGACGACTTCGTGCACCGTCTCGGGCCAGTCGGCGACGGCGTACATGACGCCTTCGACGCCGAGCCAGTAGTTCAGCAGTTGGCCCATCCCGCTGTAGCCGAGGCCGACGTAGACCACGCCGCAGTCGCCGACGGCGTCGGCCCAGGCCTGATAGCGATCGGGGCGGGGCGAGTAAGTCCGACCGGCCAGGGCGTGGCCGAGCACTCGCAATTCCGGCTCGCTCCGCAGGGCCCATCGAGCGATGCCCCAGGCGTAGGTCGCGTCTTCCACACCCGGGACCGGCGGATGGTGCCCAGCGGGGTCTCGTGCTGCCAGGTGATCGTCCGGCCGTCGTCGCTTTTGGTCACCGTCGTGGCGACGTCCGGCGGGTAGCGGACCTCGAAGAAGCTTCCGAGGTTGGGCACGTAGAAGCCGACGCCGGCCCTCTTATGGTAGTCGATCAGCTCGTATTCCGGCTTGTCGTAGGCCTTCGAGAGGTCCCAGGGCAGCCGGTTCTTGTGATAGAACCAGTGGGACAGGTCGAGCATGAAGGGCACCTGGTCCGGCGTTCGACCCTGGTAGACGGCTTCGATGCGCTGTTTGGGCGTCATGGACCGGGCTCCGAGCGTTCAAACGAAAGCGGGTGATCCGAACGGGAATCGCGGATGCGAATCGCGACCTTGCCGGAGAGCAGATCATCGAAGAGGTTGCCCACCACTTCGGCTCGCCAACCCCGGGCGAGCGCCGGCGGCGGTCGGTCGGTGGATTGCCGATCGCCGCCGCGGTAGGCCATCCACTCGCGGATGTCGCCGGGCGTGCCAACCAGGCCCGGCGCAAGGTGGGCGTCGCGGCAGATGCTTCCCAACGCCGAGAACAGAAACTGACCCAAGACCGAGAACGCCGGCACCTGGTCGCGCCGATGTCGCTCGGGGCACTCTTCGTCGGGCAGGGCCAGCGCCCGGGCGATCGCCGCGGCAATCTCCGGCAGCCGTCGCCGCAAGTCGCCGCGTTCGAGGCCCCGCACCGCGCCGATACGCTTGATCTCGGCGGTCTTCCGCCGGGCCATCTCGACCATCAAGTCGTCGCGGAGCACGCGGCGGACGGGCATATCGCGACGCTCGGCCTCCTGTTCCCGCCACTGCCACAACTCGCGGAGGATGGCCATTGCCCGGGCGTCCAGCCCCGAGTTGCCCGACACGCGGCGCCACCGTTCGTGAAACAGCGTCCTTCGGACTTCCTCTTGCCAGGACTGCATTTCCTCGCGGAGCCAGCCGAGCCGCCCGAGCGACTCCAGCCGCTGGTAGAGCTTGTCGCGAAGCGGCTGCAAGTACAGCGCGTCCTCGATGGCGTACTCGATCTGGCGCCGCGACAAGGGACGGCGCCGCCAATCGGTGCGGGTTTCGTGCTTGCCGGGGCTTTCGCCCAAGAGCTTCGAGATCAGCGCGCCGTAGCCGACGGGATATTCGATTCCCACCAGCCCGGCGGCAATCTGCACGTCCACCATCCCCGCCGGCGGCCGGCCGACCGCGTGCAGGCAGAACTCGACCTCGCCGCGCCCGGCGTGGACGATCGTCTCGTGGCCCGGCCGCGCGATCACCTCCCAGAACGGGGTCATGTCCTCGATCGTCATCGCGTCGATCATCGCCGGCTGGCCGTCCGCGACAATCTGCACCAGGCACAACCGCGAACGGTACGTGTGCTCGGAGACGAACTCCGTGTCGAAGCCGATCGTCGTCGCTTCGGCCAACCGTGGGCAGTACTCCCGAAGCTGCTCGTCCGTGGTGATGTCGAGGTGGGACACGGCGGTCAACCGTTAGAGGAAGAGCAACGTCGTGAGAGCGAAGATCGGCAGCAGGATGAGGCAGCTCCAGAGCATGTAGCCGAAGAAGCTGGGCATCTTGACGCCGGATTTCTCCGCGATCGCGCGAACCATGAAATTCGGCCCGTTGCCGATGTAGGTCATCGCCCCCATGAACACGGCCCCCAGACTGACCGCCACCAGCAGGTGCTCTTGCACGCCGGCCACCAAAGTGGCGCCGGGGCTCGCCTCGATCGTTTGGGCCGTCTCGAAGAAGACGACGTAGGTCGGGGCATTGTCCAACACCGACGAGAGCGAGCCGGTCGCCCAGAAGAAGTGCGTCGGGCTGGCTAGCCCCAAGTCCGGCCCGCGCACCCCCAGGATCTGCAACGCCGGCTGCATACAAATGAAAATGCCCGAAAACAACGCGGCCACCTCCACCAGCGCGTGGTAATTGAAGTTGTTCTCTTGGCGGACCGCTTTCTCGCCCCCGATCAACGACAGGCCGACCAGCCCGAGCTGGACGATCTCCCGCAGGTAGACCCACGGCCGGAACTCCGTAAACGGCACGATCTTGTTCGGGTCCAACAAGGCGACCGAGAGAATCACGCCCAACAGGAGGACCGCGTTGGGCCACAGCCCGGTAATCTTCAGCCCCGAGACCCGCGTTTCGTCCAGCGAGACGTCCGGCGGCAACTCGCGAGGGTAGTACCGGAAGTGGTCGAACAGGTAGTAGATCGCCAACAACAGGCCGTTGACGAAGAGCCACTCCTTCCAGAGGTTTAGCGTCCACAGGAAATCGACGCCCCGCAGGTAGCCCAGGAACAAGGGCGGATCGCCGAGCGGCAGCAGACAGCCGCCGCAGTTGCACACGACGAAGATGAAGAAGATGACCGTGTGAACGACGTATTTGCGCTCCCGGTTGGTCTCCAACAGCGGCCGGATCAGCAACATCGCCGCGCCGGTCGTGCCGACCAAGCTGGCCAGGACGCCGCCGATGGCGATGAACATCACGTTGGTCTTCGGATGCGCCCGAAGATCGCCGGTGATCCGAATCCCGCCGCTGATCGTGTACAGGGAGAACAGCAGCATGATAAACGGGACGTACTCGTTGAGCATGGCGTTGGCCAAGACCGTCCAGGTCTGCGCCCAGTTCAGCGCCCCGGGCGACGGTCCCACGACGTAATGGACCGGGAAGTGGCCGTCGATCGGCGAATCGTGGAAGAAGAGGTAGTACAAGAGCGTCAGCGCGCCCAGCGCTGCCGCCACCTTGAACCGATTGAGGTTGCTGTCCCACCAGTGTTCGGTGGCGGGCACGAGCGGCAGGACGGCGATGGCCCCCAACAGCGCCACGAACGGGATAACCATCCAGTACGGCGGCGGGGCCTTTTGAATGTCCAGACCGTACTCCTCGGCATCGATCTCCTTGGCGGTCGCCTCGGCTGCATGATCCGCGGGCTCGGCGTGTTCGATGTGTTTGGCATGATTGGCCTCGCCGATTTTGCGCGCCCCGGCTTCCGGCCACCCGAAGACCGCGGTAATGGCGTATACGACGAGAATGACGGCAATCGCGGTCAACAACGGCTTATCGGAGCCGGAGTCGGCGTGTGCATGGTCCATCGCAGTCCTGGTACCGTTTCTCTTGGTGACGAACTCCGGGGCTCCGCAACGAGCGGGCGTAAGCGATGACGTGACCGATCAGCAGAGAAGATCGGGCGGGGAAAATCAAGCCCTCCCGGGGCAAATCCCAGTTGGGCCGTGGAAGAATGCTGGCCATCCCGCCAGAGAAGGCGTGGTCCGATTGTAGGGGACCGGAAAGATGGGGATTCGGTGCGGCCGGTGGTGGCAACGATTATTGCAGGATTGTGAGCGAACCTGCGGAGAATGCTTGACAACCGTGGCAAAAAAACTGATACTGAGCCCTTTGAATGTGGGAAGGTGGCTCAGCGGCTGGGGGGGTGACAATACGGAGCCCGTGACCAGCCGGTGTTGGGCCTCGATACGGGACCCTCTGCATGGAGTGGAAGGAGCGAAACTGTGCCGAAGTCCGTACTGGAAGCCATCAAATTGGGCCTCTGGGAGTATGAACCGCCGGAAGTGCCGAGCGACGAGTTTGACGCGACCGGGGCCATGCCGGGCACCAAAGACAAGCTCAAGACCCTCGCCCAGCGGGCTCACGACGGACTCCCGCTCTGGCATCCGCTTGATCGGGACGACATCGAAGCCGCCCCACCGCCCCGAAAACCTCGCTGACGGCAAAGCAGGCGTTCCCAGGGGACTGTCCCCCTCGCGCTAGGGAAAAGGTGACAGGCATCTTTTGCCCGTAGGGCCGAAGGGTGCTTCGCACAAGATGTGCGTGTCACTCTTTCCCTGCCCCGATCAGCTCCCGCGCGAGCCATCGGGCTTGCATCGCCGCGAGGAACTCCGCAATCCGCCGCCGCTCGGGCGGCGCTGAGCGTTGCTGCCAGCGTCCGACTTCGTCCAGAAGCATCTCGGTCAGGCCGGCCGGTCTTTGGGTTGCGCCGTCCTCCTCCGCCACGCCGGGCAGAATCGCGTCCATTCCGGCCCAGACCGCCACGGAGTCGATCACCCCGTCCAGATACGCAACGCGCCGCTCGTCGGACTCGTTGAAGTAGCCGTCCACCTTCTCCATGAACCACGGCTCCAACAACAACGGCACGTTCCGCCAAAGCCGTGCCCGACGCTCGGCGTCCAGTTGCTCGCCCACCGTGCCCCAGTCAATCCCCGCGCGGAACTCCTCGTCCAAGCGATGGGCGAGCACCCGCCGCGTCTCGGGCGTTTCCTCGTTCAAGTCCCGCGTCACCACCCAGTAGAGAAGCTCGGTCCGGTCGGCGGTGCTCGGATCGGCCAGCCGTCGTCCGTAGGGCCCGCTTTGGTACAACCGTACCGCCGCCGTCACCGACACGGCCAGGAAAACGGCCATCGCCAAGGCCGTCAGGCGGATGAAAGCTCGGGGTGTTCGCACTGGGTCACACTCGTATCGGGGGCAATCCCACAAGACGGCCAGCTCGGCCGTCCCGCTATTCGCCGTGCCGCGCTCGCTATTCGCCCTGTCGGGAGTATTCTACCCGATCGTGGTATCCAAGGGGATGAGAACTTCCCCAGGTAAGGAAAACTTACCTCCGCGATCGAGCACAGGCACACCCCTCCAACGGTGCATTTCTTCGCACGAACGAATTGCTGCCCGGGCGTCCGTGCTCACCACGGCAACGTCGTGGGCTGCCGCTGCATCATCCAGTCCATCGACGATTGACGGGTCTCCGTCGGAAGGCTCATCGACGGCGATTGGGGGCGAGGGATTGGCGTGTTGGCGAGTGACTTCCCCGCGCCGCGCGCCTCAAGCACCGTAGTCTCTTCAAGAGCACAAACACCCGCCGACTCCGTCGGCGGGTTTTCGTTGCGCCACGGTGCAGCGTCGACGCCTCATTCTTGGAGTGCGGCGATTCATCGCCGCTTTCTCGATCGCCCCAAAGCGCGGGCACGATCGTCCCGCAGGCAAGCCTCTCCGAGCCCGCGACGACCCAATCCCATCGCCAAAGCGGCGATAAATCGCCGCACTCCAAACGCGCCAAGTCCGCCGCCTCGCCCCGCTCCCTCACGGTCGCGGCTCGGTTTTCTCGACGGCTCCGGGAGTTGCCGCCGAGGCAATCGCCCCGCTCACGTCCTTAGGCCGCCCAAGTTCAACAACCCGAGCTACCGGGTTCTTCCCGGGAAATCCACCCTCCCGCGCAGTCCCCACTACTTGTGGATTCTGTTGTCCCTGCTAGAATGGCTGGCCGATGGGGGCACGGACGAACTATCTGGCATAGGCCCATCGCCATCAGGACGATGACCGGACGAGCGGAGTGATCGACGCCGTTCTGTCACGCCCCGGTGGCCTACGGTATTTGAGCCCACCGATGATTTGGGCTTGCCCGAACGAGCCGTCCGCTGAGAATTCCCGACGGAACGGAAACGCTGGAAAAGCCGGCACGCGGCAAGATGTGTGACAAGGGGCTCTGCCACTACGGACACAACGTACCCAGCCGAGAAACCCATGAACAAGACTCAGCAAACGCTGCAAGACCTGCAATCCGCTTTGGAGGAGCTACGGGAGCAGTTTCCCAGACTGACCGAGGACAACTTGTTCGTGCTCTGGTTCCTGTGGGCATCCGTCGCCGAGAATGAAGAGCAAGCGGCGAAGGCTGTTACCGGCGGTGCCCGAGACAAGGGAATCGACGGTATGTTGATCGACGACGCGGCCAGAGCCGTATTCGTGGTGCAGGGCAAGTACCATAAGGAGCTGCTTAAGAAGAACGAAACACGAGCCGACATCGTGAGTTTTGCCGAGGTCTCCCAGCGACTCTGTGAGCCGGACTCGCACGCCTTCGCGGAGTATCTGAGAAACACCGATGCGCTGGTGGCTGAACGGCTCCAGGAGGCACGAAAGAAGGTATTGAAGCAGAACTACCGCGTGTGGCTGTATTTCGTCACGTTGGGCAAGGTCAGTCACTCGCACCGGAAGGATGCCGAGCAGCTTGCCCGCAAAGCCGACCGCAACACCCGAATTGAAATCCTTGACGGGAAGGACGTGATACGTGTTGTCCGCGATTGGCTGGTTGAAGCGCAACCCATCCCAAGGCTTGACCTGGAGATGGAGAGCGGACACAACGTCACCGTCAATGGCGTGGCCCAACGCTACGATGGCCACACAAAGACTGAGTCATGGGTCTTCTCCATGCGAGGTGATGCGATTGCCCAACTCTATGAACGAGCCCATGACCGACTCTTTGCCCGCAACATCCGTGGATTTCTCGGCGTCGAGAGCGCAGTGAACGAAGGCATGGAGGAGACACTGGAAGGCGAGCCTGAGCGGTTCTTCTATTACAACAACGGCATCACGATTGTCTGTGACAAGGCGAAGAAGGAGAGCTCACAGGGCAGAGACATTCTCCGCGTGGACAATCCGCAGATCATCAACGGCCAACAGACCACCCGCACGTTGGCGGCCCATCCCGAGCAGGCAGGCAAGGCGAGCGTTCTGGTCAAGGTGATCCAGGTCCCGCGGAGTGCTGATGAGGACGGCGATGCCTTCGAGGAGATTGTCTCGCGAATCGTGGCCGGGACGAACTGGCAAAACGCGATCAGACCCTCGGACTTGATGTCAAACGACCGGAAGCAGACTGAACTGGGGCGGGCCCTTCGTAAGATTGGATACACGTATATTCGCAAGCGACAGAGCAAGGGCGAGGCCAGGCGGCTTTCTGGCAACATGCATTACTACGTTGTCAAGAAAGAGGAATTGGCTCAGGCCGCCGCCGGCTGTGACCTCGACCCCTACATCATCCGTTCCGGACGCGAGAAGCTGTTCGGCGAGAAATACTATTCGCTAGTCTTCCCGAACTCCGATCCCGATCACTACTTGCCGAGGTTCCGTTTGATGCGACAGGTGACGCGGTGTTCCAGAGGTTACCCATCACGCGGTTACGCCAAGTGGATGGTGCTCAATTTCATGTGGTCCACGATTGGCCCACTCGTTCGGGCGAAAAGGAATGCTCGCACCTTTCGGATCATGTGCGAGAAGCAGACCGCCGAGTTGGTGGTTCCCCTGAGCGGAGCCATCAATACGGCATTCGTCCAAGCCCTTCGGTATTTTCGGGCCAATCGCGGCACGGGGGCGGCAGCAGTCGACATTTCAACGTTCTTCAAGAGCCAGAGGAACCACCACAAACAGTTTGAAGCCTTCTGGGAATCGTGTTGCTCGTCGGGAGCCAAGTTGTTTCAGAGTCGACTGGAAAAAGTCAAGGATGCCATCGAGGCATTTGAGGGTTAGGAGAGGTGATATTCACACAATGGCCAGACGCCGAAGTACCGCAACGCCATCCCTGAAGTTCGACCAGAAGCCGGGGGCCATGTCCACACTTCTCATGGCCACGGCACCGCGACTATCTCGATAGCCCGAAGGGCTAACGAACCACAAAGGCCGACGGGCCGCGGGTGGCTCGAATCGGCGTTGGCTGGTATTATGGAGAACAGCCGGCACTCGCACGGGACGGTTGCGACTCTTGCGGCATGTGCGGCGCGATCGCGAGAGACTGCCCGTTTGCCGCGAAAATGGGACAGTTCCCGTCGAATTACCTCCCCCGCAAACTGACAAAGGAGCTTCCAATGACACTCGTCCGACGATTGCTGATTTTGGCCTGTGCCGTCCAGTCGGTTGCGATGTTCTCCTTCGCCACGGCGGCGCAGCAGGACATTGCGAAATATGCCGACCCGAACGTCCAGGTAGCCGAGTTGATGGAGGGCGGCGGGTTGGTTATTGTCTCGAACCTGAACGTGCTGCCCAACAACGACCTGCTGGCGATCGTCTTTGCGCGGCAGGACCACGCGGCGAACCTCGGGGTGAAAGTCGCGGGCAAGTTCGCCGTCATCGGCAGGATCTCGAAGGACAACGGCCAGACCTGGGGCGCCGCCTTCCTGGTCCTTGACTCGCCCGCCGACGGAAGCAGAACGGCCGCCGATCCGACGACGGTCGTCGCGGGCCAGAAGACGATTGCCATCGTGCCCATGTGCGGACCGCCGCAGCCGCCCTTCGAATACGGCGACATCAAGATCTGGCAGGTCGCGAGCACCGACAACGGCGCCACGTGGAGCAAGCCTTCGGAAATCGATATTCCGCGGGCACGGCCGGCCGTCTCCGGGCGCTCGGGCGTTACGCTCGGCGACGGCACGATCCTGGTGCCGTATTGGTGGGACTTCATGTTCCAGATCGGCAGCAACACGATGGCGGTGATCGGCGACGTCCCTTGCGCGAGCGGCACGATGATTTCCAAGGACGGCGGCGCGACGTGGGGCCTGAGCACGGATGTTTACGGCCAGTGGTCGGCCCGGCCCAAGATCCTTCGCCCCGCGGACGAACCCGCCATCGTCGCTCTTTCGGACAAAGAGATCTTCATGGTGCTGCGATCCGCGCGCGACGACGGCCTGGCCGAGGAAACGTGGAGCCACGACGGCGGGCGGACCTGGGAACAGCCTCAGCCCGGCAAGTTGAATGGGTTCAACACGCCGACCGGTCTTTGGCGCATGAAGAACGGCTGGGTCGCGCGGCTGTGGAACAACTCGAAAAACGCCCTGCGTTTCCCGCTCGCGATTTCGATCAGCAAAGACAACTGCCGCACGTGGTCCAGCCCGCGGACCGTGGTCGGCTTCCCGGCCGACAGCAAGTGGCCGGTCCAGGCATCGTATCCGAGCGTGGTGGAAGCGGCCGACGGCGCGCTGGTGGCGGCGTGGTGCCACGTCACGCCCGACGGAAAGTGGATCTGGGCGAGCGGTCGATTCACCGTCGACTGGGCACTGGGAAAGTAGTTTGCTGGCGCGGCGCGACGCACCCTGCATGGGTCGTCAGTCGAACAACATCCCCGCGTAGCCGACGACGCGGCTGGGGTCGCCGGTGGTGTCGAAGCTGGTCTGATAGCCGACGGACTCGCAGCGGGTGAGGTGGCCGAGGCGGCGCAGGGTCTCCATGACGACCACCGCGCCGGTGACGCCGCACATGGTGATCGACTCGCTACGGACAACGTCCAACAGCCGCCGCGGGTCGAGGGCCTCGATGGCGTCTAATGCCAGGCGGTCGCGTCGCCGGGTTTCCGCGTCGTCGGCAAAATGGTTCATGTCGGTTGATATGACCAGAAGCGGCGGCTCGGGTAACTCACTGAGCACGCCGGCGAGTTGCTCGGCGAAGCGCGCCAGCGCGGGCCAGTCGCCGTCGTGCATGGCGATGCCGACGACCCGGGCGTCGGGCGCGAGCCGCGCAAGGATTGGCAACTGGACCTCGATCGCGTGCTCCGCGCGGTGCGACACCGCGTCCAGCGCCAGCCCGTCGATCGACTCGGCGAGCCGCGCGGCAAGCTCGGGATCGCTCGCCACGTCGCGGCCGGGCAGTTGCCAACGCGAGTTCGGGGCGACGGCCCAATCGGCGCCGCCGGGCTTGTGCTTGGGCGAGAAGATGATGACGCGGCTGGGGATCGCGATGCGGCCGAGGACCCCGGCGGCCAGCTTGCCCGAGTAGACCCAACCCGCGTGCGGCACCATCGCGCCGGCCCAGTGCTCCGGCTTGCGGCGGCCGGGGAGCATCGTGTCGAGCGACCGGGTGATCTCGTCGGCGCTGCCCGGGTAGAAAAGTCCGGCGACGGCGGCGGGCCGCGGGGCGTCGGGCGGGACGATGTTGGTGGCGGCGGCCTTGTGCTCCGTCGAGCAGATCGCCAGGCTCAACACGCTGACCCCAGCCGGCTCGGCGACGCGGGCGCTGGAGAGCACGTCGGCCAGCAGCACGTCGGGGGCCAGTCCGGGGTCATAAAGCCAGGCCCAGCCGGACGGCGTCATCGCCGCGAGGGCGCGGCGAGCGGGGTACACGCCGGAGAGGTCGGGCTGGTCGGCCGCGCCGTGCATCGCCGGGTCCCAGAGGATGCTCAGCCCGACGCGGGCGTCCCGTAGCGTCGCCGGATCGGCCCGGCGGGCTCGAAGCATGTTGGCCAGCGCTTGGATCAAGGACGACAGCGTCGCCTGCAACGGCATGCCGGGCTTGATCGAGAGGCGGTTGCTCGATAACGTTTGCCCGAGGGCGGGCACGGTGACCGCCACGGCCACGCCGTTGACGTTTCCGTCGAACGCACCGGGCAGGTAGAAGCCGGGCGTGGCCCCTTGGACCATCGCCAGCAGGTTCGCCCGGCAGAAGTCAGCCAGCCGGGCGGTCTCGAGTTCCGTCGGCCCGGCGGGGCTCGGCTCGGGCAACTCAAGCTGCTCGGGCTCGAAGACGTCGCCAAGCGGACCGCGAATCGCGTAACCCTCGAACGTGTTCACCCGCGTCGCGTCGTCCTTCCAGGCGTCGGGCGGCAACTGGGCCTTGAGACACGTCTGCCGCAGGAAGGCCTCGGCGTCGAGGTTGTGCTCGGTGGCGACCGCGGGCAAGAGCAGCCCTCGCGCCCCGCCGCGTTGGACCTGCAAGCCGTGCCGGCCGATTTCGACCGCCCGGATGCGATCCTCGCCCCGCGCTTCGATCGGTTTCATGCCCCAGAGCAGCCACACCTCCATGTCGAGGTGCGCAAGTTCGGTCGGCGAAATCGGCGGGAACCGCGGGTCGTCCGTGGCCGCCCGCAGCGCCGCGGTGTCGAGTGCCTCGGACAGCGCGACCGACGGGCCGAGGAAGCCGCAGCAACTGCGCAACTGGCCCGCGCGCTTCAGGCTCACAAACGCGCCGATGATCCGCCGGTTGCCCAACTCGTCCGGCAGCGGCTCGCTCGTGCCCGGCGGCTGGGGCGCGACGGCCGCGGCGACGCGCCGGGCGGCGGCGCGAAAGAGGAGTTGCTCTTGCTGGTCGGTCAGATCGGGCCTCGCGGCCGCGCCGGTTTGTTCGCTCATCCTCGTCTCCCTCGGGGGTTTGACCGGGGCAAAATCGGCGATCCGCACCGGTTGGCGCCGGCCGCCCCACGTGCCGGGCCTGTCGTCGAATCGGCCGGCGATCCCGTAGCCGCAATGCCCGCAACGGCCGCGCTCGATCGCCACGGTGGCCAGGCGGTAGCCGTCGCGCTGGATCACCACCTCGCCGCAGGCCGGGCAATAGGTGCTCTGATGCGCGGCGTCGACCACGTTGCCCGTATAAACATAGCTTAACCCTGCCCGCCGTGCGATATCGTGGGCCGTCAAAAGCGTCGCCAGCGGCGTCGGGCCGCGGTCGGTCATCTTGAAATCGGGGTGGAACGCGGAGAAGTGCAGCGGCACGTCGGGACCCAGCTCGTCGACCACCCAGCGGCACATCCGCTCGATCGCCTCGGGCTGGTCGTTTTCGCCGGGGATCAGCAGATTGGTGATCTCGAGCCACACGTCCGTCTCGCGGACCAGCCAGCGGAGCGTGTCGAGCACCGGTTCGAGATGGCCCCCGCAGAGCCGCCGGTAGAAATCCTCGTCGAACGCCTTCAAATCGACGTTCGCCGCGTCCATCCACTGGTAGAACGCGGCCCTCGCGCCCGAGGTCATGTAGCCGGAGGTGACCGCAACGTTCTTGACGCCCACGGCGCGGCACGCCCGGGCGGTGTCCCTGGCGTATTCGATCCAGACGATCGGGTCGTTGTAGGTGTAGGCGACGCTGCGGCATTCGAGGCGTCGCGCGGCCTCGGCGACGGCTTCCGGCGCGGCCTCGTCCGAGCTGCGCTCGACCTCGCGGGATTTCGTGGTCGTCCAGTTCTGGCAGAATTTGCAGCCGAGATTGCAGCCGGCCGTGCCGAACGAGAGGACCGACGTGCCGGGATAGAAATGGTCGAGCGGCTTCTTCTCGATCGGGTCGACGCAGAAGCCGGTGCTGCGGCCGTAGGTGGTCGAGACGATCCGGCCGCCGCGATTGAGGCGCACGAAGCAGAACCCGCGATCGTCTGGCCCGAGACGGCACCCTCGCGGGCAGACGTCGCAGGCCAGCCGCCCGCCCTCGTCCTCGTGCCACCAACCGCCGGTCTTGAAGCCCTCGGCATCGACGGGCTCGTCCGGCGGGAGTTCGATTTTGGTGTTCATGGGTTAGCCCCTTTTTGTCGCCTTTCGCTCCGCGAAAGTAGCGGCTTTTCGCGAAGCGAACGGGGACGCTCGTT
>JAPLNP010000359.1 GCA_026401055.1 Planctomycetia bacterium
ACCAGCCGCCCGTAGCTCACCACGGCTGCCTCGCCCATCAGCCGCACCTGGGCAGAAACCATCGTGGTATTCTGCGGTCCCGCCGGGCCGCCCCGCTCGAAATAGAAGCGATGAAAATCCAGGCCCTCGACTAGGCACCCGCGGGATTCCGGTTCGAACGCGGTGAGGGTTGGGTCGCATAATGCCGCGTAGGTTTCCCAGTCCCCTTCGGCAATGCTTGTCAGCAATCTGCGGTTGAGGTTGAGCAGTTCGACGACCGCGGGGTCCTGGGTGGACATGGATTCCTCTCCCAGCCACACGTCGAGGGACCGTCGGCGCGGGCGCGTTGGTGGACACTCACAAAAACGTAGCTGTTCATGGCGTGATCCGCGCCATGCCGTAAGCCCAACAGCACTGCCATGAGTTTGAATTGGCAGCCCAGGGAAGTCAAGCCAATACGCGGGCTTCCCCAAGAAGTCCGGCAGATTCGCGACAAGTTCTCCAAGAATGCCCCTCCCGAGTAGCCCAAATTGCCTTGTCACGCGGCCGCCGTAGACGTAGCTTTGCCGAGTAGCAGGCTCGCAGCGCGGCTTCCTTCCCGGTGGGAATGCATCGGAGCGCCCAAAATGGTCCTCTCGGCTCCGGAAGGTCCCGCAGCACCAGGACACCCCCCGGAATCGCGTCCGTGGGCCGAGAAGTCGTGTTCTACCGAGCGACAATGGGCAGATTCCGAAAGCGCAGCCGGCTTCGGCCTCGCGCCTGATCAAAGGGTCCCTTTCTAACGTGTCTCACGTCCCACAGGTACTTAGGACTTCGGTCGATTGTCAGCAGTCTCACCGCGCAGAATGCGCGTCGGGCTTCGGCGGTCGGAGCATGAGCGATTCGATCACCGCGGCGACCTCGGCCGGCGGCTTTTTCTTCAACAGGTAGGCGTGACCCCGGTCCGGCGAGTCCCGCCACCGGTTCGACCCGTCCGGAAGCACCTCGGCGCTACCCCCGACGTGAACGTCCCAGAGGTCGCCCGGGCCGCGAACCGCGAACAGCACCGCCGTCTGGTCCCAGCTTTCGCGGTTCGCGAGGCCGTTATATTTCTCATAGCCCAGCCGGATCGGGTTATCCTTGGCCGCGCCGCGCAAGCCCGAGGCCGTCATGATCTCCTTGCCGATCTCATAGCCGCTGAAGGTGATCGGCGTCGGCCAGTCGCCGATGGCCTTGATCGAGGCCGCCGCGTCGCGGTGGATGTTCCATTCCCGGCCCTCGGGAATCGTCAGGCCCATGCACACCCAACGCTTGACCTTCTTCGCGATCAACTCCTTGCCGGCCAAGGGGCTATACCCGTCGGGCTTCGACTCCAACAGGTTCTTGAGGTTGGTCAGGAAGCCGACCGTGACGATGACGACGCTGCCGTCGGGCTCGGCGGCCAGTGCCTTGCGATAGACCTCGACGGCGTCGGGGGCGTCGGCGGTCGAGGCCAAGTCGTGCGGAAACGCTTTGGCCACCGCCTCGGTGTACTTCGATTTCTCCTCGACCGCCGCGCCCTTGACCGCGCCGATCGGGATGTCGCCGCGTCCGTAGTAGGTGTTGATCGCGTCGAGGCACGCGGCCGAGTAGGGCTCCTTGCTCGAGACGGCCATGGCGACGATCTTCGCTTCGCCCAGGTCGGCCAGTGCGTGCAGCACGGCGGCCGCCCCGACGTCGTCGCAGTCGGTGGCCATGTCGGTGTCGAAGATCACGCGGACCGGCTCGCCCGCCGTCGCCCGTCGCCCCGGGGCGAACGCGACGGAGAGAAAGATGGCAACCGCCACCATTGGGATCGCTATGTGCGAGACCATCGGATATCTCCAAGAAACTCAAGGGCACGATTGGGTGGCACGTCCCCGAGCCGCAGGCGAAGGGCGTGGCGAACCTCGGCGTCAATCCAACCACGCCCTTTCAGGGCGTGCCACACACCATGGATCAATCTGCTGTCGAGCCTGCCCCTTACTTCGCCAATATCGCCTTCTCGCGCTGGTTGTCGTAATCCTTCGGCTTGGGGTAATCCTGGTTGGCTTCGAGCTCTTCGAGCGTGGGTCGCTTCGACGGCACGCCGTCGGGCGGAACGTCGAGCTTGGCGGTCCAAACGATCGCGTTGAGCACCACCTTGCGGAAGTTGTCGTCGGCCCAGTTGGCCTGCCAGTGGCCGCCGGTGAAGCCGAAGCCGCGTCCGCCGTCGGGCCGCGCGCGGACCCACCCCAGGTACTCCGGCTGGCCCAGGCGCGAGCGGACGTGCGCGTTGCCGCTGTACTCGCCGTCGGGGCCCTGCCGCGTCGCGTCCGGCGGAATGGCCACCAGGATCGGCGTCACTCCGGCCATGTTTTCCGGAAACCGCATGTTGTAGTACCACTCGTCCTCGATCGCAAACGGCTTGACGCCCCGGGTGATCGGGTGGTCGGGCAGGGCCTTGAACTCGGCGTTCCACGTCGGGTTGACCGACCAGTTCTGCTCGAACAGCCCGCCGATCCAGTCCAACAGACGGTTCCCCTCGTCGCCCTTGGGAAGGCCGGTCGCGTAGTGCAGCACCGACAGCCCGACGCCGCGCTTCATCAGCTTGTCGACCTCGTCGAGATGGCCATTGAGCGGATTGGCGCCGTAGCCGTCGGCGAACAGCACGATCGCGTCGGCGTTGTCCAGCGCGGTCGGGTCCTTGGGCCAGCCGTTGAGGTAGACGGCGGCCTGAACGCCCGGCACGTTCTCGTTGAGCCATTTGCCCAGCAGCAGGCAGCCGGCGTTGTGCTCGTGGGCGGCGTAGCCGTGGCTCTTGGGACCGGCGATGATCACGATCTTCTTCTTATCCTCCATCGGCAGCCGCTTGAGACGGACGTTGCGGAACTGGACCTTCATCGCCGGCCCGGCGTGCAGTTGCAGGGCCACGATCCCGCTGCGGCATCGCTTGGCCTTGTCCTCGTCGGTCGTCTCGCTCATTGTCTTGCCGTTGATCTGGTGGATCAGGTGGTAGCCCCGGGCGATGATCGTGTAGCTGTTCCAGTCGCCGCTTTTGATCGCGGAGGCCAACTCGTTGGGATCGCCCAGCGAACCGACGACCTTGGGCTTATGATCGTCGCCGACAACGACCTTCTGGCCCCGCGTGGCCAGGATCCCGCGGCCTCGCTCCTCGTAGAGGATGCCGGAGTACGGGGCGTCCGGGGCATCGAAGACCATGTCGCCTTGGTAGCCGCCGACGACCCAGTCGGGCGATTCCTCGCTGCGGTACTGGATGCCCGAGTTGTGGTTGCGAATCCGATACTCCAACCGCAACTCGAAGTCGTCGACCTTGCCCTGCCGCCAGATGAGGAAGGTGTTGTGTTCCGTGGGCGTCGCCGCGGTCGTTTCGCCGGTAATCGCGCCGTCTTCGACGCGCCAGAACTTCGGGTTGCCGTCCCAACCGTCGAGCGTCTTGCCGTCGAAGATCGGCTTGAAGCCTTCCTCCGTCTCCGCCGCGATCGCCGGACCGGGCGAGAGGAGCAACCATCCAAGGGCCAACGAGCCCAACGCAATCGAAATCCGGTTCATGGGTTCTCTCCGTTTAGTGTGGGGGGTAAGGGAAGGTCATCACACGGGGAAGTGTCGGCATCCCTCTGGCCCTTCTGGCGAGAGGGGAGCCGTCGTGAGCGTTTCCCATGCTATCACAGCCGAACCGGTCACGCCACTGACCCGCTCTATCACTCTATCCGGGGGCAGCACCGAGACGACAGCGCAAGATCTGCCATGGGCACGCCGTCGCCAGAGAGCTACGACCAATGACCCGCCCTGGGGGATGTATTCCGGGGGGGAATGTTCCGGCGGCGCAAGTTCGGTTTCCGTGGTACTTCCATTCCGACCAGAATAGGTACCATACGCTCGTACCCGCGATTGCAAAAATGATTGAGGACAGCACTCTCTCAAGAGAGTTTCGATTGCGTGGTACAAACGAAGCACCGATAAGTGGCACACCCGTCGTCACACAAGCCACTTAACCCCGCGTCAGCTTCTTGAACCGGGCCATCATGTCGCGGGTCATCGGGCCGGGCTTGCCGTCGCCGATCATCCGGCTGTCGACCTTCACTACCGGCACCACCTCGGCCGCCGTGCCCGTCAGAAAACACTCGTCCGCGATGTAGACGTCGTGCTTGGTGAGAGGGATCTCCTGGACCTCGATGCCCGCGTCCTTGGCCAGCGCGATCACGGCATCGCGGGTGACGCCTTCGAGAATTCCGGCCTCGATCGGGGGCGTCAGCAGCCGGCCCTTGCGCGCGAGGAAGATGTTGTCGCCGGTACACTCGGCCACTTCGCCCTTGTTGTTGAGCATCATCGCCTCGATGCAGCCGGCCTGAATGCCCTCGATCTTGGCCAGAATGTTGTTCAGGTAGTTGAGCGACTTGATCCGGGGGCTCAGCGCCGCCGGATGGTTTCGCATCGTGCTGACCGTGATGATCTCCAGGCCGTTCTGGTACAGTTCATCGGGGTAGAGCGAGATGCGGTCCGTGATGATGATCACCTGCGGATGGCCGCACTTGTTCGGATCCAGCCCGAGCGTCCCGACGCCCCGCGTGACGACCAGGCGGATGTAGCCGTCTTGGATGCCGTTGACCGCGAGCGTGTCCTCGACGGCTTTGGTCATCTGGGCTTTGGTGAGCGGGATTTCCAGCCAGATCGCCTTGGCCGATTCCCAGAGTCGATCGAGGTGTTCTTCGAGCCGGAAGACCTTGCCGCCGTAGCTGCGGATGCCCTCGAACACGCCGTCGCCGT
>JAPLNP010000428.1 GCA_026401055.1 Planctomycetia bacterium
GGGAACGAGAAGCCTTTCGCCATCGCGAAGCAGATCACGGGCAGAATGACGCCCGCGAAGAGAAACGCGGCCCCGCCCAGTCCGGTCCATCGCCAGCGAGGCTCCCTTTGCACCGCATCGTTCGGACCCTCCGGCACCTGATCGGCTGAATCCATCGCGAAGCCCCGCTGGGAGTCGATGACACGCGGACGAGCTGGTTGTCGCCACCGGCAATCACCCCATTATCGGCGGCAGCCAGGCCCCCGTCAAATGGCCGACGTCGGGTGTCGCGGATTGTTGACGCGCCGCCGCCGATAGACTACGCTCACCGGTATCCTGCCGTCTCCGTTTCCGCGTCCCCCCTATCGGAGATCAACGAGATGCGTGCTCGTCCTTGGTGCAACCGCCCGGTTCAACGATCCTTTGGCGTGACGCGGGCTCGGGCGTGCGGACTGGCGCTAGTCGTCGTGCTTGCGGCGCGGGCGGTTTTCGCCCAAGCCGACGCGGCGCCAGACGCCGCCTTGGACGCCGCGTTCGCGGCACTCAAGACGCTCGAACTCGGGCAAACGCTTGACACGTTTCAGCCAATCGAGCAAGCCCTCGCCCGGGCGCATGCCGATGAGAAGGTCCGAGCGGACCTGGAGGCTCGTCTTGGGGCGACGCTCGGCGGCGAGGCGACGGACCTGGCGCGGGACTATGCGTGCCGGCAGTTGGCCCTGGTCGGTTCGGACGCCTCCATGCCGGCGTTGGCCGCGCTCGTGCCCAAGCCCCGCTCGTCGTACATGGCTCGTTACGCTTTGGAGG
This sequence comes from Planctomycetia bacterium, assembly GCA_026401055.1. Lineage (GTDB taxonomy): Bacteria > Planctomycetota > Planctomycetia > Pirellulales > Thermoguttaceae > JAPLNP01. The sequence goes on from JAPLNP010000428.1 coordinate 784, forward strand.
GCATCGGCGGGCCGGCGGCGGCGAAGGCCCTGCGGGACGCGATCGGCGGAACCGCCGGGCCGGCGAGGGTCGGCGTGGTCATCTCCCTGGGGCGACTCACCGACGCCGAGGCCGCCGGGCCGATTGCGGCTCTGTTGGGCGAAGAAGACCCGACGCTTCGCCAGGCGGCCGTCGTGGCGTTGGGTCGCATCGGGACCGCCGAGGCCGCCGCGGCACTGGCGACGTTCGCCCCCAAGGCGCCCGAGGCTTTGCGTCACGCGGTCGTTGCCGCCGAGCTTCAGGCGGCCGAGCGACTCTGCCGGCAGGGGTCGCCCGACGCCGCGATCAAGTTGTACGAATCGCTGCAGTCGGCCGAGTCCGAGCGGGTCCGCGCCGCCGCCTATCGCGGGCTCATTTCGGCCAAACCGTCCGAATCCGCGGCGATGATCCTCGCCGGACTGGCCGCCGCCGAGAACTGGAAACGAGCGGTTGCCGCCGACTGCCTCGCGGGACTGGCGACGCCGGACGCTATCGCGACGGTCGCGGTGGGCGTGCCGAAGCTCCCGCCCGAGGGCAAGGCAGCCGCTCTTGATCGTCTGAAATCGCGATCCCATCCGGCGATTCGCGCGACGGCATTGGCTTCGCTAGAGGACGCGGATGCGAACGTTCGCGCGGCCGCCGTCGAGTCGCTGGTCAACTCCGGCGCCGCCGAGGACGTGCCGCTGCTGGCCCGGCTGGCGTCGACCGGAGACGAAGGTCTGAAAAACGCCGCGTGTGAAGCGTTGCAGCTCATCACCGCGGAGGGCACGAACCAGGCGATGCTCGCGCTGATGTCCGACGCGCAGATGCTCACGCCGGTTCTCGTTCGGTGCGCGATGGAGCGGCGCCGGCCGGAGTTCGTGCCCGGATTCCTGCACGCGGCCGAATCGGCGGATGCGGCGATCCGGCTCGAGGCATTCAAGGCCCTGGAAATCATGGCCACGGAGAAAGACGCGGAGCCGCTGGTCCGGCTGTTGTGCAAGACGCCGCCGGGCGACGAGCGCGAGGCCGCCGGGCGGGCCGTGTGGATGAGTTGTCAGAAGATCGCCGATCCGGCCGCTCGGGCGGCGCCGCTCTTGGCGGTGCTGGCCACGGCGGACGCGGCGGGTCAATGCGCGGTGCTGCCGTCGCTGGCCCGGCTGGGCGGAGAGAAGGCCCTGGCGGCCGTCCGTGCGGCGATGAAAAGCGAGGACCAGGCCGTTCGCGACGCCGGCTACCGGGCGCTGGCCAATTGGCCCGACGCCTCGGTCGCCGACGCTCTGCTTGAGGTGGTCAAAACCAGCGACGTCGAGTCGTATCGCGTCTGGTCCTTGCGGGCGTATGCTCGGGTGGTTTCGCTGCCGAGCGAGCGTCCGCCGCAGCAGACCTTTGAAATGCTCCGCGGCGCGATGGCGTTGGCCGGCCGCGCGGAGGACAAGCAGTTGATCGTCGAACGACTGGGATCGGTTGCCGCGCCGGACGCGCTCGCGCTCGTGCTGACGTATCTGGACGATCCGGCGCTGAAGGACGCGGCGGTTCCGGCGGTGTTCGCGTCGGCCAAGGGGCTGAGCCAGTCGCATCCCGCCGAGGCGAAGGCGGCGCTCGAGAAGATCCAGCCCATGACGAAGGACGAGGCCCTGTTGCAGCAGATACCCAAAGTGCTCCGCGACATCGAAGCGCGAGCGGCGGGGAAGTGAAAGGGTGAACGACATGAAAAACGATCCCGTGGTCAAGACTGCCCGTCAAAGCCCGCGACTCACGCGGCGGAGCGTGCTCAAGGGGGCCGCAACGGTCGCCGGCTCGCTCGCCGTTCCGTTGGTGCTCCGCGCGACGGTGCTGGGCAAGGATGGGGCAACCGCGCCGAGCGAACGGATCACCCTCGGGTCGATCGGCATCGGCGCGATGGGCCAAGGGCATTGCCGCATCTTCGCCGGCTACCCGGACGTGCAGGTCGTCGCCGTCTGCGACGTCGATCCCTGGCGCCGCGACAACATGACCAAACAGCTTGAAACCGTCTACGGGGAGAAGCAGCCCAGCGGGCAGTTCCAAGGCTTCAAGGCGTACAACGATTTCCGCGAACTCCTGGCCCGCGACGACGTGGACGCCGTGGTCGTCGCCACCGGCGAACGCTGGCACCCGGCGATCAGCGTGCTGGCGGCGGAGGCGGGCAAGGACATCTATTGCGAGAAGCCGATCTCGCTGACCATTCGCCAAGCCCGAACCATGGCCCAAACTGTCCGCCGGCACAATCGCGTGTTCCAGACCGGCCTGCAACAGCGCAGTTCGCCGGAGTATCTCAAGGCGTTCGAGATGGTCCACGCGGGCTTGATCGGGGAGGTGAAGCTTGCCTACGTAACCGGCAGCGGCGTCAGCCCGTACCAGAACTTGCCCGCCGAGCCGATGCCCGAAGGACTCGACTGGGAAATGTGGCTCGGCCCGTGCCCGTGGCACCCGTACAACTATCGCTATCACCAGGCGGGACCGCCGAAGAACGTGGTGCCCTGGTGCTGCAATCGGGCGTTCGGGGCGGGGGACATGACCTCCGGGCTGGTACATGGTCTGGATTCCGCGCACCAGGGCTTGCGCAAAGACGGCGACGGCCCGACCGAGATCACGCCGCCCGGCGTCAACGGGGCGGCGTCGCTCACGTACACCTATGCCGACGGCGCGAAGATCGTCTCGACGACGACGCTCCAGCCGGGCACGCACGCCATCCCCGAGGGCTGGGACCCGAAAACGCCCATCGTCAATTTCGGCGTCCTGTTCGTCGGCGACCGGGGCTGGGTCCACGTCGAACGCTTCGGGCTGCTGGACGCTTATCCCAAGTATCTGCTGGAAGGAAAGATGTCCAAGGCGCACAGCGTGGCCGACCACCATCACGACTGGCTCGACTGCATCCGCACCCGCCGGCGTCCCAAGGCGGACATCGAGATCGGCGTGTGCTCGACGATCCTCGCCCATCTGGGCTGCATCGCCCTGTGGACGGGCCGAGCCCTGCGATGGGACCCGGTCAAGGAAGAGTTCGACGGCGACCGGGAAGCGAACGCCCTACGGTCCCGGGCAAGCCGGGAGCCGTGGAGCGTGTGAAGGTGGTAGACGGTAGACGGTAGACGGTAGGCCGTGGGGTGGCACGTCCCTGAGCCTCCGGCGAAGGACGTGGCAGGTCTTGCCGGCGACTCAAAGACTGTCGCCGTTCGCTGCGCGAAAGACCGCTACTTTCGCAGAGCGAAAGGCGACTAAGTGCCAATGACCAAGATGACGAGGATTCATCCGATGAAGAGCCTGTCGTACTTATTGCTGATCGCTGCCGCCGCGATTCTTTTCACATCGGCCACGCTTGCCCAGGACGCCCGCCCGCCGCTGAGCGAGGAGGCGATCCGGCAGACCGACGCCGCGATTCCGGCCAAGGCGCCCGCGACGCCCCGTAGCCCGCGCAAGTTGTTGATCTACGACGGCAACGTCGGATACGGCGGTCACGGCTCGATCGCGTACGCGAACCATGCGTTTACGCGGATGGGCGAGAAGACCGGCGCGTTTGCGACCGTCGTCTCGCGCGACCCCGAGGTGTTCCGCCGGGAGAGCCTTGCGCAGTTCGACGCCGTGTGTCTGAACAACACGGTGGGCAACCTGTTCACCGATCGGGAGCTGAGGCGGAGCCTGTTGGAATTCGTGCTCGCCGGCGGCGGCCTCTTGGGCATCCACGGTACGACGGTGGCGTTCACCGACTTCCCCAACGGGGCCAAGGAAACCTGGCCCGAGTTCGCCCGAATGATCGGCGGACGCGGCGCCGCGCATCTGGCGCAGGACGAGCACGCTTTCATCAAACTCGATTCGCCGAACCATCCGCTCAACCGGCCATTCGGCGGAAAAGGCTTCGAGCACACCAGCGAGTTCTTTCGCGTCCACGATCCGTATTCGCGCGATCGCGTCCACGTGCTGATGAGCATCGACACCGCCAAGACGAAGCTGCCCGCGAAGGGCACCAACCCCGGCCTCGAGCGCGACGACGACGATTACGCCCTGGCATGGACCCGAAACTACGGCCGCGGCCGGGTCGTCTACTGCACGATCGGCCACAGCCCGGGGGACTTCATGAATCCCACGATCCTCGAATTCTACCTGGGGGCCATTCAGTTCATCATGGGCGACCTCGATGGCACGACCACGCCCAGCAATCGACTGACGCCCGCGGTCGTTGCCCGGGAGAAGCTCGGGTGGCGGTTCGGCGTCACCGCCTGGGGGCTGCACACGTTCACGCTGTTCGAGACGATCGACAAGACCCGCGAACTGGGGCTTTCGTACATCGACGGGTTGAGTTTTCAGAAGGTGAGCAAGGACTTGCCCAAGGACTTCGACGCGAACCTGAGCGACGACGAGTTGGAGCAGATCCGGATGCGGATGGACACGGCGGGCGTGCGGGTGCCCTCGTGCTTCTACGCGACGATCCCCGGCGACGAGGCCGGCTGCCGCAAGGTCTTCGAGTTCGCCCGAAAGATGGGCATCGAAACGCTCATCTCCGAGCCGCCGCCGGAATCGCTGGACGTGATCGAGCGGTTCTGCAACGAGTACAAGGTCAACCTGGCCATCCACAACCACGGCCGCGACCAGTCGCCGCTCTACTGGCGGCCCGAGGGCGTGCTCGAAGTCTGCAAGGGGCGGAGCAAGCGGATCGGGGCGTGTCCGGACACGGGCTACTGGGTCCGCTCGGGCATCGACCCGATCGAGGGCATCCGCAAGCTCGGCGACCGGCTCATCACGATCCAGCCCCACGACCTCCACGAGCGTTCGCCCGAAGGGCACGACGTTCCCTGGGGCACGGGCAAGTCGAATTTCGAGGCGATGCTACGCGAGATCCACCGTCTGGGCCTCAAGCCGACCGTGATCGGCCTGGAGTACTCCTACCATTTCGACGACAACATGGCGGAGATGGCCGAGTGCGTGAAGTTTATGGATGGCGTGAAGATCGGAGAGTAGCCAGCCGGTTGTCCGTTCAAGAAGCCCCCAAGAACCGCTGCTCACGGTCGCGGCGCGGCGTTTGGCGCCCAGAGCCGCACCGTGGCGTCGTAGCCGCCGGAGGCGAGGAGCGAACCGTCGGGCGAAAAGGCCAGCGAGGCCACTGAGTCGCCGTGGCCCCGGAGCGTCTCGAGCACGCGACCGCCGGCGATGTCCCACAGGCGGATCGCGTCGTCGGTCCGCTGAGTGCCCGAGGCGAGCATCGCCCCGCCCGGACGGAAGGCGACCGCCAATACCGCGCTGACATGGGGAAGCGTCCCTCGCAGCCGACCGGTTGCCACTTCCCAGACGTCGACGACGCGATTCTCGCCGCCGGCGGCCAGCAGCGAGCCGTCCGGGCTGAACGCGACCGAGCGAATCGCGCCGGCCTGGCCGGTGAGCGTCTGCCGAACGGATCCCGTGGCCGGGTCCCAAAGCTTGACCGTTCGGTCGAGGCTGCCGCTGGCCAGCGTCGAGCCGTCGGGCGAGAAGGCCAGCGTCATCACGCCGTCGGCGTGGCCCGGCAGGTCCCGCACCATCGTGCCGGTGGCCACGTTCCAGAGGCGGACGACCCGGTCGTGGCCGCCGGAAGCGAGGATCGCGCCGTCGGGCGAGAAGGCCACCGCGCGGACCTGGCGGTCATGCCCTGAAAACGTCTTGACGATCTCCCCGGTCGCGGCGTCCCAAAGCCGCGCCGAGGTGTCGTCGCTCGCCGAGGCGATGGTCTTGCCGTCGGGGCTGAACGTGACGCAGTTGACCTCCTGACGGTGAGCTTCCTTCCGCCACAGAGCCTTGCCGGTGGCAACGTCCCAGAGCCGGACGGTCCCGTCCTTGCCGGCCGAAGCCACCCTCGACCCGTCCGGCGAGAAC
>JAPLNP010000547.1 GCA_026401055.1 Planctomycetia bacterium
CTAGCCGACGCGGCGGGTTCGCGAGCCGGCCCGGAGGCCGGGGTCTTCTCGACGGCGGGCCTCTTCTCTTGGGCGGTGGATTTCCGCGCGGCTGTGTCCGGCACGACCGGCTCAGACGGTGTCTTCGGCTCAGACGGTTGATTCACCCCACTGGCCCTCGTCGGCGGTGCGACGACCTGGACGAGACTTCCACACTTGGGACAGGGCAGAATGGCCCCGACGGCCGTCTCATCCCGTACGACCAGTCTCGCCTGGCAAGTGGTGCAGGTGACTGCGAACAAGCTCTGTTCCATGCTGCAAAACGAGACCGCCCCCGCCTCGCGTGCCGCCTCCGGACACGAAGGCCTGGGCAAGACCTGCCAACTATCAATTGTAGAGCGCCGACGCGGTTATTCGCTAGAGACTGACACGCCAATTTGACGAAAATGCCGGTTTCTGGCGGCAGGTCATGCCCTGCCGTCACCAAGTGGGGACTGGCGTTGCCAGCACCGAGGGAACAAAATGATGGTCTCGCGTGTCCTGATGGAGGCACCACCCTGACGCAATCTGTCCGCACGCCCAAAATACCTTCACCATGACACTAATACCCCCCACACTACGTATCCTCCGCATCGACAGCCGCAAGGATGACATCCGGGCGGCGATGGACCTGTTGCGGCGGCGGCTTAGTCCGCGGGGGGATGTCGTCAGTCAGGCTGGCCGGCAGCGGACGATCGAGATTTTTGGCGAGGCGCTGAGCCCCAAGCAGGTGGTCGAGCGGATCTGCGGCGACGTGGCCCGGCGGGGGCTTGCGGCCGTGCTGGATTACTCGGCGCGGATCGACAAGGCCGAGCTGACCGCCGAGACGATCCGCGTCCCGTTGGTCGAATTGACCCAAGCCCACGCCGGGGCCGATCCGGAACTGCTCGGGGCCGTTCGCCGGGTGCGCGAGCGGATAGGGACGTTCCAGGAGGCGATTCTGCAGCACGACATCCGGGTCGAGCGGCCGGGCGGGTACCTGATCCAGCGGTGCCGGCCGTTGGATCGCGTGGGCATCTGCGTGCCCGGCGGGGCGGCGGCCTACCCTTCGACCGTTCTGATGACGGCCGTGCCCGCCCAGGTGGCCGGGGTCAAACAACTGGCCGTCGTCGCGCCGCCGACCAAATTCGGCTCGTATAACGGCGATCTTCTGGCCACGTGCCACGAGCTGGGCATCACCGAGGTCTACCGGCTCGGCGGGGCCCAGGCGGTCGCCGCCCTGGCCTACGGCGTCGAGGGAATAGCCCGGGTGGACAAGATCGTCGGGCCGGGCAACCTCTTCGTCGCGTTGGCCAAGCAGCACGTTTTCGGCGAGGTGGACATCGACTCGATCGCCGGGCCGAGCGAGGTGGTGGTGATCGTCGACCGCTCGACCCGGGCCGAGTACACGGCCTACGACTTGATGGCCCAAGCGGAGCACGCACCCGGGGCGAGCATCCTGATCGGCTGGGACGCGGCGGTGCTGGACGCGGCGGTCGACGAGATTGGGCGGCAGTTGGCCCGAGTCGAACGGGGCGACCTGGCCCGGCAGAGTCTTGAAGAGTTCGGCGCGGTGATCCTCGCCCGGGACGAAGACGAGGCGTGCCGGCTGGCCGACGAGATTGCCCCGGAGCACCTGCACATTGCCACGGAGAACGCGGCCGCGCTGGCCGAGAAGATACGTCACGCGGGGGCGATGTTCCTGGGCAACCATACGCCGGTGGCGTTGGGCGACTACGCGGCCGGCCCGTCGCACGTCCTACCAACCAGCGGCACGGCGCGATTCGCCAGCGGCCTGTCGGCCAACGATTTCCTGCGTACCCACAGCGTCCTGTGCTTCGACCACGAGGGCATGATGGAATTGGCCCGGGACGTCGAGATCCTGGCCACCAAAGAGGGCTTGACGGCGCATCGAGCCAGCGTTGAGGTGAGAAAGTAGTTGATCCCATGTCCTTCTTCCGACCCGAAATCGAAGCGATGGCCGGCTATACGCCTGGGGAGCAGCCCCAGACGGCGGACTTCATCAAGCTCAACACGAATGAGAACCCGTATCCTTGTTCGCCCGCGGCGGTTCGGGCGGCCTTGGAGACGGCCCGGTCGGGCTTGCGGAAGTATCCGCATCCGATGGCCGAGCCGTTTCGCCGGCGGGCGGCCGAGGTGTTGGGCGTTCCAGCCGACTGGATCCTCTGCGGCAACGGCAGCGATGACATCCTAACGATCGCCACGCGGACGTTCGTCGGCCAGGGCCAGTGGCTGCGATTGCCCTACCCGAGCTACGTGCTCTACAAGAGCCTGGCCGAAATCCAAGGCGCCCGGAGCGAGGAAGTGCGGTTTCAGCCGGATTGGTCGCTCGGCGACGATTTCGCGGCGGCGCGGCCCGGTCTGCGGCTGGCGTTTCTGCCCAATCCGAACAGTCCGTCGGGCACGGTATTGCCGCCGGGGCGGATTCTGGAGCTTGCCGAGCGATTGCCTTGTCCGCTTCTGGTCGACGAGGCGTATGTCGATTTTGCCGACGTGAACTGCGTGGACCTGGTTGCCCGGTGCGACAAGATTCTGGTTTCGCGGACGCTGAGCAAGTCGTATGCTCTGGCCGGGCTGCGGTTCGGATTCGTCGTGGCGCAGCCGCGAGTGATCGAGCAGTTGGCCAAGGTGAAGGATTCGTACAATTGCGACGCGCTGTCGATTGCCGCGGCGACGGCCGCCATTGCCGACCAGGCGTGGCGGGCCGAGAATCGGGCGAAAATCCTCGCCACCCGATCGAGGCTCGTCGCCGGGCTGCGTAAGCTAGGCTTTAACGTCGTCGATTCGCACGCCAACTTTGTCTGGAGCACCCATCCGGCACAACCCGCACGACCGCTCTACGAGCGACTCAAACAAACCCGTATCCTCGTCCGATACATGAACTATGCCGGCTGGGGCGACGGGCTGCGGATTAGCGTGGGCACGGACGCCGAGATCGACGCCTGCCTGGCGCGGCTGGCCGAGATCGTGTGAAACGTCGACCCAACGATACGAACCAAACGGCGAGAACCATGGCACGCACCGCCCGAATCGAACGCAAAACGGCCGAAACGCAAATCGAACTCTCGCTCGACCTCGACGGCGAGGGCCGGTCCGAGATCGCCACCGGCGTGGGCTTCTTCGACCACATGCTCACGCTCTTGGCCAAACACGCCGCGATCGACTTGAACGTCAAGGCCGAGGGCGACCTCGACGTCGACCAGCACCACACGGTCGAAGACGTCGGAATCTGTCTCGGCATGGCCGTCAAGGAAGCCCTCGGCGACAAGCGGGGCATCCGCCGCTACGGCCATTTCGCGCTGCCCATGGAAGAAACCCTGGTAACCGCCGCGGTGGACCTGGGCGGCAGGGCGTACTTCGTCTTCAACGTCGAATTCCCCGCCGCCAAGATCGGCGAGTTCGACAGCGAACTGGTGGCCGATTTCTGGCAGGCCTTCTCGGCCAACGCCCTGTGCAACCTGCACGTCAATCTCCACTACGGCCGCAACAGCCACCACGTCGCCGAAGCCGTCTTCAAAGCCGCGGCCCGGGCCCTGCGCGGCGCCGTCGAAGCCGATCCGAGAATCACCGGCGTGCCGAGCACGAAGGGCACGCTGTAGCGTGCGTCCGGACGCACTGTCAATTGCATTGGCGATTCGTGGTGCGTCGAGACGCGCCTTGAACCGTGGTTCGTTTGCTTCAGACGCCCCCCCCACAGCCCTGCGCCCAATTCATTTCGTGGAGAGGGATACGATATTGAACGCTCGCCCAATCCCACCAAAGAGGGCAGCTTTGAGCCTATCGCGGAGAAGCTCATATTCGGTCGTTTAGGCCGATTGGTCGAGGCGGGCGGATTCGAGGTGAGCGCGGACGAGGAACGGGGCATGCCGGGGCATGCTTTGCGTGGAAACATCGGCGGTATGACGCGGGAGTCGACGGAATCGATCTTCCCATGAGACCTGCGACCGGATGCCCAAGTCGATCGAGCTTCGTGAAGTCCTGGTGCAATCGGCCATCCGCGGTTGGTTTCACTTGGAAGTGAGCGGATACTCGAAGCGGTTTGGACCTTTGGCTGTGACTTCCGCTTCGAGTTGGCTGTCCGTGTTGTATCGGGCAGGCAGAATCTGAGCGTACTCGTCCATCATGCCGCTGCCCCGCGGGTTCGGTATCTTTCGCCCGGTCAACCCGACCTGCGATATCTGCACGCGGAACTTGCCGGCGAACGGCCCGTCGGAAGGCGGGATGGCGAACTTGCCGTTGACGACGTCGGCGCCGGCCGTGGGGCCCGTGGATCCGGGTAGCGGGCTGAACTGGATTTGGCCCTTTTCCATCGGCCGGCCATCGAGAGTCACCGTTCCCTCGACCGACACCCGGCCGCCGTGCCCGCATCCCAACAAGGAGGCGAGAGCAGCGACACAGAGCAAACGGCAAAGATGGCAAACCGATGGAATGAACTCGCGCATGGTTCTCGTCAGTTTCTGTTGCAAAAGGTGGAAATCAGCGGGGTGGGCCGAGTGGAGCTAGTCCCACCGGAATTCGGCCAAACCGTTGTTGGTGGAACTCGCTTCGCTGATATGGTTGGACCAGTCAAGGGTTGAAATTGAGATTGGTGTTTTACATGGTTATGGTTCCTCGGAGAAGAGGATGAGTCCTGGGCGGGATAGTTGGCGACGGTGGATCAGCCTGATATTCGTGGATTGGTTACCGACATGACCTGATTCATCG
>JAPLNP010000657.1 GCA_026401055.1 Planctomycetia bacterium
CGTCGAAGGCAAGCAATATGGCGCTCAAGCTGTCCAAGAAGCTGCGATTCGGTAGCGCAATACTCCGCGCGAAGCGACGGCACACTACGCGCGTGCTGCCGCGCGACCCATGCTCGTGAGCACCTCAAGCCTTGGAAACGCGCGATCGGTTTGGGGGAACGGTCGACTGGTAACGAGCGCCCGGATGCTCTTGCTCTTGACGGCAATTTCCACTAGAGCCGGGTCGAACTGGGCCCCGGCACAACTCTCCAATTCGCTGATGACACGCGCGTAGCTCATGGCGACCCTATATGGCCTGTTCGTCGTCATGGAATCCATCGTGTCGGCGACCATGATGATTCGTGCGCTGAGCGGAATCGACGAACCTGACAGGCCGAGGGGATAGCCTGAGCCGTCGTATCTCTCGTGATGGTGGCGCACCGCTGCCTCGATGGGCCCACGGTATGCCGAGATCGTACTCACCAGTTCCGCTGACCGGGACGGGTGCGTCTGCATCAAGGCCGTCTCGGTGGCGTCAAGCTTCGCGTTCTTGTGGAGCAGCGGAGCGAAGTCCTCGTGGATCTTCCCCACATCGTGTAGAAGCGCCGCCGTCCGAATCTGCTCGACAGCCCGCCCCCCAACCCCACACTCATTCGCAATCTGCTCCGCAATCTGCGCCACCCGAAGCGAATGACCCGACGTGTAGGGATCGCGCGCCTCAATGGTCTTCGCCATCAACTCCAGCAAGTCGCGGTTCACTTGCTCAAGCTGGATGTTCACTTGGTAGCTGTGCCGGACAAACCAGATGGGAACAACCAAGAGGAGAATTCCGGGCAGCTGCCACTTGAAGTACAGGAAGGCGAGAAGCGCGGCGAGCGGAGACGAAACGAAGTCGTAGAACAACGAGGCCCCACCGATGCGGGACCAAGCCTTCCGGAAAGCCACCTGATCGCCGAGCGCCACCGCCACGCTGACGGCCGTGCTATTGACGAGGAAGTACACTAGAACCGCAGCAGCGATTGCAGCGGGATTGAACCTGTAGCTGGACAGGCCCGATTGCCCACCGATGGCGTGGAAAGCCCACGAAGCCAAAGCCACTGCGACGACCACTTGGCTAACGTTGAAGACGATCCTGATCGCGGGCTTCTTTCGAACTGCGTACTCGACAGCAAGTTCAGCCAAAGCGGCAATCAGGATTGCCCACCCGGTGTCGAAGAGGAGTATCGATGCGAGGAAGGGAATGAATGCTACAGAAGCATTGGTCTCCCCCTGCCCGACGCGGAGCCGCAGATAGAACGCTTCGGAGAGAAAGCCCAGAACGATGAAGGCCGCCATGGCATTCCAGTGTGCCGCCACTCCCGCGATAGGCACACTCCATCCGGCCAGTGCCAAGCAGGCAACGGCAATAGCCGAAACGCCTACGACGTAGAAACGGACAGCGACCGTCATGTTGATTGAGAAGCGGCCCCCGGTGAAGCTCACCAACTCGCGCTACCGCCCTGCAGTACGGCGTACACAACCGCCAAGATGATGGCAATAATCGCGTCCATCCTGAGTTT
>JAPLNP010000273.1 GCA_026401055.1 Planctomycetia bacterium
TGGAACGACCCCGAGGGAGCCGAGGCAATCCTCCAGGTCCGCGCCGCAGCCCTCTGCGACGACAATCGCCTGGTCCAACACCTGAAAACGCGTCCCGGCTACCCCTTCACCCGCCGCCCCAAACCCGCCAGTCCCCCAACCAGAGATCGCAAAAGCTGACGTGCACCCGACCGGTTGAGGGTTGACAGCGCTGGGCGAGATCACTAAGATTCGACGCATCGGTCTGGGGCGGTAGTGTATCCAAACACTGTGGTTGTAAGGACTTGGAGTGATCGCCCCGCCCCTTTCTTGACCTCCCGACAAGGAGAGACCCTTCGATGCCCCACGTTGTATGCGAACCCTGCGTTGACTGCAAGTACACGGACTGCGTGGTCGTCTGCCCCGTCGACTGCTTCTACGAGGGCGAGAACATGCTGTATATCAACCCGGAGGAGTGCATCGACTGCGGGTCCTGCGTGCCCGAGTGCCCCGTCGAAGCCATCTACATGGACGACAACGTCCCCAAGCGATGGCACGAGTACGTGGAACTCAACGCCGAGATGGCCAATCAGTGCCCGAACATCACCGAGAAGCAGGACCCGCTCTGCGAGGGCGAGGATTGACCCGAGGGGGCCTGCCCGCTCACGCCGTCTTCAACGAACCGGCGTCCAGCGGGGACTCGCCGGCGGCGGCCTGAGAAGAAGACGCCGCGACTTCCCACGGCGACTCACCCAGCCAGACCGCCCAGCTTCGGTACTTGGGGTTCTTGAGCTTCGCCGCCATCACGGGATTCCACCGGGGGCGGCCGGGCTTCGCGCAGAGGGTCATTCGCGCCTCGCGCGGCGTCTTCCCGCCCTTGCGAACGTTGCATCGGACGCACGCACAGACCATGTTCTCCCACGTGCTCGTCCCCCCGCGACTCCGTGGAATCACGTGGTCCAGACTCAATTGGCCCGGGGTGAAACGACGGCCGCAGTATTGGCACCGGTGTCCATCCCGGGCGAAGACGGCTTGGCGACTCAGGCGGACCGTGCGACGCGGCAGACGGTCGTAGTGAAGCAAGCGGATCACGCGAGGGACTTGGATCTCGAAGTTGACCGACTTGATCCAGTCGTCGCCGGGTTGTTTCAAATCGGCCCGAAGCTCGCTCATCTCGCGCCACGCCTCGAAGCTGTAGTTGGCGAACGCGCCGTCCTCATCGTGGATCACCTCGGCAACCTCGTTGACCAGGAGGCCGAATGCGCGCCGCGCGCCGACTACATGGACCACCATGTAGAGACGGTTGAGCACCAGCACGCTGGCGTTGAGCGCCTCCGAAGCAGCCATCAGATGATCCTCCCGGACATTTGCCGCCAACGCGCGGCCTTTCGAGCGCGGTCCGCGCGGCCGTGCCGCCACCAACCCCGCGGGACCGTTGCCCTCTGGATCCGGCCATCGCCGCATGCGTCTTGGAAAGCCGATGCATACGATTGCCTCCCGACAAGTTCCAAGTTTACCGCATCGCCGCGCCGCTTGCCAGCCGGCGCCAAGAAAGCAAGCACCACCCGCCGGAGTTGCAGCCATCCACCCCGTGGAAAACCGGCGGCGATCGACCCGGATGCGAGATTCTCCCCGGATCGGTCGGAGGGGACGCACGGGAAGACGAAGCGCGATTCTTGTCCGAAGAGGGGGCCAACGGCCGGACGCCCCGGCGGCGGATCGGCGGCGGCGGTTGCGCGGAAGCGAATCGTCCGGCGCGAATCCACCGCGACAAACCGTCACGAGGTCCCGGCGAACGAGAAAAATCAGCCAAGACGCCTTGCCACGGTCCGGCCTTTGCCATTACGATGAGGTTGTCCAGAGTGCTTGCGACCTCTCACGGATGGCACTCGCTGACTTCTGCATGGGGAGTGAGTCATGATTCGATACTGTTGCGATCTGTGTCATCGAGAACTCGATCCGGAAGAAGATCTTCGCTACGTCGTCAAGATGGAAGTGTACGCGGCGTTCGACCCGACGGCGGTGGACGAAGCCGGCGACGAGCGGAATCACCTGCAGGAAATCCAGGACATCCTCGAACAACTTGAGGACGCCGACAGCGATCAGATCGGCGCGGACGTGTATCGGCAGTTGCGATTCGACTTGTGCCCGGAGTGCCACGGAAAGTTCGTCAAGAATCCGCTGGGGCGCGAAACCGCCAAGTTGTTCAACTTCAGTCAGAACTGAGGGTGCACGAGAGCACGTCGCGCGGAAGGGGACAGGTCCATTTTTCGGCCGGCGTTTCTCTCGCGGAACCCGTCTTGCCGCCGAAAAATGGACCGGTCCCCGCCATGGCCCGACCCGCCTACTCACGCCGCCGACGGATTCGACCGCGAGACGCGATCCTGCTGCTGGTCGTCGTGGCGCTGGTGGTGGGCGCGCGACGGTGGTACGGCGACGCCGAGCCGTCGCGGCCGGAGTCGCTGGCCGAGGACGCCTATCAGGTCCAACGCGTCGTCGACGGCGACACGCTCCTGCTGGCCAACGAGGCCCGCATCCGGCTCATCGGCGCCGATACGCCGGAGACGGTCAAACCCAACTGGCCGGTGGAACCCTGGGGACCCGAGGCCACCGAATTCACCAAGCAGTTCGTCGCCGGCGGCGAGGTGTGGCTGCGGTTCGACCGCGAACGGCAGGATCGCTACGGCCGTTTCCTGGCCTACGTCTGGGTCGGCGATCGGATGCTCAACGAGGAGTTGATTCGCGCCGGGTTGGCGAAGGCCGAGATGGGATTCCGCTACTCCTCGTCGATGAAGACCCGCTTTCGCCGGGCCGAGCAAGAAGCCCGAGCCGCCCAGCGCGGAATCTGGTCCGCCGCCGAAGCGAACTAGCACCACGAAAAAAGGGCCATCCGGCCGGATGGCCCTCGATCCCGTGTTCTCGTTTCCTTCGTCCGGCGGAAAGCCTATCTTCGGCGCCGCCAGCGGAGCACTGCCAGCAGGCCCCCGCCCAAAAGCATCGCGACGGTCGACGGCTCGGGCACGCAACGGGTGTCGACGTCGATCTGGTCGATGATGAGATACTCGTTGGGGCCAAGCGCCCCGGTAAGCACGACGCTTTCCCAAATGGGCTGCGGCGCAATCGAGTAAAGACCGGTCACGTGCGCCCAGGTGGCGCCGCCATCGACGGCGAAGGGGTCGATGACCAGGTTGGCGGGTGAGAGCGAGAAGGGATTGCCCTGGTCGTCGTAGACGTCGATTCCCAATCCCAAATCCCCGATGTCGTTCGTCTTGATCGTGGCCTGGAACCATAGCTCCTTGCGCAAATCCGGGTCGGGGATGTTCGGGACGGAGATCGACGCCAACAAGCCCGTCGTCCCCGCGGCGAATGACCAACCTCCTTGTCGCCCCATCCCCAGATCATTCAGCCACGTTCCGGCCAACCGGGTCGCCAGAGGCATCCCCGCGGGGTTGATGTAGCCGGGGTCGGCTCCGTTGGCAGCACCGAGCGGCAGCCCCCTGGACAGGCTCCAACTCTGGTGCGTGAAGTAGGGATTGCTATCCCAACCGGGCGGACCGTAATAGTCCGCCGAAGCCATGCCCGCCGAAAGACACAGCACGACCAACAACGAAAAAACGCATTTCATACCACAGCCTCTCTTCTGGTGGTAAAAGACCCTTAATCTATGTTCTA
>JAPLNP010000036.1 GCA_026401055.1 Planctomycetia bacterium
GGCCCACGTCCACGTCGTCATCATCGGTTTTGGGCTCTCGCCGTCGCGACGGCGGCGGCTGTTCGAGTACGAGTGCATCAAGGGCGAGCCGCACGAACGCGCGGTCTCGAACATCAGCCCCTACCTAGTCGAAGGCCCCGACGTGGCGATCACGAACCGCTCGACGCCGCTGTGCGACGTTCCCGAAATCGGCATCGGCAACAAACCGATTGACGACGGCAACTATCTGTTCACGGACGAGGAGAAGGACGCCTTCGTTAAGATCGAACCGGGCAGCAAGAAGCTCTTCCGGCGGTGGTACGGCTCGCACGAGTTCATCAACCGCTCGCCGCGTTGGTGCCTGTGGCTGGGCGACTGCCCGCCGAACGTCCTGCGAGCCATGCCCGCCGTCATGCAAAGGGTCAAGGCGGTGCGGAAGTTCCGGCTCAAGAGCCAAAGCACGCCAACCCAAAAGCTCGCCGAGCGGCCCGCGCGGTTCCACGTCGAGAACATGCCCAAGCGGAAGTACCTTGTGATCCCCAAGGTGTCGTCCGAACGAAGACGCTACATTCCGATGGGATTTATGCAGCCCAAAATACTCTGTAGCGACCTCGTCTTTATCATGCCCGACGCCACGCTTTTTCACTTCGGCGTGCTCACCTCGACGATGCACATGGCCTGGGTGCGACAGGTTGCGGGACGACTGAAGTCCGACTATCGCTACTCCGCCAAGCTGGTCTACAACAACTTCCCCTGGCCCCAAGACGTCACGGCCGCGAAGCGTCGGGCGGTCGAGCAGGCGGCGCAAAAGGTGCTCGACGTTCGCGAGGCGTACCCCGAGGCGAGCCTGGCGGACCTCTACGACCCGCTCTCGATGCCCGCCGATCTGGCGAAAGCCCACGCCGCGCTCGACCGCGCCGTCGACCGCTGTTATCGTTCGCGACCCTTCGCCGGCGAGGTGAATCGCATCGAGTACCTCTTCAAAGAGTACCAGCGCCTCGCGTCCCCCCTGATGTCGGCGAAGACGACGCGCAAGAGAAAACGCTGACGGGCGGCAAGTCATCGGGCGACGTGGGCAACCCGCGCGGCGACATGGGAGTGACCCTGTGAAGCCCGATCGCCGGCACCATCGTCGAGGCCGGCGTCACGTCCGGCGAGTTGATCCACGGCTTGACGTGCTTCCCGCGCCGGCTGGTTTCCAGGAACACCACCATCCTCAGAGGCAGAAGAAGGCGATGGCGGTTGCCTGATAGACGCGTTGATGCTATTGTGGGGTCCGAGTGAATGAGGCTGTTCGCGTGCAATGGCTTGAGCACTGGAAAACCAGGGCGCGTGGTTTGGAGCGGGAGTTGTACGCTCTGTACTTCGCGATCAAGGACGAGAGGACTCCGTGGTATGCCAAGGCCGCGGCGTTCTGCGTGGTCGCGTACGCGCTCAGCCCGGTGGACCTGATCCCGGACGCCATTCCGGTGCTCGGATACCTCGACGACCTGATTGTGGTGCCGGTGGGAATCATGCTCGTGCGGCGGCTCATTCCACCGATGGTGCTCGCCGAGTGCCGAGAACGCGCGCAAGCACGCCTGGAGGATCGTCGGGCGGCGCGGCTCGGGTGGCTCGGCATGGCCATGGTGGTCATCATCTGGACAATACTGTTTGTGCTACTCGTTTACTTTGTCCGACGATGCTTTCTTGAGAGAACATGATTGATGGTTACGTGCCGCTCTTGCCGCCGAAGAACGAACAGCAGGCGCATGTCGGAGAACTCCGCGCCGCCTCGACGGCGATCGAGGGGGATCTGTCAAGCGGTAGTCTCCAAACGGGCGATGCCACGAATCTCCAATAGACACAAAGCGGACGCGAACCTGGCGCCGCGGTGACACGCGGTCCGAGTTATCGCAGCTCGATCACCAAATAGAGTTGCGGGGTCTCTTTCGCTGGCGGCGTGTCGGCCTTGGCTTCTTCGCCGGCCGGGGTCGTGGCCGAGGGGCCCAGGTGGGTCATCCCGCCCACGAGTACCGGCTGGCCCAGCGGCACGCTCAGCGTGGTGGCCAACTCTTGCGTCTCGATCGCCAGGCGGTCGACCGTGGGCGCCAACTGCTCGCGGGGCGACTTCTCACTGGCATCAGCCGCCTGGCGGCCGGGCACCGTGACGGTCGATCGCACGTCAACCGTGGCCGTCTCTCCGCGAGGAAGCAGCGTGGGGCGTATTTCGAGCAACACGCCGAAGTTCGGCTTCTCGACGATCGGTTGGTAGCCGACGCTCGATGCCCTTCCAGTTCCGATGGTATTCTGTCCGACGTCTTCCGCCCCGCCACCACCGGTCAGAAAGATGCGGGCGCCGCCTTCGAGAGAAGCGAATTGTCGGTCGCTCTCCTCCGGGCGATCGATACTGCCGACGACGGGGATGAAGCTCGTCACGACGTTCTTCCGCGTTCCGCTCACCAGATAGACCAACTGGCCGGTGTGGCAGTTCGTCAGGCCGCGAAGACTCGACGGCCGGCGGGTGTATTCCGCCAAGACCTTGCGATCGATGGCTGACGGTCCGGCCGACGTCGCCGGCGGCGCGAGACGCTCAAGTTCGTCCGAGTTCAGCAATAGCCACCGGGCGTCGATGGCCACGGTCTTACGCTTCGACGACTCGGCGCGCAGTTGACCGAGCAGCTTGCCGATCTGTTCGTGCGCGTCCGCCGTCTGACGGACCACCAGCGACGTGCCCAGCGGCACCACGGCGCCCCCGCCGGGTTGGGCCCAGGTCTCCGGGACAACCACGGTCATCAGCATGTCGACGATCTCATCGACGGTGATCCTGGTCGGATTGTTCCCCGCCGTCGCAACTCGCATACCTCCGCCGCCCGGCATACCGCCCACCATGCCACCTTCCACGCCTCCGCGCGCCATGCCGCCGCCCCCCATGCCGCCCCCCATGCCCATGCCTCCGATCATGCCACCCATCGCGACGCCGGGCGAGCCCACTGCGCCCATTCCCCCGACGGGCATCGGCGGGTTGTCCGCGCTCGGGTACGGGTAGTCGGGCACGTCTAGCAGCAGATCGGCAATGTCGTAGGTTAGGATCCGGTAAGCATCGTTCTCCGCCGCGGGCACGGTCTTGGGCGCGGACACCGCCCTGGGCGCCGACGCCGCCTGCGCCTCGGCCGCCCGTGGAAGCAAGAGAAGAACGATGACCAGGACGGCGGA
>JAPLNP010000061.1 GCA_026401055.1 Planctomycetia bacterium
TGGTGACGGCAATCTCCTTGGCCAACTCTTCCGCCCTGCCTCGCAACGTAGCATCCATGCGAACATCTCCTGTAAGAAACTTAACCAGCCTGGGGATATTACCCATTCCCTCAAGTTGACACAAGATTTCTTACAGGCCCGATTCTACCAGGCCTACAGATTCTACCAGCCCGCCGGGCATAGAGAATGTCTATTGGGGGATCGTCGGCGGGGCCACTATAATGCCGCCCGTTTTGACATCCACCACGCTTTCGAGGTCCACCATGCCGCTCTCGCCCGGCCTACGCTCCCCGCGAATCCTGCTTGTCCGACTCTCCGCCATCGGCGACGTGATCCACGCCCTGCCGGTGCTGTGCGCCCTTCGGGAACGGTTTCCCGAGGCCCACCTGAGTTGGGTGGTCGAGCGAACCGCCGCGACGCTGTTGAAGGACCATCCGGCGCTGGACGAACTGATCGTGCTCCCCCGCGGGTGGCTCAAGTCGCCGGGCGAGGTCTGGCGGCTGCGCAAGCGGCTGCGCGGGCTCCTGCCGGAGGTGACGATCGACCTGCAAGGGCTGACCAAGAGCGCGGTGGCCGCCCGGCTGAGCGGCTGCCGGCGGCGGATCGGCTTCGGGGATGAGAAGGGGCGGGAGCTGAGCCCGTGGCTCAACACCGTACTGGTCGACGCCCCGGCCGCGCACGTCATCGACGCCAACCTTCAGTTACTGGTGCCGCTGGAAATCCACGCCCCGGCGGTCCGATTCGACCTGGCCGAAAACCGGCTGGATGCCCTGGCGGCCGACCGGATGATCCACGCCGCCGCGATGCAGGAGGGATTCGCGGTGTTGAATCCCGGGGCGGGCTGGCCGTCGAAACTCTGGCCGGCCGAGCGATTCGGCCGCGTTGCCAGGCACCTCGGCCGCAACTGGCGTCTGCCCAGCCTGGTGGTTTGGGCCGGCGACGAGGAGAAGGCTTGGGCCGAGGCGATCGTGGCCGGCTCCGAGGGCCACGCCCGGCTCGCGTCGAACACCTCGCTTACGGAACTGGCGGCGGTGGTCCGCCGGGCGGCGCTGTTCATCGGCTCCGACACCGGCCCGTTGCACATTGCCGCCGCGGTCGGCACGCCGTGCATCGGCCTCTACGGTCCCATGCCCGCCGCGCGAAACGGTCCCTACGGTCCCCGGCACGTGGCGATTCAGAAATGCACTTTTGAGGGCACCAGCCGGCAGCGCCGCAACGCCCCGGGCGCGCTGATGGAAGCGATCACCGTCGAGGACGTGGCCGACGCCTGCGACGACGTCTTGCGAAAAATCGCCTGGAATGCGGCGTAGCCGGGCCAGGGCCTAGCCGATCTTCAACGTGTACGCAAACGGCGTGTAACCGGTCACGTACACGCATTGCGCGTCGAGTTTCGGCGCGGCGCCGCGCAATTGGGTCCATGCGTGGTCGGCCCGGCCGGGCCCGAAGTCGCTTCGCGCGTCGCCCACCTGGTAGCGGCCCGCCGGGGCCTCGAGCAGGAAGGCGTCGGCAACGTCGTCCAACGGCCTGACGCCCGAGAGTTCGCCGCCTTTGCGAAACGCCAATTCGATGGCGACCGGCACGCCGTCCGTTCCCCGGACGTCGAAGTGAATGTCGAATGCTCCCCGATTCTCATCGATCGTGATTTTACTCGCCAGCCGCATCACTTCGCTTTGCGCGCGTTCGCTCCTCGGCATCCTCCACCAGTCCCCGTCGCCGGAGATCTTCTCCGGAGCGAGGGGTTGGAAGTAGGGTCCCGCCAGATCCTGCGCAAGAACGTATCGGTTGCCCTCGACGCGCAGCGCGGGACTGACGAACTGGCCCTTGCCGAAGAAGGCCGACGCCACGCGCACGCCCTCGAGGGCGGCGCGACCCTTGAAGAACGTGAAAAACGAGGCGTTTCCGGCCAGAATCGTCGAATCGATCTCGCCGCGGCGAATCCGCGCGAGGCGAGAGCCCGGAAAATACTTCACGTAGTCCGTCGGCACCGAACCCGGCGCCGGAAGCTCCCGGGCAAAACTCGGATCCTCGAGCAGGTACCGCAGGTTGCCGTAAAGCGCCTCGATGCCGGCCGTTCGCTCGATCATCGCGGCCATGGCGGCGAAGTCGCGATCGTTGTCCAGCAGGCTCATGTAACGATACGAGTAGTAGTACGGCACGGCGTCGACGACTTGACACTGGTCCTGCCGCGTCGACGCTTCCGTCGCCAGTTGGCCGTTGGCGTGCATGAAGTAACGCGTCGCGCGCAGGTTCTCGCGCGCCGGCTCGTAAAGTTGCGGGCGTTGCAGCAGTCGCGCCGTCGTGATCAGGCAGCGATCGACCAACGGCGAATAAACGCCCACGCTCCGTTCCGTGTATTGGCCGTCCGCGTCGATGTCGATCCCCTCGGCCAGCCAGCGGTCGATGCGTCGAACGTAGGCCGCGTCCGGAAACATCGCGTTGACGCGCGCCAGCGCCATGCACACGACCCAGCGGTGATTGGGCGTGTGAATGCCGCCGACCGACAGAGCCCGGCCCGCGCTCTTCAAATAGGATCCCACCCGCTGCTGAAACCCGCCGAGGCCGTCGGGGGCAAGCCGCCGGACCATCGTCAGGGCGATCGCCAGGGGCTCGACGCTGAACGCGGTGTCGGGCGTGGAATGGAAGTTGGTCGACGCCAGATCGATTGTGCCGTCCGCGTGCTGCGCGCCGAGCAGATACGCCGTCGCCAGGTCCAAAGCCTCGAGCACCTCCGCGGACGCGTGGTACTTCGATTCGGGAAGGACGTATCCGGTCGCCAACGCCGCGCAACAGCCGGCCGCCGTGCCGGCAATATAGATCTCGTGCTCGTCGGCAAACCCGCCGCGAAACGGATGCCCCTCTTGTCGTTGCTGGCGGGCAAGGGTCGTCGTGATCGTCTCGTCGTTCACCCTGATCCAGGTTTGCCGCAAATTCGCGACGGCCGACTCGGCGCCGGCAAGCCGTCGAAGAGGAATCCACGCGGCGGCCGCGCCCAGGGACTGCAAAAAATGACGTCGTTTCATAATGATCCGCCGGATCAGCCGCCAAATCAACCCGCCGCGAGCACGGACCCTACTCCTTCGCCTTCTTCCGATCCGCCGCGGCTTCGTCCTTGTTGCCCAGCGCGTCGTGGCTCTTGGCTCGCCAATGGTAGGTGTCCGTGTCGACGGGGTCGAGCTCGGCGGCCTTGTTGAAATGCTTCAGGGCGATCTCGTCCTGGCCCGCCTCGTGGAAAACGATCCCCAGACGACGATGATACGGGGCATGGTCGGGCCGCAGCTCGATCGCCTTGAGGAAGTCCTGGGCGGCTCCGGGATACTCTTTCAACTCGGTCTTGCACAGGCCGCGGTTGTTGTAGAACGAGGCGATCGTGTCGTCGCGCTTGATGGCCAGGTCGTAGAAGAAGACGGCCTGGGCGTAGTCCTTGCGGTCCTGGTAGACGTAGCCGATCTCGTAGCAGACGGCCGCGCTGGCCGGCGCGAGCGACGCCGCCCGCTGGAAGTCCTCCAGGGCTTCGTCGAATTGCCGCAGCTTTCGCAGGGTCTGGCCGCGCTGGTAGTGGTAGTCGAAGTTGCTGTCGTCGCGCTGGACGGCGCGATTGCGGTCCGCCAGGGCATTCTTGAGTTGGCTGTCGAGTTCGTAGGCGGTCGCGCGGCGCTGGTACAGGCCGGGGTCGTTCGGGTCGAGCCGGATGGCGTGGGTGAGGTCCTTGATCGCCTGATCGTACTTGCCCATCTCGCGGTAGGTGGTTCCGCGGCCTTCGTAGGCGGAGCCGAACTCGCGGTCTTTGCCGAGGGCCTCCTCGAAATCGGCCAGCGCGGCGTCGTAGTCCTCGTTGGCGTAGAACGCCCAGCCCCGGTTGGTCAGCACGATAGGCTGCTCGGGATTGAGTCGCAACGACTCGGTGTAGTCGGCGATCGCGGCGTCGTGGCGGCCTTCGTCGTGGCGCCGCGTGCCCCGGGTGTTGTAGTCGTTGGCCGTCTTGGGATCGGCCAGCGGCACGGACTGCTTGAGGTAGTCGCGCAACTCGTGGATGTCGACGAAGACGCTCACCAGCCGAGCGTCCGTCGCGGCGCCCTCGACGACCGCCACCACTTCCGCCCGATCGTTCACCACCGCGCCGCCGCTGTTGCCCGGGTTGGTGGGCAGTTGCGTCTCGACCATGCGCGCGACGTGACCCCGGGCGTGGCTACGGCGGTAGACCTGGCGGACTTCGCCGGTCGTGAAGATCCACATGCCTTCACTGCCCTGCGGCTGGCTGCCCAGCGTGAACACCCGCTGACCCGGCTCGGGGCTCTCGGCGGCCAACGGCAGGGCGATCACGTCCTTGGGCACGGCGTCGACCTTGACCAGGGCGAGGTCAACTTTCGTGTCGCGGTCGATCACGCGGCCCACGAGCGGCTTGACCTCGTTGAGATAGAAAGCCTGGTCGAGCACGGTTTTTCCGTCCTTGGCGACGGGGAAGAAGACGTCCACCTCGTCCACGCCCGCGACGACGTGCTCGTTGGTCACGAGGAGTCCCTTCTCGGCGTCGAGCACCCAGGCGGTGCCCTCGCTGATGCCTCCGCCGGCCACCGGGTGGCGGGACCACGCCGTGCTCTTGAGCGTCCGGCGATAGACGCCGGGAGCGTCGAGTTGCGGCGGGGCCTCCTTCGCTTCGGCGGCCTTTGTCGGGGTCTTGTCAGCAGCCTTGTCCGGGGCATCCTGAGCGCGTGCCGAGGCCACGCAAATAAGGAGGCTCAACAGGAATAGCAGCCGTACGGTCCGTGCTCGCACGCGCCCTACTTGCCTGACATCGAAGAGGTCCATGAGTTGTTCTCCTTTGCATCACCGCCCGCGAAACTGGGACGCAGCTAGTTTTATGACCCGGCACTAGCTGCGTCCCCGGTTCGTCGTCCTCAAAACCAGTGATGATACTATAACCGCCGCGTGTTGAGGCCCCTTGCCGGTGGACTACGTTTGAGGTGTGTAGCTTCATCCATAGCCCACCAAACAAGGAGCCCTATCATGTGGCATGTTGGAATCGATCTGCATCGAGCGACCGTG
>JAPLNP010000227.1 GCA_026401055.1 Planctomycetia bacterium
AACGTGCCGGCGGGTGAGCCCGAAGACCTTGAAGAACTCGTTCCAGAAGGTCTGGGCTTCCGCGTGCTCGCGGCTTTCGCCGGCCCACTCTTTCGAGAATGAAATTGCGCGGCTTCGGATCTCGTTCCATGAAATCGGCATCGAAAAGTGCCTTCCGTGAATCGAGTGCTTCTGGCGGGCCTCGCTGCGCTCGCCCCACCCTACTTCTTTAAGCGTCTTTCTCCGGCAAGTGGCTCAGGTCGAGCGTGTTGGCCGGGACCATGGTTTCGTTCTTCGCGTCCCAGGCCATCATCTGGCCGGTGCGCCAGGACTCGTTCGCCATGCACACCGCGGCGACGCCGGCCATGCCCAGTTCGACCGGGCAATTCAGCGGCTCGCCCTTGCGCAGGTGGTTTTGCAGGTTCGTGTGGTGCAGGAGGATGTCCTCGCCGCCGGTCTTCTTGTGCTCGGCCAGGACCTTGTCGTCCTTGTCCTTGGCGACCCAGCCGCCGGGCGTGAAGTAGAGCGTTCCCCGGTAACCGCGGATCAGGTGGTCGATGCCCACGCGGTTGCTCATCGTGCCCAGCACGTAGACCGTCATGCCGCGCGGGTATTCGCAGATCATCTCGAAGTTGTCCGGCAGGTCGCGGCCGTCGTTCCACTGCCAGATGCCGCCCATGCCGACGACGCGCCGCGGGTACAACAGGTCGCAGGCCTTCATGATCCGGGTGATGCGGTGGATGAACAGGTCGGTGCAGATGCCGCCGGAATAGGCCGCGTAGTTGCGCCACTCGAAATAATGGTGCGGATTCCACGCGACCTTCGGAGCGCTGCCGAGCCAGTTGTCCCAGTCGAGGTCGTCCGGCTTGGGCGTATCTTCTTTCAAGTCGGGCACGCGCCACGGGCCCTCCTTGTCGTAGCGGCGAACGTACTCGATCTGCGCCTGCACGACCTGGCCGATCACGCCCTCGCGAATCGCCTTGCCCGCCGAAGCGTAACTGTCGTCGGACATCGCCTGAACGCCGATCTGCAAGGGCAGCTTCGTCTCCTTCTGCTTCTTCATGACGGCGACGGCCTCGGGCAACGTGTGGGTCATCGGCTTCTCGCAGTAGATCGCCTTGCCGGCGCCCATGGCGTCGAGCGTCATCTGAGCGTGGCGGTGCTCGGGCGTGGCGATGGTGACGTAGTCGACGTCCTTGTTGTCGAGCACCTGATGGTAGTCGGCGACCGCGTTGGAGATCCCGAGGATCTTCGCGCCCTGTTCGGCTCGGGTCTTCCAGCAATCGGCGACGATGACCGGTTCGAGGTTGTTCTTCTCGCGCAAGTCGCGGATCGCCTGCATGTGGCCGGAGGCCATGCCGCCGGCGCCGATGAACCCGATGCGGATCCGATCGTTGGCCCCGACGACCTTGGCGTAGCTCCGGGCGGCGAACGTCGCCCCGACGGCGATCGCACCGGTGGTTTGCAGGAAGACGCGACGTGAAATGTGCTGGGACTGGCTCATGGACGAGACTCCTGTGGTGGGTGCTTTTGGACGCCGGCAGCGGGTCTTTGCGCGGGGGACGCTCCCGGCGATCGGCATGGTTGGACCGCGGGGTTCCAGTATAACGCCACGGGCGGCCGCGGTCAACAAGCGGCCGCTCACCCAATCCCGCGCGACCGTTCGTACTGGGCGATCCGGGCCTCGTTGGCAAGCGTCAGGCCGATGTCGTCCAAGCCTTCCAGCAGGCATTGCCGGCGGAAATCGTCGACCTCGAACGCCAGCGAAAGGCCGAACTCGTCGGTGATCGCGAGCTTCTCAAGGTCCACGGCGAGCCGGTAGCCCGGGTGCGCGGCGGCGCGGCGGAACAGGTCGTCGACGACCGCCTCGTCCAGCCGGATCGGCAACAGGCCGTTCTTGAAGCAGTTGTTGAAGAAGATGTCCGCGAAACTCGGCGCGAGGATCACGCGGAACCCGTAGTCCGCCAGCGCCCAGGGGGCGTGCTCGCGGCTCGAACCGCAACCGAAATTGCGCCGGGCCAGCAGGATGCTCGCGCCGGCGTACTCGGGCCGGTTCAACTCGAACTCGGGATTGTCCGAGCCGTCGTCCAGGAACCGCCAATCGAAAAACAGAAACTTCCCAAAACCCGTCCGCTCGATCCGCTTGAGGAACTGCTTGGGGATGATCTGGTCCGTATCCACGTTCGACCGGTCCATCGGCGCGACCAGTCCGGTATGTTCTGTAAAGGCTTGCATGGTTTCTCTCAACGAGATAAGGACTATCGGGGCGTGCCACCCGACCAACAAGTTCATTGTCCATACGGCGAATGATCCGACAGTTCCGGCCTATCTTGGGGATCCGGCAATAGGCTGAAGAGGTCGTCACCTCTCGTCATCAGGCTCTTAATACTCTCACAATACTCACAAGCACGGTGGGCGGCAACCCCACCACGCCCCTTGTCCCTCGGGGCGTGCCACCCGAGCCGATCAGCCGCCCCAGAACGGGCCGAAGCGGCCGTCGCGGATCTGCTCGCCGAGCCGGTGGAAGCGGAGGATCGTCCGCGGCGGAGCGTCGAGTTTCAGGTTCTTCAGTCGAAATCGCGTCTCCTCGGCGTGTCCGAAGCGTGAAATCCAGGTCCATTCAAAGACGTCGACCGCGTCGGCATCCCAAAGGGCCAGCCCCTTTGCGCCGCCGTCATAGTACGATGGAATGGCCGGATACCACGTCGGCGAGCAACTCATGCCCGGAAAGAACGGAATCCCCTTTGCCTGGGAGATCTCGCTCAACAGCGGCAGGTTGTAGTCGTTCGAGCTGCGTCCGAAGCCCAGCTCGGTGGAGATCTCGTCGATCAGCTTCTCTTTCGCCAAGCGGCCCAGATCGACGCCGAAGCGGAGATCGTCCTGCCCGGTGCCCAGCACCATGACGCTCAATTGCAGACGTTTTCCATCCGCCCGGGCCTTCTGTTCCTCGTCGAGCATGGCCCGCAGTTCACGCATGAACGTCGTGACCACGTCCGACCACCACTCGGTGATCCGTGGATCGGACTCGGGGACGGTTCGTGGGTCGGCGCCGTATTTCGCCTGGAACAACTGCGATGCCGCCGGTTCGTAGAGAACCACCGGATAACCGCGATTGAAAACGAGATTCGCCCCGTCGGCGCCAAAACGGATCTGCTCGCGCAAGACCTCGACGACGTGCTTTCGCACTTCGGGCACCGCCCAACTCATGCGATCCACGGGCGTGCCGTCTCGGTCCACGCATCGCCACTCGCGATGGTCGCGATAGAACGGCGACTCCCAATAGTCCGAATAGGGCTCGAAGAAAGTCCAGCCGGCCGGGCGGACCGCCACGTGAACCTTCATCCCGATCGCGTGCGCTCCGTCGATCAGCACCTTCACCGGGTTGATCTTCTTGGCGGCCAATGCCCGGATCGACTCGACGAAGTGGCGGTCGCCGACGCGGGGAAACTCCTCCGCGCCCGTTCCCTTCATGAAGCCGACCGCCGAGGGATAGTCCACTTTATCGGCGCCGGGCGACTGGAGAATCAGCGTGCCAAAGTCGGTGTCGCGAAATAGCTCCACCTGGGCGAGCAGGTCCTCGGCGGTCCGCGGGCTGCAATAAAAGATCGTCGAGAAACCGTCGATCGTGGCCACGAGCGTGCGATGCGACGCATCACCGCGGTCCGCTTCGAGCCGCCGCGATTCCTCGGGCGATAGGGGGATGAGCTTGACGTGAGTGACACCGCAGCCGCACACGACGCCCGTGCTCTGCTGACGGATGCGCAGACGGTCGTTCTCATCCAGCTTGGCGACCTTGAAGAACACCTCCTCGGAATTCCCATAGTGGTCATTGCGGCGGTTCTCGCGCTTCACCGAGGCGGGATCCCGGTCCAGCCGCAGCCACGCCACCGTGGGAACCTCCGACGTGCTGAACAGCCCCACGAAAATCGCATACCAGCCGGGCTGCTTCACCTTCAAGGGCAGCGTCAACTCCGGGGCGTTCGCTTCCGGCGGCGCAAAGACCATCTTGCCCGCGGGACCGTCAACGAACTCGTAGGGCATCACCTTCCAACAGCCCTTCTTGAGCTTCATCAACGAAAGGGCCGAGGCCGGCGTCGCCTCCGCCATGTCGGCCAGTATCGTGGCCTCCGCGGCGCGTGTCCAATCCGACACGGCCGCCCCACCCCAAGGCCGCACGTCCTCGGCGTCGGCCCGACCACTCACAAGCCAGGACGGACAGCCGATCATCACGAACAGAAGAAGTCTCTTCATGGCTCAGCCTGATGCTCTCTTGCGATGCGGTTGGATTACGTCGTAGTCGTCATGTATGCCGACGGGGGGTGGCACGCCCTGAGGCACGAAGGGCGTGGCTGAATCGCCGCTGACGTCTGCCGCGCCCTTCGTGCCTTGGGGCGCGCTACCCGACCCGCTCAATGTCTGTATGGCGAATGATCCGAGAGTTCTGGCCTGTTCAGGGGATCCGGCAATAGACCAAAGAGATCATCACCTCTCTTCAGCAGTTCTTCAATATTCTCACACTCAAACACCTCGTTGAGAATATGACGGCAATCCTGCGAAACAAGGCACTCCATTACCGTCCCCTCCCATGATCGCTTGCACGACCAGAACTTCAATACCTTTGCCGTTGGAGCCGCGGTCCTGTGCTGCGAGAGTCGATCGTTCAGGTCCACGGCAAAACCGAGCTTGATTCGCTTGGCATCGAGTTCGGGAATGAGTTGAATCACATAGAACACACCAGCCTCAGTTTCAACTGCGTTGTGCTGGCCCGCGAACCCCTGTGCCCTTCTATGTTCGAGAATCACATCGGCCTCATCAGAAGTCACTGTCAGCGTAAGTTGGTTTCCAGAGTCTCTTGTCCGCCGCTTTGCTGGTTTGAAGCCCAGTTTAAGGACGTAACGCCGAGCATGAGACCGATCCATACCCAGTCGCTCAGCGAGATGTTTGATGGAGATGTGTTCTTCCTCTTCCATTATCTCTCTCCGCCGCAGTTGCCCCGTAACCCGAACGCGGCCGGGTGGCACGCCCTGAGGCACGAAGGGCGTGGCTAAATCGCCGCCGACGCTCACCACGCCCTTCGCTTAGGCTCAGGGACGCGCCACCCGATTGCGACCAAACACTGCGACATCATCGGCGCACCGTCTCGTGAAGCTTGGGAATCGTGCCGTCCATGTCGATTCGCACGGGCCGGAGTTCGGCGTACCAGCGAGCGCTGGACCACTCCCAGTCGTCCGCGCGTTCCACCAATCCGCGCCGCACCGGATTCGCATGAATGTACTCGATCATCTGGTGAACGGTTGCGGCTTCGACCACATTCCGGTCGTACCCGCCGCCAGGTTGCCAGAACCGGCAACGCACGCGATCACCCTCGCGAACCGTGATCCGCGGCAACCATTGCGGCGAGTTCGCCCGAAGGTAGGCGATTGCCTTGCGCGCCACGGCCTCTTTGATCCGGCCCATGATCACCCCGGCGCTCGCTGTCGGCGCAATGGGACAGATCAGCAAATGGACGTGCTCGGGCATGATCACGTAGGCCCAGAGATCGAACGACCACTTCTTGCGCGCCTCCTCCAACTCCTCAACAAACCAAGCGCGCGTCCGGTCGCGGCCGAGGAATGCAAATCGCCGATAGCACGAAAACGTCAGTTCGCGGGCCTGTCCCCGCTCGTCGAACCGCCTTCGCGTCTTCTGGAAGAATGGTTCTCCAGTCTTGGGATCGTATACCCTCATGCATTAGCCCTTCCGCCGAGAGGACACGTTTTCACGTGATGCCTCAGCATATCCACAAGCACGGTGGACAGCAACCCCCCACCACGCCCTTCGTACCTCAGGGCGTGCCACCCGGGCCGTGAAATTGGGTGGCACGCCCCTGAGCTTCCGGCGAAGGGCGTGGCGAGCGTCGCCGTTGGTTCAGCCACGCCCTTCGTACCTCAGGGCGTGCCACCCGCCGCACTTGCGTGGGGGGGGAGCGACTGTACAATGGGTCTTTCCGTTTCTCTTCCCGATCCGCCACAGCGCCGACCATGCCCGCCGAGCCGCTTACCGACCTCTCGAAGCTCTGCGTCCACACGATCACCACGAAGCCGTGGTCGATCGAGGAAGCGACCGATCGCTATGCCGCGGCGGGGGTGAAGGGGGTCACGGTCTGGCGGCAATGGTTGGACGGCCGGGACATCGCCCGGGTGGGTGAGCGGCTGCGGGCGGCGGGTCTTGCGGTCGTCTCCCTCTGCCGGGGAGGATTCTTCCCGGCGGTCGATGCCGCGGGACGCCGGGCCGCCGTGGACGACAACCTCAAGGCAATCGACGAGGCCGAGGCGCTGGGGGCGCCGTTGATCGTCCTGGTTTGCGGAGCGGTGCCGGGACTGCCCCTGGCGGAGGCACGTGGGCAGATTGCCGACGGGATCGCCGCCGTGCTGGATCGCGCCGAGCAAGCCAAGGTGCGGCTGGCCATCGAACCGCTGCACCCGATGTACGCCGACAGCCGATCGGCCGTCAACACGCTTGCCCAGGCCAACGACCTGTGCGACGCGATGGACTCGCCCTGGGTCGGGGCGGCCGTGGACGTGTACCACGTCTGGTGGGACTCCGAACTCGAGGCCCAGATCGAGCGGTGCGGCCGCGCCGGCAGGATCTTCGCGTTCCACGTCTGCGACTGGCGCACGCCGACCGTCGACATGCTGAACGACCGGGGTCTGATGGGCGAGGGCTCGATCGACGTCCGCCGGATCCGCGGCTGGGTCGAACAACACGGCTTCGACGGATTCAACGAGGTCGAAATCTTCTCCAACCGCCTCTGGACCATGGATCAGGGCGAGTTCTTGGAGTCGATCAAGCGGGCGTACTTGGAGTACACGTAATGCGTGAAATCAGAATCCTTCCGGCCCGAGCGCTGGGCTACGAGTTTATTCCCGAAAAATACCTGCCCCAGGGCGTGGACGAGAATTACCTGCGCAATGCCCAGGTCGGGCGGCCGCCGGACTCGTGGCGGCATCTACGCTCGGCGGAGATCGAGACGCTGGTGAAAAACGGCGTGACGTGCGGCGATTGGGACAGCCTTCTTGTGACCGACCCCTTCACGCCGCACTTGATCAAGAACTGCGAGTTTTCGGGCCTGGTCCGGCTCGGGCGTTTGCAGAACGTCGTGCTGGAACATCACGAACTGAAAACGGCGGCCGGCATCACGAACAGCCTGATCATTTCGTGCGACGTCGGCGACAACTGCGCGATTCACAACGTGCGGCATCTGGCGCATTTCATCCTCGGCGACAACGTCGTCCTGCTGAACATCGACGAGATGAACACCACGAATCACGCGAAGTTCGGCAACGGGATCCTCAAGGAGGGCGAATCCGAGGACACCCGAGTCTGGCTCGATCTGATGAACGAGTCGGGCGGCCGGGCGGTGATGCCCTTTGACGGGATGATTCCGGCCGACGCCTACCTTTGGGCGAAGTACCGCGACGACCAGCGGCTCGTGCAACGGCTGGGCGAGATGACCCAAAAACAGTTCGACGCCCGGCGGGGCTTCTTCGGTCAGGTGGGCAAGGCCACCGTGATCAAGAACTCGCGGATCCTCAAGGACGTCAAAATCGGCTCGCGATGCTACATCAAAGGAGCCAACAAGCTCAAGAACCTCACGATCAACTCCAGCGACGAGGAGCCGACCCAGATCGGCGAAGGCGTCGAGATGGTCAACGGCATCGTCGGCCTCGGGTGCCGCGTGTTCTACGGCTGCAAGGCGGTCCGGTTCATCATGGGCAACAACACGTCGCTCAAGTACGGCGCGAGGCTCTTGCACTCGATGCTCGGCGACAACTCGACCGTCTCCTGCTGCGAACTGCTCAACAACCTGATCTTTCCCGCCCACGAACAGCACCACAACAACTCGTTTCTCACGTCGTCGCTGTTGATGGGCCAGAGCAACATCGCGGCGGGGGCCACGATCGGCTCGAACCACAACAGCCGCGCCAACGACGGCGAAATCCAGGCCGGACGCGGCTTCTGGCCCGGACTGTGCACCACCCTGAAACACTCCTGCCGGTTCGCCTCCTTCGTGCTGCTGATCAAGGGCGACTACCCTGCCGAACTCGACGTCCCACTGCCGTTTGCCCTGCTGCGCGACGACCCGGCCGGCGGCCGACTGGTGGTCATGCCGGCCTACTGGTGGCTGCACAACATGTACGCCCTGGCCCGAAACACCTGGAAGTATCAAGCCCGGGACAAACGCAAGACCAAGACCCAGCACGTCGAGTTCGACTGCCTCGCGCCGGACACCGCCGAGGAGATGATCGCGGCGATGCGGCTCTTGGAAATCGCCACGGCGAAGGCCCAACTGCGCCACGAGGGGGCCTCGACGGACAGTGTGTCCGACGACGCGCTGGCGGTCAAGGGGCGCGAGCTTCTCACCGGTCCGGCCGAGCGGACCGCCGAGCTGGAAATCCTGGGCGAAAACATGGAGAACGCGCGGCGGAAGACGGTCCTGGTTCAGGTTCGCCGCGGGTATCACGCCTATCGTGAGATGCTCCACGCCTACGCGATGAAGAACCTGCTGGAGTACCTGCGCCAGCGGCCCGAGGCCACCGTGGCCGCCATGGCCAAGGACCTCTCCGGCCCGCGCGAGCGGCGTTGGGTGAACCTCGGCGGGCAACTGGTCGAGGAGTCCGAGGTGGACCGGCTCCGCGCCGACGTCGGCGGGGGCACAATCGCCGACTGGCCCGAGGTACACCAGGCGTACGACCGCCTGTGGAAAGCCTACCCCAAGAGCAAGCAGCGTCACGCGCTGGCGTGTCTGCTTCTGCTTTGCGGCGCCGACGCGCTCGGGCCGAAACAGTGGGAGGACGCGCTCGTGGAGATGCTGCGGATCCAAGAGTACATTCGCGACGAGGTCTATCGAACGCGGAAGAAGGATTACGACAACCCGTATCGCCAAGCGACGTTCCGCAACGCCGAGGAGATGCGCTCCACGATCGGCACGGCGGAAGACAACGATTTCGTGCGGCAGGTCCGCGAGGAAACCGAGCATCTCGCCCGACGAATCGCGGCGATGAGAAAGTGAGCCGCCGGTGGAGTCTCCGAAGTTCATCATGGTCACGTGCCAGGTCGGCGCGGAGACGGCGGTCAAGGGCGAGGTGGCCCGGCTGTGGCCGGGCTTTCGCTTCTCCTATTCGCGGCCCGGCTTCCTGACCTTCAAACTGCCCGAAGGCGCGCCCCTGGCCGGGGACTTCAAGCTCCGCTCGGTGTTCGCCCGGGCACATGCGTTTTCGCTGGGCAAGGCAACCGGCACGGATGTGGACACCATGGCCAACGAGGCATGGCGGATCGTCGGCGATCGAGCGGTGGCGAGGATCCATGCGTGGTCGCGGGACGAGGCCGCGCCGGGACACCGGGGATTCGAGCCGTCGATCAACGGCGCGGCGCTCGAGGCGAAGGAGGCGATCCGCCGGGCGTGCCCTCGGCCCGAATCGCTTTCCCCCCAAGATGCCAACCCACTTTCGGCGGCAAAGCGTGGCGAGGGCGTGTTGGACTGCGTGATCGTCCAACCCGGCCAGTGGTGGATCGGCTACCACCGGGCGCGGTCGGCGGCGGCGCGGTGGCCGGGGGGAATGATGCCGCTGGAATTGCCCCCCGACGCGGTCAGTCGGGCGTGGCTCAAAATGGAAGAGGCCCTGCGGTGGTCGCGGCTGCCGATTCCTCCCGCTGCCCGCGTGGCCGAGATCGGCAGTGCCCCGGGCGGGGCCAGCCAAGCGCTCTTGGCGCGGGGCTTTCAGGTCACGGGCGTCGATCCGGCCGAGATGTCGCCGATCGTGCTGGGGCATTCGCGGTTCACGCACCTTCGCCGCCGGGCGGTCCAGGTCCGCCGCCGCGAGTTCCGCAAGATCCGCTGGCTCACGGCCGACATGAACGTCGCGCCGAACTACACGCTCGACGTCATCGAGGGCATCGTAACCCACCCGGAGGTCCGGATCCGCGGCCTGCTCTTGACGTTGAAACTGATCGAGTGGGACCTGGCCGAGCAGGTGCCGGAGTATCTTGCCCGGGTGCGAGGATGGGGCTATCAACTCGTTCGCGCGAGGCAGTTACAGCACAACCGCCAGGAGATTTGCGTTGCGGCGTTGCGCCGGGTATCATGGGGAACACTTGGGCGGGGGCGCGGCACGGCGCGCGGAGCGACCGAGGGCCCGTCCGCGCCGCAAGGTTCGCCGCGCCCCGACAACCCGGACAACCCCGCGTGAATGGCTACGTCGCAAAGGTACCCCATCTTCGCGCCCGGAGACTGGCAAAGTCTAAGAGATAGTGGGATTATGCGGTGGCCATTCAAGAACCGGGGGATACAAAGCCGAAGCGGGGGAAGGTAGTTCTCTGAACGATAGGAGAGGCGGAATGACCGGTTGCTGTCCCGTTGCCCGACGATTTCGAGTTCTCATCGCGCCGGTGTTTGCCCTGCTGATCGCGACGGTTGGGCTTGGCATGGCTTCCGCCCAATCACCCGACCTCAAGCTCCCGGGTCCGATGGCCGAAAAGACGGCGGATTTGCCCCAAGCGGCCGCCGCCGAAACCGACAAGGGCGGTTCGACCGCCGAGCCTCCAGCGGTGGGCGATCCGATGGCCGCGGGGATTGTCGCCCTGCTGCCCGACGAAATCAACAACGGATTCAAGCGACGCGGCATCGAGTCCAATTTCGCCCGATTTCGCGCGTACGCGGCGGAGAAGCTCGACAGTACCGCTGGCGCGCGGCTGACGTCGGAGGTGACGGGCAACTGCCGGTTGAGCTGGTACGACCACATGCTTCGCAACCCGCTGGCGGCCACGGCCGAGGCGGAAGAGTTCACCCGGACGTTGCACGCGGCGATTCTCGGCGACCACGAGGGGCTCGATCGGGCGCTGGCGATTGCCGGCGAGAAGCTCGACCTGGGGAGCAACTCGCCGCGAACCTTCGCCGAGGTCGCCTCGCCCGACGAGGCGTTGGAGAGCGTCAAGCAGGCCCTGACCGAGGCCCAAGCGGCTTACGCCGAGACGTTGGCGCCACTCACGCCCGGCGAGATCGACCGGCTCGCGCGGGGTCTGTATTCCTTGTTGACGCGCAACGGCAACGTCGGCCACACGCTCTCCGACCGTAGCGGCGGCCGGCAGATGTGCGATCTGTTGGAGAAGGTGGATCGCCGCGCGATGCTTTCCGCCGTCGGGACGGTAGTCAAGCGGATCGCTACCCCGTCAGGCGACATCATTATCGGCGGCCCGGGCAAGAACACCTATCAACTCGACGCCATGGCGGACGTCAACGTCGTCATCGACCTCGGCGGCGACGACACCTACTACGAAGGCACGTGCTCCGTCGAGCGGCCGGTGCTGGTGGTGATCGATCTTGGCGGGAACGACACCTATCGCGGCAAGAAGCCCGGCATCCAGGGCGCCGCCGTGCTGGGGATCTCCATGCTCTTGGATCGCGCGGGCAACGACACCTACGAGGCCAACGACGTCGCCCAGGGATCGTGCCTGGGCGGGGTGGGCATCCTAATCGACTACGCCGGAAACGACGCCTACCTGGGCGTGCGCCGCGTGCAAGGCCAGGCGATCGGAGGGCTGGGCATCCTGATCGATCGCGCGGGCGACGACCGCTACCACGCCGCGATGTGGGCCCAAGGCTTCGGCGGGCCGCTGGGATTCGGCTTGCTCGACGACTTGGACGGGGCCGACGAATACTACGTCGGCGGGCTTTACCCGGACTCCTATGAGGAAACGCCCGGCTATGAAGGTTGGGGTCAGGGCATCGGGGCGGGCATCCGCCAGGTCGCCGACGGCGGCCTCGGCGTCATCCTCGACGGCGGCGGCGACGACGTCTACGAGTACGACTACATCTCGCACGGCGGCGGCTACTGGCTCGGCATGGGCTTCGCCCGCGACTTCGGCGGAAACGACCAGCGGCTCGGCGCAACGCGACAGGCCTTCAACGGCAGCGCAAGGACCGAGCGGCGCTTCCAGCGCTTCAGCAACGGGTTTGGCTGCCATTACGCCCTCGGATTCCTATTCGACGACGCCGGCGACGACACCTACGACGGCACGATCATGGGTCTCGGGTTCGCGTGGGACGTGTCCGTGGGCGTGCTGTGCGATTTTGCGGGCAAGGACAAGTACCTGGCCACCGGCGGAGGCACCCAGGGCAACGGCGCCCAGGCCGGATTGGGAATTCTTTTTGACTACGCCGGCGACGACGTTTACAGCGGCTACGGGCAAGGCCGGGCATCGTCGAGCATCTCGTATCACGACCTGCCCCAATGCGGCGGCAATTTCAGCTTCGTCATCGACTACGGCGGTACGGACAAGTACGGCTGCGGCGCCCAGAACAACAGCTATATCGAGCGCGGCAGCGCCGGAGGCTTCCTGATCGATCGGCCCAAACGCGAAGAGATCGGAGCCAACGCCGCCGCCCAGAAAGGCACGCCCGCCAACGTGGCCGGGCCGTAGGCGTCCGCGCAATAACGACTTTGCCAATAGGGTGGCACGCCCTGAAAGGGCGTGGTAAATCGGCATGCCACGCCGTTTCAGGGCGTGCCACCCTCACCGAAACCTGACGGAGTCGGCCTCCCACCTTTACTTGCCGAAGGAGTCAGCAAGATGCGTCGTTCGATTGGAGTTCTGTCCGCGTGCGTCCTGACGGGATGCGTGTTCGGTTTGCGCGCGGTCCCGGC
Source organism: Planctomycetia bacterium (assembly GCA_026401055.1). Lineage (GTDB taxonomy): Bacteria > Planctomycetota > Planctomycetia > Pirellulales > Thermoguttaceae > JAPLNP01. The sequence goes on from JAPLNP010000227.1 coordinate 12,663, forward strand.
GGCGGCTGGCGACCAGACACCGCGTTCGAGCCGCGCCGCGTCCGAGGGGCCCATCCTCTTGAGCCTCAACCCGCCGCTGCTCTCGGCGCCCCTGGAGGACGGCACTCTCGACGACGACGCGCCGGAACTGCCCAAGGACACGCAGTCCGAGGGAACCACGGCGTCCTCGAAGCCGAAGAGCACGCCCGACGCGAAGCCCGACGAAGGCAAAGCCGACGGAGCCGCCACGGAGAAGAACGCCCCGCCGCAAACCGAGGACCCGCCCAAGGAGAATGCCCGGGAGCCCGCGCCGGCGGACAAGGCGAAGACCGAGCCGGCCGACGGCGCCAAAACCGCGCCCGCGGAAGCCGCCGCGGCCGTGCCGCCCTTGAGCCAGGAGTTGGTGTCGTTGCGGGACGGCGTGCGCCGCACGCTGGCGGCGTATTTCCGGGAGCCGTTCAACACGCGCGACAACACCGCCGCGAACATTCTGGACGTCTGTCTTGCGTTCGGGTGTGACGCCGAGGTGCGGCGCGACGGCTCCTCCGGCCCGGCCCTGAACGGCATCACGTGCCTGTGCTACAACTACCCCGTCGCCGGACGCGAACTCCTGCGGACGGCCGACGGCCGGATCGTCCCCCGGGTCGGCCACGGGTATCAAGACCGCCCGGGACAACTCCTGGCCGTCTTGGCGCTCGCCCGCGTGCCGTCCGAGTACCCGATCCGCGTGGGCGACGACGTCCGCAAGGTGGACGACCTCGTCGAATATGAGAAGCTCACCTGCCGCGCGGGAATCGACCTGTCGTTCAAGCTGATCGGGCTGGCCCGCTACCTCTCGACCGACGACTCCTGGAAGAACGACCTGGGCGAAGCGTGGTCCATCTCGCGGCTGGTGCGCGAGGAGTTGGCTGACTCCGGCGACAAGGACGCCCACGGCGGAACCGATCGGCTGCTCGCGCTGAGCTACGTCGTCGATTGCCGGGTCAAGCGGGGCGAGCCGCTGGACGGGCAATTCAAGCGGGCCGCGGACCACGTCAACCAGTTCCGCGACTACGCCTTCGATCTGCAGAACCCCGACGGCAGTTGGCATCCGCGGTTCTTCGCCTATCGCGGCCAGGGCGGCACCGTCGTCGAGGTGCTTAACTCGACCGGCCACATCCTCCGATGGCTCGTCTTTTCGCTGAGCGACGATCAATTGCAGGACCCCCGGATCGTGCGTTCGGTCGCGCTGGTGAACCGGCTCTTGGCCGACAACCGCTCCCGGAGCCGCAGTCTGCCGGCCGGCAGCGCGCGGGAGATCGACGCCAGGATGAACGCGGTTCACGCGCTGATGCTCTACGATCGTCGCGTGTTCCAGCCGCGCGACGAGTCGCCCGAGGGCAAGGGCGGTGGCAAGGACGTTGCCCGAAAACCGGCCCCGGCGAGCCGGTAGCGGGGACTGTCCCCTTCGTGCAGCGACAGGCGGCGAGGAAGGGGACAGGTCCATTTTTCGGCCGACGGCTTTGTCGCCAAACACGTCTTCCGGCCGAAAAATGGACCTGTCCCCCGCAATCCACGTCAATCCGCGTCATCCTCGGCCACCGGGGCGCCGCGTTCGTCGGTTCCGATCGGGGGCAGGTCGTAGGTCCCCTCGCCTTGGTCGGGCATCCAGACTTCGTCCATCTCGGTCGCGTCGACGTCGCGGCGTAACAGGAAGTAGACGGCGGTCGACGCGGTCCAGAAGTAGCTGTAGAGGTATCCGACCGCCAGCAGCTTGACGCAGTCGGCCCAGAAGCGGATCACCGCGGCCCCGGCGCCGCCGAAGCCGCCGAGCGCCTCATCGCCCGACGCCATGATCTCCTCGATCCGCGGCTGTCCGCTTCCCCAACTGGCCGCCCAATAGGTTAGGTGAATCACGCCCGCCGCGAAATTGGACACCAGCAGCCAACCGAGGACGCCGAACCCGGCCGCGACAAAGATGTAGAACAGGTAGTGCAAGGGGCGCTGAAAAACGTAGGCGTAGGCGCGGCTCAGGGCGTCGAAGCTGTCGGTCCCCTCGCTGCTGATCGTCGCCCACATCAGCGGCCAGCCGAACAGGAGCCCCAAGAGCAGGATCGCCATCATCAGCCCGCCCAACAGCAGAACCGGCCAGACTAGCGCCGCGATCCAAAGGCTGACCGAGGTCCGCAGCAGCACGCCGATGCACAGCATGGGCACCGTCGCCAGCAGCACGCCCAACAAGGGAAACAGCGGCGCGGCGAAATACGATTTCCACTTCGCCATCATGTGTGAAAGCATCTGTCCCCAGCCGATCCGCTCATCCCGGGCCAATCGCACCGCGACGGTTCGCGTGATCCCGCCGGCCGCGAACGTCCAGACCGCCAGCGCCCAGAGACCGCACAGAAGCCAGTAGACCGCGGCGGTCACCGTCACGCCCGAGCCAAACATGCCGCGAAACGGCGCGCTGAGTTCCACCCCCACGCGCCGGATCGGGTCGATCGTCGGCCGCTCGGGCCACCCCGGCTGATCCGGAACCATCGACGCCAGCGTGCGCCAAGGACACACTTCGGGCGATGCCGTCTCGTCGATCTGCCTGGCGAGCTGCTTATCGTCCGTGCCGGAGAAAACGTAACCGATCGCCGCCCAGCCGACCAGCGTCAGGAGGATCGCCGCGGCCGACAGCACGAGCATCCGAAACCCGATGGCCAGACGGAAAGTTCGATACAGAATGAGCCACGGGCAGATTTCCTTCCACGCCACCGCCCGAAGCTCTCCATTCTCGGCGTTTATCATGACACCACTCCCCTTGCTTGGCCTTGGAACCCCCCGTGTCGCCATTATAAGAAGTTGGGGTCCGCGTGCAAGCCGAATAGGCCGGCCATTCCCGGGGAACTGTCCCCCTCGCGGTCGCCCGACTCACAACTCGGATTCCGGCCCCGGCTCCTCCGGCTC
>JAPLNP010000631.1 GCA_026401055.1 Planctomycetia bacterium
ACCGCGTCCATGACCTGCTTGGCGAACTCTTCGAACTCCTGCTTCATCGAATCGGCGAACTGCTCCGGCGAAACTCGCGGCGACGTTTCCATCTCGTGCTCCCTGCGTGTGTGACTGTGACTGCCAACGCATACGCAAGCAATTTACCTAAACCCCGCAGATCGCGCCAGTGGAAATTGTCACACACCGGCTCTGATCGCGCAGGCGGGACTTATCCAGGGCACGGTGCAGCTGACGGGCGGCGCAGCTTCGCTCGTGCGTGGAGCGGTTGCAAAGCGAGCGGCGGCGCAAGCGGCGGCCCGAGCCCCAAACGCTTTTCAGATCGCAAAGGAAGGGGGCAAGCACGCCGGACTCCTGCGCAATTACGCGGGTAGAAGTGCTAGCGAGATAAACAAAGCTATTCAAAGTCTGGAGGCGAGAGCCACCGAACACGCCGCCAAAGCGGCAAATCCGGCCGCACACGCTGCGGACTGGGCGACCCGTAGCCCGCAAGCGCGGCAGGGGCTAATCGACTATTGGCTTAGAGAATCTGCCAACTTCAGAGAGCAAGCCGAGGTTCTCAAAGGGTTGCTTGGAGGTGGATCATGACGTCCCAGCAGGACTACATCCAGGAGGTATTGCAGACCATCATTGACTCCGCTTTGGAGGCAAAGCGGTCGAGCAGGACTCGCAATGAGACGAAGACAGCCGAGCAACAGGCGTTTGAAGATGGCCGAGCGTTGGCATTCTATGAAGTTGTATCCACGCTCGTCAATCAGGCTAAGGTATTTGACTTATCACCTGCTGTAATTCCAGCGCTGGCGTTCGACGCCGACAAGGAGCTTTTGTGAGCCATCATGGAATTCCGGGGGGAATTCCGGGGGGAATTCCGGGGACACGAACCGATTTTGGCAGAATAGGCAGGACTGAGGTGCCCCGGGCAGCATCAGCCTTCTGCCTGTCGCGTTCCCCAGCGACGTGATCGACGCCGTCGGCGGCGGGTTTGCCAAGGATGCCGTCGCCGGCGACCTCAAAGCGGCCGGGGCGGATTCCGAATCGCCCCTGAGCGATACCGCGCTGACGCTCCTCGACTACCTCTCGGGCAGTCGCGACCCGGCCGGCGGCTACCGCAACTCCGGCGACGGCGCCCGCGACGCCTTGGACACCAAGCTCGACTCCGGCGCGATGGACGTCGGCCCCGCCGCCAAGCGAATGTACTCGCTCCGGGCCGCCGCCGACTCCGACACCACCGCCGGCGTCACCTACGACTCCAACGGCAACCTCACCCGGCTCGACTACGACGACGACACGAGCGAACAGTGGACCTACGACGCGGCCACGGGCCAGGTCGCCAGCTACACGGACCAGGAAGGCCGCCTCACGAAGCAGCGGATCGATCCGGCCACCGGCCGGGTGACGGCGGTCGTCCGCGTGGTCGGACTGGATGACGAGGCGAGCGAGGAAACCGACGACCTCGTGACCGAGTACGCCTACACAGACGGCTCTGGCACGCTGCCGGCGGGTCTCTTGCGGTCGATCACCGATCCGACGGGCGCGGTGACGCGGATCGAGTATGAGGGCGACCCAGAGAGCCCGGATTTCGGCCGGGCGGTCGGGCTGACCTACGCCTACGGCACCGTCGACGCCGCGACCATCGAGTTCGGCTACGACGAGGACGGCAACCTCGCTACGCTGACCGACGCCGTGGGCAACGCGACCACCTGGGTGCTCGACGCCGAGGGCCGCGTGACGTGCGAGTCGATCGTCATCAACCAACAGACGCTCACCCGCGAGTACGTCTACGACGCCAACGGCCGCCTCTGGATCTACACGGACCGCAACGACCGGGCGGTCGAGTATCTCTACAACGCCGAGGGTCTGATCGAGTTCGAGAAGTGGTACGACACCGGCGACGACCCCCGCGACCAACCCGCCCCGACGCCGGTCCGCGTCATCCAGTACAGCTACACGCACGACCCCGCCGGCCACCTGACGGGCTTTTCCGTCAACGACGACGACGTTGACCTGGCGTACACCTACGACGCCGCCGGCTATCTCACCGCCACGTCGTGGGACTTCGCCGGCCTGGCGGGCACGGACAACGTGACGCTCGCCTACACCTACGACTGCGGCGATCTCGTGGGCACGCAGGCCACCATCGGGGTCACGGCCGATTTCAAGAACGCCTACGCCTACGCCTACGACTCCTTCGGCCGCTTGACGCAAGTCACGCAGACCTCCGTCACCGGCGGCAACGCGGTCGCCGACAAGCGAGTCGACTTCACCTACAATTCGGCCGGTCAGCTCGAAACGATCGCCCGCTACGCCGACCTCGCTGCCCTCGATCCGGTCGCCTCGACCGTCTACACCTACAATGCCGACCTGGGCTGGCTCACCGGCCTGGTGCACACGATCAACGACACGAACGAAACGATCACCTACGGCTACACTTACGAAGACGACGGCAAGATCGACACGCTCGACTCCTCCGAGGACGGCCTGTACGACTACGATTACGACACCCAGGACCAGTTGATCGACGTCACGCTCGACACCGGCGGCGGCCCCACGGCGGTCGAACACTACCAATACGACGACAACGGCAACCGCGAGTCGTCCACCGTCCGCGGCTCAACGAAGGCGTACACCGCCGGCCAGTACAACCGCCTCGAAACGATCGACGACGGCACGACGGTGACGGCACGACGGTGACGGCGTACGGTTACGACGCCGAAGGGAATACGGTCCTCAAGTTCATCGACGCGGACGAGAGTGGAAGTCTCACCACGGGGGACACCCAGATCACGGAGTGCGTCTGGGACCACCGGAACCGGCTGGTGGCGGTCACCAACTGCGCCAGCTACGCGAATTACATCGCCGAAACGCCGGTGCCCAGCCAGGTGGTCACGTATGTGTATGACGCCTTCAACCAGTTGATCGGCCGCGAGCTCGACTCCGACGGCGACGGCGACGTGGACGTGGCCGAAGCGTTCGTCCACAACGTCGGGCAGATCGTCTTGCACTACCAAGACACGGCCGCCGGGCCGCTCGGGGAGGCGGACCTTGCTCATCGCTACCTCTGGGGCCCGAACACGGACGAGCTTCTGGCCGACGAGAGCAAGGGCCTGGACGGCACACCCGGCACGGCCGACGACACGGCCTGGGCCCTAACCGACCTGGTGG
>JAPLNP010000317.1 GCA_026401055.1 Planctomycetia bacterium
GCATGCGTCTGACTTGGCTGCCGATTCGGTTTCTGGCGGTGTTGGTGCCGCTGGGGGTGGTGGCGCTGGCCGGGTGTCAGGCGGTCAACTTCCACGACCAGACGCTCGACGAACCGGTGCCGGCCGCCATCGAGCCGCCGCGCGAACTGGCGATGCGGTCGTTGCCGGAATATCGGATCGAGCCGCCCGACGTGCTGCAAATCGAATTGCTGAAGCTCGTTCCCCAGCCGCCGTATCGGATCGAGTCCTACGACGTGTTGACGATCAGCGCGCTGAACACCTTCCTGGACCAGCCGATCCAGGGCTACTTCCTGGTCGAGGCCGAGGGCACGGTGAACCTCGGGCCGGCATACGGGTCGTTTCGCGTCGCCGGCATGAGTGTCGAGGAAGCCCAACTGGCAATCAAAGCGAAGTTGATGAACATTCTTCGCGAGCCCGAGGTCTCCGTCCAGCTCGCCCGGGCGTCCGGCATGCAGCCCGTCACCGGGCCGTATCTGGTCGGACAGGACGGGACGGTGAACTTGCGGCAATACGGGGCGGTCTACGTGGCGGGCAAGACGCTGACCGAGGCGAAGTTGGCCTTGGAGAAGCAGCTTTCGGCCTACGTCGATTCGCCCGAGGTCTCGGTGGACATCGCGGCGTACAACAGCAAGGTGTACTACATCATCACCGAGGGAGGGGGCCAGGGCGACAACGTGGTCCGCCTGCCGGTCACCGGCAACGAGACGGTCCTGGACGCGGTCAGCCAGATCCAGGGCCTGTCGCAATTATCCAGCAAAAGCATATGGATTGCCCGGCCCTCGCCGGCCGGGTTCGGCTGCGAGCAGATCCTGCCGGTCGACTGGGACGCGATCACCCGCGGCGGCATGACCGCGACGAATTACCAACTCATGCCGGGCGACCGGGTGTTTATCGCGGCCGACCCGATGATCGCGCTGACCACCACGGTCAGCAAAATGATCGGACCGTTCGAGCGCCTGCTGGGCTTCAGCTCGCTGACGTTCTCGACCGTCCGCAGCGCCCAGATGATGGGCGTCCGATCGAGCTACTACTAAACCAAGTTCAGCCTGGCCGATTTCGGACAAAATCCAGTTTCGCCCTCGCGGCAGCCGGGTGGTGCGTGCCTGGCCCGAAGGGCAACCCAGTCGAGGGGAATGGATATACACCCCACGGTTGTGGAAACTCGGTTGCTCGTATAGGGTGAAAGCGGTATCATTATATTGGGTCGGTTTTCGTACACACGGTCGCGGACCGCGAGGTCAAGTTGAACCGGAGGTGGCTGCAATGGCACGATCAAACAAGAACAACGAAAACGAGAGGAATGGCTGCTTGAAGAGTCTTCTGAGCGTGGCGACGGCGGGCGCAATTCTCTACGGATTGATCGCGCCGGCTACGGCGGCCATTGTGGTTCAGCGTTTGGGTGAGGATCAGAGTGCCACGGAAGGACAGCTTCCAGGATTGCCCGGCCTCGTCATCCCGTTGCCGGAGACCGACGAAGCCGCCGCTCAACCGACCGCATCCGGGCAGAGGCGTGCTTCCACGGCTCCGCCGTCTCAGGCTGCTCCCGCCGCGACACCACAGCAAATGATGCCGCTGCCGCCGACGGTTGCGCCGGGTTCACCGGCCTCGACCGGCGCCGGCCAGGCGGGTCAGACCTACCCGGGGCTTCCGGCGTCGCCGACCGGGCCGTACGACCCGAACTCGCAGTCCGCCGGCCCTGGCATGGGCTTTCCGACAAGTCCGGGTGCAACCGGTTCTGGCGCGAGCCCCGGGGGTCTGGCCGCGGTACCGCAGCCGACGCCGGTTTCGCCGCTGGGGATGGTGCCGTCCGACCCGTCGACGGGGCGCTATCAAATGAACACGATTCCGGAAGCGACGGCGCCTCGGCCGCCCGCGCAGGTTCCCCAAGCTCGGCAGGATATTAAGCGCGGCAACAAGCCGTTCGCCGGTTACAGCGCTCCGTCGGCATACAGTCCGTACATGAATCTGTTCCGCGGTGAGAATTCCGCGCGAGGCCTCAACAACTACTACTCGTATGTGAAGCCGGCCCTCGATCAGCAGCGTCAGGACATGACGTCGAACCGCGAGATTCAAGGTCTGCAGGACACGGCCCGCTACGGCGCGCAGAGCGCCGAGCAAATGGGACAGCGGCCCGGCAGCGTCATCCCGGGCAACTCGCCGAAGATACCGGCGACGTTTATGAACTACCAGCAGTTTTTCCCGCAATACAAGAAATGACCCGCGGGTCGGGGACGCCGCGTCTAGTCGCCGGTGGTTTGCCGCGAGGCGAACTCGACCTGTCGAGCCTTCATCAACGCCCCTTCGGCTTCTTCGATCCGCCCGACCTTCTGGCAGATCAGACTCATGGCGACGAAGCAGAACGGGTCGTTCGGTTCGAGTTCGCAGGCTCGACGGGCGTGCTCGACGGCCTTGTCGGGATTGTCGAGTCTTCCGTGGAAGACGCTCAGCGCGGAATGCGCCAGGGCGTAGTCGGGAGCCTGCTCGACGAGGGCCTCCAGGGTGTCGATGGCCTGCTGTAGCCGGCCGGCTTGTTGCGATTCGATCGCCTCGTCGTACATTTCTTCTCTGGTCGGCACGGCTCGACACCTCCTTCGGGTGGGGTTTGCTATGACCTATGGCCCTGGTACTACAACACTACCCCTTCGTTCGATAAGTCTACGCATCCTGCCTGGATGTGGCCAGGGGGGCGTGCCGAGACCGCTTCTGCCTCCCTTGACCGGCAAGACCGGAAAAGCCGTCCTACGCGGCATATCAGGCTGAATCCCCTTTATCCGCTCCGCCGATAACAACAGATGGGGGCGGCGCGGGACGCCCGCAATGCACGGAATGTAGCGGGACGATGCCGCGCTGCCCCACATCAGTAGTGCTATTGGCCCTCTACCCGCAATCCCTTCTCCTTCAGGTGACCCACGTGAGCATCCATCCCACGGCGGTTATCAGTCCCGAAGCGCGAATCGGCCAAAACGTGACGATCGGGCCGCTCTCGGTGGTCGAGCCGGACGTGACCATCCAGGACGGCTGCGTCCTGGAGAGCCACGTCGTCATCAAACGAGGCACGACGCTCGGCCAGGGCAATCGAGTGTTCGACGGAGCGGTCCTCGGCGGCTACCCGCAACACGTCCACATGCCCGAACGCCCGGGACGCCTCGTCATCGGCGACGGAAACGTGATTCGCGAAAACGTGACCATTCATCGCGCGCTGGCCGAGGATCGGGCGACGCTCCTGGGCAACCACAACCTGCTGATGGCCGGCGCCCACGTGGCCCATGACTGCCGGCTGGGCGACAACGTCATCGTGACCAACAACGCGATGCTGGGAGGGCACGTGATCGTCGAAGATCGCGCATACGTCTCGGGCGCGGTCGCGGTACACCAGTTTTGCCGGATCGGGACCCTGGCGATGGTCGGGGGACAGGCTCACGTGATCAAAGACGTGCCCCCGTTTGTCACCGTCGACGGTCTGAGCAGCTTTGTCGTGGGGCTGAACCAGGTTGGGCTGCGCCGCGCCGGGTACACGACCGACGAGATCAGTCGGCTGAAGGAGGCGTACCGCGTGATCTACCGCGGCGGGCTACGATGGAAGGAGATTCTGGTCCGGCTTGCGGCGGAATTCTCCAGCGGTCCGGCGGCGCATTTCCACGAGTTTTGCAGCACGACCGCGCGAGGGATCATCTCCGAGCGCCGGCTGCCGCCCGGCGCGACGCTCAAGCTTCGGCGCGAGCCGGAGGACGAATCGGAGCTGCGGGTGAAGGCGGGGTAGGCGACTGGGTACTAAGACTCATTGCCGGGAGAAAGCATCCATGTCGTTGTTCAGGCGAGACAAGAGCCGCGCCGTCCGCAACTTCGTCCTCAATCTGGTCAACAGCAAGAGCCTCGATTCGCGAAGACTTGGCCGGGGCCCCCGATCGGAGAGCCGCGTGAATCTCACCATGGTCGTCACCGTGGTCCCGCTCGAAAATCACAGGCCCTGCGTCGACAAATCGCTGGTCACGGTGACCAGGGAGTTCTCGTCGACCGGCGTTTCCGTCGTGCTCGCCGAGCCTCGCTCGCTAGACGACGTGATCCTGGTCTTCTCGTGGAACTCCCAGACGACGTTCGTCCGGGCCAGGGTCAAGCATCTCAGCCCGATGGGCGCCGGCTTCTTTCAGCTTGGGCTGCTCATGACCGAAATCGTCGCGGTGACCGACTATCCCGAGTTGGAGACGCTCCACGAGTGCGTCTGACAGCCCGCGAAAGAACAAGTCTGACAATGGAGTGGCACGCCCTGAGGAACGAAGAGCGTGATACGCCCCCAAACAACGCCCTTCGCAGCGCGGACGGCGATGTTGCTCGATTACTACTCGCTCAAGCGGCGGTTCGAGCGGGAAGCCGGCGAGAGCGAGGCCGCCGTCGGCGTGGCAGAGGGAAACGGCTATTCTCTGCAACGGCTTGCGAACCGTCGGCGATCGGGGTAAAGTCGCAGATAGTACCGGTTCAGGGCTGAAAGCCGTGGTCGGATTGGGTACACTCACACGGTGGAAGTCGCTGGTTCGAGTCCAGTGCCGCCCATTTCAAAGACCCGTTGACACCGGGTCTTTTCTATTGCCGTGTCAGGGGCAGCGGAGGACGCCGGCCGCCCAGAGGCATTCGCCGCAGGCGGGAAAGCCGTTGGCGTAGCAGTCGTCCTCGTTGCTGGCGCGAAGATCGCAGCCGCCGCAGTCGAGACAGGGCGAAAACGTGAACCGGCGCGCCCGATCGCGAAACCGGCGATACGCCTCGTCGCTCCAAATCGCCCCGAGCGACGTCTCGTTGACGTTGCCGGCGCGATAGGCCCGAATCCGGCGCCGCTGGCCGCGGAAGTAGTAGGCGTAGGTGTGCATCAGCGGCAGGCAGGGGCTGACGTGTCCTTCGGGCGTCACGGCGAGGCAGCCGTCGTGGACGAACGGGCATCGCACGGCCCCGCCCGAAACCGCCGCGCCGTCGAGGCGGACGTGCGTGCCGAGGCCGCGCAATTGGTCGATCACCGCGCCGGGCTCGCCGCCGGCGTCCATGCGGGGAAGCTCGATCGTCGGGTTCCAGGGGCTGGGCTCCGGATCGCGCCGCGTGGTCGTCCAATGCCGGTAGAGCGTCTCGTCGGCCAACGCCGCCGTGTACGGGACCAGGTTCGTCACGAGGATGCTCGAGACGCCCAACTCCGGACAGAGCCGTTTCAGATCGGGCAGAGCGTCGACGTTCCGCCGCGTGGCGACGAATTCCAGTCCGATTTCGGGCTTCTCGACCTGCCGGGCGAGCTTCATGCGGTACACTCCGCGAAGATTCGCCTGCACGCTCGTGATCGCGTCGCCGTGAAACACCCCGTCGCCCGTCGGCCCGACGCCGTCCATCGACACGACGAGCTTGTCCAGTTCCAGGTCGAGCAGCGTGTTGGCGGTCTCGGCGTCGAGCGATACGCCGTTGGTGAGCATTTCGACCCTGAGGCCGGCCTCCTGAGCCGCGGATGCATCGTCGGTTCGCCGAATCCGCCGAACTGGAGCGTCTCGGCCGTGGCGGTCCCGCGCAGCCCGGCGATCAATCGCCCGAAGGTCTCTTGGGTCATCTCGCCGCCGCGATCTTCCCAGCCGTGCCGGATGCACATCCCGCAATCCAGATCGCAAGCCGTGGTCAACTCGACGTAGACCTTGCGGATCTCGTCCGGTGGCAGCGCGTCGGGATCGGAGGAGGGTGGCATGGCGGTAATTCTAACTTGTGGTGCAGGCGTCTCGCCTGCCTGGGAAAACGCAGGCGAGACGCCTGCCTGGGAAAACGCAGGCGAGACGCCTGCACCACAAATCCTGATTGCTGCGCGGCATCTCAGCTTTTCAGCGGGCTCAGACCGGAGAACAGGAAGTAGTACAACACCGCGCCGATCACTCCGCCGAGGATCGGCCCGACGATGGGAATCCAGGCGTAGCTCCAGTCCGAGTCTCGCTTGCCGGGGATGGGCAGCAGGAAATGGGCAAACCGCGGGGCGAGATCCCGCGCGGGGTTGATGGCGTAACCGGTCGGGCCGCCCAGCGACAGGCCGATCCCGAAGACCAGGATACCCACCAAATACGGCCCCAGGCCGTTGCCGAGCCCGTTGTACTCGTTCGCGATACCCAGCACGCCCATCAGCAGCACGGCCGTCCCGATCATTTCGCAAAGCAGGTTGCCCAACGTATGGCGGATCGCCGGCGTCGTGCAGAAGATGCCCAGCTTGCCGTCGGGATTGTCCGTCGCGTCCCAGTGGGGCAAATACGCCAGCCACACGAGCACCGCGCCGAGAAACGCGCCAAGGAATTGGCCCGCCAGGTAAATCGGGATGACGTCGGGCGAAACGTCCCCCACCGCCGCCAGCCCTAGGGTGACCGCGGGGTTGATGTGCGCGCCGCTGGCCCAGCCGGCGACATAGACGGCGATCGCCACGCCGAATCCCCAGCCGGCCGAGATGACGATCCAGCCGGAGTTCTGCCCCTTGGACTTCTCCAGCACGACGTTGGCCACCACTCCGTCACCCAGAATGATAAGGATCATCGTGCCGATCAACTCGCCGATGAAGATGTTCATGGTCGTCCTTTTCTCTTCTGCCGGGGGGCGAGCCGGTTGGGTGACACGTCCCTGAGCCCCGGGCGAAAGGGCGTGGCAGACCGGGAGGCAACTCAACCACGCCCTTGCAGAACGCGCCACCCAGCCGAACAGTCTACCCGACCGGACATCGTGGGGCAATGGCCCCGCGATACCCTCACTCAGCCACGACACTGCCGGGCAAGCCACCACTGGCGCCCGCCGTGCCGAGGCGGTTCGACACGTAGGTCTCGAAGACCAGAACCACCAAGACCGCGCCGAGAAACAGTTCCCAGAGGCTCTCGCCCTCGCGGAGCCAGGCGAACGTGCCGCTTAGATCGTCCGGGTTGTCGGCGAACACGAGCGGCGTGCGGCCGAAACGCTGCTGGAGTTCGTCGCGGTCCATCGTCTTCTCCTCGGCCTCGTCCGGATCGACGTTCACCGAAAACGCAATCGGCGCCGCGCCGGCCGCCCCGAGCGGACGGAGTTGGTAGATGCCGATCTGGTGCGTGTCGGGGTAAGAAAACGTCTGCCTCGTCGAGCCACCGGTCCCCTCGGTGTTCAAACGGATGATCTCGCCCGACGGCGGTTGCACTTCCACGCCGACCTGACCGGCTGCAACGCCCCCGTCCAGTTCCAACACCAGCGGCGAGCCGGCCAGGACCTCGCGGCGGTCCTGCTCGCCGCCGGAGAGCCAGAACGTCAGCCGCACCACTAGCGGCAGAAAGATCGGCCGAAGCGGCAGGTTCGTCCAGCCGACGTGGGCACTGGTGGCGAGCATCAGGACTCGGCCCTTATCGACCGAGCGTTCAGCCAAGAGGGCCTCGCCGTCGTCCAGTCGGGCCAGGACACGGGCGTCGGGCGAACCGGCCGTGTCCATGCGAACGTGGCGGTACACCAGCACCGATTGGTAGAGCGACGCCGGCTCGACCAGATCGCCGAGGGCCGGATGCTCCTTGTCCAGAAAGCCGACCTTCCAGCTATCCCGCTCGCTGCCGCCGGCCGCCGCGCGGACGTCCACCAGCGCGGCGGGCAGCAGGTTCCCCTGGGCCGCCGCGTTCATGCTGTTGTACGCCGCCGGATCGACGTTGTCCCCGGCGATCCAGACCAGATTGCCGCCGTCGGCGACGTAGCGACGGAGTCGTTCGGCTGCCTCCGCGCCCGGGGCCGGAAGGTTCACGCAGAAAACCACCCGATACTGCGACAGCGGCTCGCCGGGCAATTCGTCGGCGGTCAAGACGGTTGGCCGGATCGCCGAGCCGCCGGATTGGCCGGGCGACAGGGCTTGTTCGACGTAGAAGGTGTCTTCGAGGTAGGGAATCTCGTGCTTGCGGGCCTTGACGACGGCCACCGCAATCCCGCGGTCGATCTCGATGGTGAAGAATCGCCGGTCGTCCAGGGCCGAGCCGTCCTTGCCCACCAGACGCACCTCGCCGCGGTGCAGCCCGCCGCGGTCAAGCGTGAAGGTGAAATCGTGCTTCAGCCGTCCGCCGGGCGGGAGTTCCAGCGCGGGACTGCTGGCGGTCTTGGTTCCATCGACCACCAGTTCGAGGTGGCGTTGCTGGGCGATCGACGAGGCGTTTAACAGCTCCGCCGTCGCCTTGACCGGCAGTCCCGCCACGGGAACCGAGGCTTCGAGCTTGACGCTCTGGACCGCGACGTTCGGCTTGGGCGTTCGGTGGCAATCGACGACGATGATCGGGATGGCAAGCTCGGCCTTCTCTTCGTCCGACGCTTCGCCGGCGTCCGACGCCGGTTCGCTCTCGGCCTTCTGGCTTTCCCAGGAGACAGCCTGCTGGTCGCTGATGACGTAGATCTGGCGATTGGCGGCGTCGGAATCGGCCAGCACCCGCCGGGCTTGCTGGACCTTGGTGCCCAGGTCGGCCCGCTCGTAGCTCACCTCGCACGTGGCGAGCATCTGGCGGACTTTCTCGTGGGTGCGGTCGAGTTGTCCTTGCTCGGGGAAGGGAGCGCCGCCGGTCAAGAACAGGGCCACCTGGTCGCCGTCGCGAAGCTGGTCCATCACTTGCACCGCGGCGCCGCGGGCCGTGTCGAATCGCGGCCGGTCCGGGTCGATCTCGCCCATGCTCGCCGAATTGTCCAAAATGATCGCCACGGCCGTGTTCGTCCCTCCGCCCCAGAGCGCGCTGAGATTGGTGATCGTCGGCTTGGCCAACCCCAACGCGATCAGCACGAGCACCGCGACGCGCACCAGCATCAAGAGCAGATCGTGCACCCGCTTGCGCCGCCGGGTCTTTTCGACGCTGATCCGCAGAAAACGCAGCGTGCTGAAGGGCAGCTCCTTGGCCTTCCGCCGGTTGATCATGTGCAACACGACGGGAATCACTCCCGCCAGGGCGCCGATCAGAAACAACGGGGCAAGGAAGGTCATTGCTGGTTTCGCTTGGCGATGTAACGCGACAACATGAAGTCGTACGGCACCGACGTGTCGGTCATCACGTAGTCGATCTGGGCCTCGGCGCACGCCCGGCGATAGACGTCGATGAACTCCTCGATCTGCCGAAGGTACGCCGGGCGGACGTACGCCGGATCGACCTGAATCCGCTCGTTCGTCTCCAGGTCGTGGAAGGCCACCGTCTCGCGGAAAGGAAACTCCAGTTCCGCCTTGTCGAACACGTGAAACAAGATCACCTCGTGCCGGCGGTGGCGGAAATGGTGCAGCCCGCGAATCACCTCCTCCGGCTCGCCGTACAGATCGCTCACCAGCACGATCAGACACCGCCGCTTGAACCGGTTGGCCATCCGGTGCAGCGTCTCGGCCACGTCGGTCCCCTTGCCAGGCGCGAGCTGTTCCAACTGCCGCATCATCTCGTTGAAGTGCCGCGGCGAGCTTCGGGCGGGCATGTCCAGGCCGATTTCCGTGTCGAACGTGG
>JAPLNP010000548.1 GCA_026401055.1 Planctomycetia bacterium
TGAGAAAATCGAACCTGACCTGCAAATCAGACTGCGAATCCATCTTGGGCCTCCGAGTTGCAGTCGAAGTGATTTTCAACTAACCACTTAGATGCGCTCGGAGGCTCAAAGATTCCCGCAATTCTGAATAATCCGGGTTAGCACCCTACGCGTCTGGCTTTTCGAGTGGGGCCAGCGCCGTCTTCACGCATGCCTGCACGCCCTGCCAATCGCGATCTGACAATCGCCCGACGGCCACAGGATGCGCGGCAGGAGGCAAGGTGGCAAAGAAACTCCGAAATACCGACGGGACTCGTAGACCGGCCTCTGCCCAGTCGTGCAAAACGTGGTTTGTTGGCCCCGCCGCAACAGCACGGCTTGTGATCAGACCCACGACCACATCGGAGGGAACCGTGACGCGTGGTACACCGCTGACGACAGGACGACAGCCGGTCGTCGTTTGATGCCTTGCACCCCGGGAAAATCGATCACCACCACGTCGCCGGCACTAGGCAAGGTCCTCGTCCTCCGGATAGAGTTCGCCGGCGTGCTGCAAAGAAAAAGCCGTTAGGTCGCGTTGATCCTGTTCGCTCCAGGCGTCGGCCTGGTCGACAACGTGGGTTAGATCCTGGAGAATCATCGCGGCCAAGCGGAGTCGCTCGGGCGCGGATAGACCATGGACGTTCGTGGCGAAGACTTCTTGAGCAGTGGTTGCCATCGCGAATGCCTCCTTCTACGACAACTCATCATACCGCGATTTGGCCCACGAAGGCAATCCCCCCTATCCGAGCCACGCATAATAACTGTGCATACAAGACCCGCATCGAATCCGACGCGGGTGTTGTTCTTTGACAATTCGGAATACGGTTACGCCGCCCGCTTCCGCCGCCACAGGCCGAACCCGGCCGCAGTGAGGCCCAACAGGCTCCATACGATGATGGTGGCAGGCTCGGGAACACTGGCACCTGTGCTCACCGCGTTTCGAGCCGACAAGCCACCGCCAAGAAACAAGCCGAGGCCGCCCCCCGGACGCCGCTTCGGAGAATCGGCCTGCCGCTGAGGCCGCACACCAGCCGCCAGTCGAATCCTACACCCGCCCCAGTGCCCGATCGATTCGCCTCAGCGACCGGCTCTTGCCCAGCAGGGCCAGGGTGTCGAACATCCCCAGGCCGACGCCCTTGCCGGTCACGGCGACGCGCAGGGCGTGGATGATCTGGCCAATGGGGACGCCCTCGGCCTCGACGAACGCGTGCAGCGACCGCTCCAGCGTCCCGGCGTCGAACAACTCGACCTCGGCCAGCGTCGCGCGGAACCGCCCGAGAAGCTCGACCGCGCCGGCCGAGTGGCGGATCCGCTTGTCGAACGCCTTCTCGTCGTAGGAGAGTTCGTCGTCGGGCGTGAAGAAATCGGCAAACTCCAGGACGTCGCCGGCGACCTTGATCCGGTCGCCCGCCGCCACCGCCAGCGCTTCCACCCGGGCACGGTCGGCGGCGGTCGCCGGCGCGGGAATCAAGCCGGCGCGCTCGAGGAACGGGATCACCATGGCCGCCTTCCGCTCGGGCGGCAGTTCCTGCATGTGGCGGTCCTGGAACGATTGCAGCTTCACGGCGTCGAAGCTCGCCGGCGCCTTGTTCACGCGATCGAGCGAAAAATGCTCGATGAGTTCCCGGCGGTGGAAATGCTCGGTCTTGTCGTCCAGCGACCAGCCGAGCAGGGCCAGGTAGTTGACGATCGCCTCGGGCAGGAAGCCGACCTCGCGGTAGAAATCGACGACGACGGGGTTGAACTCCTCGGGCGAGGTTTCAAGGCCAATCCGCCGGGCGATCGACCGGCCGTGTTCGACCAGGCTGGCGAAGTCGCGGTTCTTGAAATACTTGTCCAGCTTCCGCTTGCTCAGCTTGACCTTGCTGCCCGGCTCGGCGACGAAGGGCAGATGGGCGTATTGCGGCAGTTCGTAGCCGAGCGACTGGGCGATGAAGACCTGGCGCGGCGTGTTCGAGAGATGCTCTTCGGCGCGGATGACGTGGGTGATCTCCATCGCGCGGTCGTCGACGACGCTGGCCAGATGGTAGAGACACGAACCGTCTGCCCGCTGGATGACGTGATCCTGCTCGCGTGCCCAGGCGAACTCGACGCGCCCGCGGATCAGGTCCTCCAGCACGAGCGTGCCCGCGCGGGGCATCTTGAGCCGGACGACGGCCGCGCGGCCTTCGGCCTCGAATCGCCGCTGGGCGTCGGGCGTTTCGGCCATCCAGCGTCGGCTGTAGACGAAGTCACGCTTCTCGCCCACGGCGGCGTCGCGTTCGGCCTGGATCTCGTCGGTCGTGGCGTAGTCGCGATAGGCCATGTTGCGGCGGAGCAACTCGTCAACGGCGGCCTGGTACAACGCCGAGCGTTGCGACTGGTAGTACGGCCCGTGGGGTCCGCCGACGTCGGGTCCTTCGTCCCAATCGATGCCCAGCCAACGCAGCCCGGCGAGAATCGGCGCCAGCGCTTCCTCGACGTTTCGCTCTTGGTCGGTGTCGTCGATCCGGAGGATGAACTTGCCCTGGTTTCGCCGTGCGAACAGCCAGCAGAACAGTGCCGTGCGGACGCCGCCGATGTGAAGGTAGCCGGTCGGAGAGGGAGCGAATCGCGTGCGAAACATGGGTTGGGAGTTGGGGGTTAGGGATTGGGGGTTGGGGAGTGGACATTAGCCGCTTGGATTGTTCAGGAGTACCAACGCCCGCCGACTGCGTCGGCGGGGTTGGCCGCGGGTCGGTTTTCCATTGTCGGTTGTCAGGAGGTAGGGGGCAGGCGTGTGCCTTTACAACTTACCATGGGACGCCATTGTTGCGGAACCCAGGCCGGAGGCGCAATCGCCCGGGAATCGGGGAACTTGCCGGGCGGCTGGCGGGACGCCGGGGCGTCTGGTAGAATGAACAGCCCCGTGTCGCCCACCGCACAACCAGCACCTGCCGCGTAAGAAGGGAGAGACCTCATGCGCCCCGCCCCCCGGAATCCGGTTCATGTGTCCCCGTGGAAATGGCTCGGCCCGATTGCGCTGGGCATCGTTGGAGTTTTCGGGACGGGGATTCTTGGCACGGCGGTTCTTGGGACGGCGGTTCTCGGCACGGGCAGCGCCGACGCGGGTGAGGCCGCCAAGGCAACCTTCACCCTTGCCGAGCATCCCGAAATCCGCGACGTCGGCGTGCCGGTCCACTCGGTCAATTGGGTCCGGTTGTTCGCCGGCCGCAACGGCGCCGCCCAGCCGTGCATCTACGCTTCGATGGGCCAGACGGCCGACAATCTCTTCGTCCTGCAGATCGACCCCGAAACCGGCAAGCTCCGGCAGCACGTCGCGAAAGTCGCGTCGGCCAACTTCCCCACCGCCGCGCTGATGAGTCGCACGGGCAAGCTCTACGTCGGCGCCGCCTATGCGGGCCACTTGCTGCGGTTCGATCCCGAGAAGGACGCCTTGGAGGACCTCGGCGCGATCCATCCCGGCGCCGCGACGTTCCCTTGCGGCATCGACGAGGACGCCGAGGGCCGCCTCTGGATCGGCAGCTATCCGGCCGCCGACCTGACGTGCTTCGATCCGCGGACCGGCCAGTTCCAGCGTTTCGGCCGCATGGACGACGTGGACATGTACAACTACCCGATGGTCGCCGCCGACGGCAAGATCGGCAACCTGATCCAAATGGTCCAACAGCACGTGCTCGTGTTCGATCCGGCGACCGGCGAGAAGAAGACCGCCGGGCCGGTCGTCACCAAGGGGGGCGGCTCGGTTGCCCAGGCCAAGGGTCCCGACGGCAAGCTCTACGTGGTCTCGAGCGAGGGCACGTTCCGCGTGGATGGAATGGACGCCGTCAAGGTTGACGGCGTGCCGACGGCGCATGAAGGGGACAGTCCCATTTTCGCGGCGAAAACGCCAGGGGGCGGCGCAACGTCGTCAGCGCCGCGAAAATCGGGACAGTCCCCAGCGAAATCCGAGCCGCCGATGACGTTCGCCTTCACCGACGCCGAGGAACAAATCCACCGGAAGCTTGAGGTCCACGCGCCCGACGGCGCCGTCCGCGCGTTCGATCTCGACTACGAAGCGGCGGGAAGCGAGATTTTCTGCCTTCACGCCGGACCGGACGGATGCGTCTACGGGTCGAGCTACCTGCCGCTGCACCTGTTCCGCTACCATCCCGGCGAGGACAAACTGGTCGACCTGGGACGCTGCTCGTCGGCCGCCGGCGAGGCGTATTCGATGGCCAACCTGGACGGCAAGATCATCATCTCGTCGTACCCCGCCGCCGTGGTTTCGGTGTACGACCCGGCCAAGCCGTATCGCTTCGGCGTTGATCCGGACGCCAATCCCCGCGACGTGGGGCGAGTGGACGACATCTCGTACCGGCCCCACGCGACGTTGGGCGGTCCGGCCGGCCGCGCGTGGCTGGCCTCCGTGCCCGACTACGGTCGATGGGGTGGGCCGCTCTCGTATTACTGTCCGGCGACGGGCGAAAAGAAGGCCTACTACCGCATCGTCGGCGACGCGAGCTGTTCGAGCCTGGCCTATCTGGAAAGCGAGGGGCTGATCGCCGTCGGGACCAGCATCCACGGCGGCTCGGGGACGCGGCCCAAGGTGGACCAAGCCGTGCTCTTCTTGTGGGATCACAAGAAGGAAGAGAAAGTCTGGGAGGGCACGCCCGATCGGCCCGTCGAGACGTTCAACGCGCTGGTCGCCGGGCCCGACGGCCGATTGTACGGGACCATTGTCGGCGGCGGCGGAGCCGAACTGTTCGCGCTGGACCCCAAGCAGCGAAAATTCGTCGGTCGGGTCGGTCTGCCGGGCACTCCGCTGAACCTCGGACTGCAAAACGGGCCGGACGGCCGCATCTGGGGCGTCACGTCGAGCTCGATCTACCGGGTGGAGCCCTCGACGCTCGGCATAGACGTGGTCGTGAAGGCCAAGGAGACGTTCACCGTGGCCGGCCCGATCGTCGGAACCGATCTCTACGTGGCCCACGGCCATCGGCTCCAGGCGGCAAGGATCTTCAGCACCGCGATCGGGCAAACCGAGCCGCGACCGTGAGGGAGCGGCCCTCCGAGCCACGGCCGTCGGGAAGCGGTACGACGTGGTTTGAATCACGACTCTCTCACCCCGCTCCCTCACGGTCGCGGCTCGGCTGGTCGCTTCGTGACAGTTGCGGCTCGGTGTGCCACTCCGAAGGGTCATCCTGTCCAGTGTTCCGTTGACAGGGTGCCCCCACGCTCCTATCCTTGAAGGTTCGGAGTCTCCGTCGGGAGTTGGCGGGGAGCACCCCGAACGGAAGATCACCCCCCGAACGCAGTGCGGGGGCGTTTTGACGTAATCCCATCCCCCACCCCCCTAATCCCCAACCCCTCCCCCATGCGTCGTATCGAGATTTACGATACCACTCTCCGCGACGGCGCGCAGGCCGAAGGGATCAGCTTCTCGTTGCAGGACAAGCTTCTGCTGACCGAGCGGCTCGACAGCTTGGGGTTTGACTACGTCGAAGGGGGGTATCCCGCCTCGAACGATAAGGATTCGCGGTACTTCCAGCGAGTCGCCGACTTGGGCTTGCAGCACATCAAAGTCTGCGCGTTCGGGATGACGCGCCGCAAAGGGACCCGAGCCGAGGACGACTCCGGCTTGCGGGCCCTGGTGGACTCCAAGGCCCCGGTCGTCACGCTCGTGGGCAAGGCCTCCGCGTTTCAGGCTCGCGAGGTGATTCGCGCCGGGCTGGACGAAAACCTCGCGATGATCCGCGACAGCGTGCGAATGATGGTCGACACCGGCCGCGAGGTGATTTTTGACGCCGAGCACTTCTTCGACGGCTGGAAGGACGATCCCGAGTATTCGCTCCGCGCGATCCAAACGGCCGCCGACGCCGGCGCCCGGCTGGTCGTCCTCTGCGACACTAACGGCGGGACGATGTGCGACGAGGTATTCGAGATCACCGCCGCCGCCATCGCCGCGCTCGGCGTGCCGGTCGGGGTACACTGCCACAACGACTGTGATCTGGCCGTGGCCAATTCGCTCGCGGCGGTCCGCGCCGGGGCGTCGCACGTCCAGGGAACGATCAACGGGTTCGGCGAACGCTGCGGCAACGCCGACCTGGTCTCGATCGTCGCCAACCTGGCGCTCAAGCATCAGGACTACGACGTGCTGGCCTCGCGGGGCATCGAGCATCTGACCGAGTTGTCCCGATTCGTCTACGAGACGGCGAACGTCAACTTTCGCGCCAACCAGCCCTTCGTGGGCAAGAGCGCCTTCGCCCACAAGGGCGGGATGCACGTCAGCGGCGTCAGTCGGATCACGGCCAGCTACGAACACGTCGACCCCGAGCGGGTCGGCAACGAGCGCCGCATTCTGGTCAGCGAGCTGTCCGGAAGGTCGAACATCGTCGAACTGACCACGAAGTTCGACATCCGCCACGACCCCAAGCTGATGGACAAGATCCTCGCCCGGGTCGTGTCGATGGAGAACGCCGGCTACCAGTTCGAGGCGGCTGGAGGCTCGTTCGACCTGTTGGTCAAGAAGTGCGCCGGGACGTTCAAGCCGCATTTCGAGCGGATCGGCTACCACGTCAACGTCGAAACCCGGGAGGACGGCAAGATTACGACCGAGGCGACGGTGAAGATCCGCATCGGCGACGAGGTGCGTCACGAGGTGGCCGAGGGCGACGGTCCGATAAACGCCCTGGACGCCGCGATGCGCAAGGCCCTGAACGGCCGCTTTCCCGCCTTGGCGAGCATCCACCTGGTCGACTACAAGGTCCGCGTGATCAACTCCGAGGCGGCCACCGCCGCGGGCGTCCGCGTGGTGATCGAGAGCCAGGACGAGACGGACGTCTGGGGCACCGTCGGGGTGAGCGAGAACGTGATCGAGGCCAGTTGGATCGCCTTGGTCGACAGCCTCGAATACAAACTGTGCAAGGATGAAGAGAAGTAGCGAGATACCATGTCCACCACGCCGTCGCGGGAGCTGCCCAAGCAATACGACCACGCCGCCGCCCAGGCCCGATGGTATCCCTTCTGGGAAGAACGAGGCTATTTCCATAGCCGGCCGAATCCCGATCGCAAGCCGTACACGATCGTGATTCCGCCGCCGAACGTGACCGGCGCGCTTCACCTGGGCCACGCCCTGAATAACACGCTGCAGGACGTTCTGGTGCGCCACAAGCGGATGCAGGGCTTCGAGACGCTCTGGATGCCCGGCACCGACCACGCCGGCATCGCCACCCAGGCCGTCGTCGAGCGGCGGCTCTTGGCCGAGGAGAAGCTCACCCGCCACGAACTGGGCCGCGAGGGACTCGTCGAGCGAATCTGGCGGTGGAAAGAGTCCTACGAGAAGCGTATCCTCGGCCAACTCAAGCAGATGGGATGCAGTTGCGACTGGCAGCGCACCCGGTTCACCCTCGATCCGGTTTGCGCCCGGGCGGTCCGCCACACGTTCTTCAGCCTTTTTCGCGAGCGGCTGATCTATCGCGGGCAGCGGCTGGTGAACTGGGACACCCTGCTGCAAACCGCCGTCAGCGACGACGAGGTGTTTCACGAGACGGTGCCGGGCCACTTCTGGTACTTCCATTATCCGGTGATCGATCCCAAACCCGGCGAGCCCAAGCACGTCACCATCGCCACGACCCGGCCCGAGACGATGCTCGGCGACACCGCCGTCGCGGTCCATCCCGACCCGGAAAAGGCGATCGACGCCGTCGAGGCCGAGTTGCGCGAGCACCTGGCCGCCGTGCCCGAGAAGCAGAAGGCGGAAGTCCGGGCCGAAATCGCCGACCTCGCCGAGCGCCGCAAGTCGCTCCTGCCGCTGTTGGTGAAATTGCGCGACATGGCTCTGGACGGGCGGAAGGTGATGCTCCCGTTGATGGACCGCGAGATTCCGCTCGTGGCCGACGAGTGGGCGAAACCGGAGCTGGGCACCGGCTGCGTGAAGATCACGCCGGCCCACGACCCCAACGACTACGAAGTGGGCCAACGCCGCGGCCTGCCGATGGTCAGCATCCTGAACCTCGACGGCACGCTCAACGAAAATGCCGGGCCGTACGCCGGTCAGACGGTGGCCGTCTCTCGCGAGAACGTCGTTGCCGACATGGACGCGCTGGGACTCTTGGTCAAGGTCGAGGACCGCGAGATCGAGCTTGCCCACAGCGACCGCTCGAAGACCCCGATCGAGCCGCTCTTGACCGACCAGTGGTTTGTGAAGATGGACCGGCTCGCCCAGACCGCCATCGACGCGGTCCGCGACGGCCGCGTGCGGATCACGCCCGAGCGCTATGCCAAGGGCTATTACGACTGGCTCGGCGAGAAGCGGGATTGGCCGATCAGCCGCCAGCTTTGGTGGGGCCATCAGATCCCCATCTGGTACGCCAAGACTGCAACCGAGGCGGACCTCGAACGCGCCTTTGCCGGCCGCAACGACGTCGTCTGGCAGCGCGACGCCGAATACGACCAGTGGCTCATCTCGGCCCAGGAGGAGGACCTCGCCGAGGACGCCATTCCGGGCCACAAGATCACCCGTGAAGACGACGTGCTGGACACCTGGTTCAGCTCCGCGCTATGGCCCCATTCGACGCTCGGTTGGCCCGAAGCGACGCCCGAACTGAAGTACTACTATCCGACCGACGTCCTGATCACCAGCCGCGACATCATCACGCTCTGGGTCGCCCGGATGGTCCTGGCCGGCTTGCACAACGTCGGGGAGGTGCCGTTCCACGACGTCTACATCCACCCGAAGATCCTCGACGGCTTCGGCGAGGGCATGTCGAAGTCGAAGGGCAACGGCGTCGATCCGGTCGACGTGATGGAGAAGTTCGGCGCCGACTCGCTGCGTTTCGGCCTGGCCTACCTGACCACGGAGACGCAGGACATCCGGATGCCGGTCGAGTTCGAGTGCCCGCATTGCGGCAAACTCATCGAGCAGACCAAGAAGAACCGGACGCTCGCGCGGGTGAAGTGTACGCAGTGCGGCAAGGATTTTTCGACCCAATGGGCCGAGAAACCCGACGACGTGGCGCTGCCCCGCGGCGCGGTCGTGAGCGATCGTTTCGAGCTTGCGCGAAACTTCTGCAACAAGCTCTGGAACGCCTCGCGATTCGCCCTGATGAATCTCGAGGGCTACCAGCCGGGCGAGGTGGCCGACGACGAGTTGCTGGTCGAGGACCGCTGGCTGCTCAGCCGGCTGGCCACGGTGACCGCGGAGGTGACCGTCGCTCTGGGGCAATTCAAATATGCCGACGCCGCCCGGGCGCTCTATGGGTTCGCCTGGGACGAGTTTTGCAGTTTCTACGTCGAGATGGTCAAGGGCCGGCTGCAGGACGAGGGGTCGCGGCCGGTGGCGCAGCGGGTGCTCGCCCACGCGCTGGACACGCTCCTGCGGCTGTTGCACCCGATGATCCCGTTTCTGACCGAGGAGGTCTGGCAACTCCTGGGCGAGGCGGCGCCCGAGCGCGGCATCGCCCGGCTCGCGCCGGCGGCCGAGAGCATCATGATCGCGCCCTGGCCCGAGAGCGACGTCCGACGGCGTGATCCGCGGATCGAGGCGCGGTTTGCCCGATTCCAGGAGGTGCTCCGGGCAGTCCGCGACATCCGCGGCCGGCAGAACGTTTCGCCCAAGGTGAAGATCGACTTCGCCGTCCGCTGCGACGAGGAAACGGCCGAGCTATTGGAGCCGATGGCGCCGTATTTCGAGTCGATGGCCGGCGCCCGGGCAACCGGCTGGGGCGCGGCGGTCGAGCCCCCGGCCCTGAGCGCGAACGTCACCCTGCCCGGGGCCGAAGTGTTCGTCGACCTGGCCGAGTTGATCGACGTCGACGCCGAGGTCTCCAAGCAGCAAGCCGAACTGGCCAAGCTCGACGGCCTGATCGCGTCGAAACGCGCGAAGCTCGACAACGAGAAGTTCGTCAGCCGGGCGCCCGCCGCGGTGATCGAGAAGGAGCGCGACGCCCTGGGCGAGCTCGAAGCCCGTCACGCCGCCGCCGCCGCGGTGATCGAGCGACTCTCGACAAAGTAGACGTGTCGGGTGGCACCGGTTCTTGAACCGGTGTGACGCAGTCACAAGAGGTCGGGCCGATCGCTGGTTGGCACGTCTCCCTGTTTTCCGCAGCCTCGGAACCCATTGGAGGTTATCACCCATGAAGGCGGGATGTTCGGTTTTCGAGAAACCTACGGGGGTTTCAAGTTGGAGGTTACGGGGGGATCGCTGCCGGGTAAAGAAGCCCCGACAAAGCAAGAACGCAAGCAAGCTACAAGCCCACGGGGGGCCCATGGCCTGTTTGGTATTCGATTGTGGTCGTGCTTCTCGGCGGCGTTGCTACTCCCCGGGGCCGCTACGCCTTCCGCCGCCGCAAGTAGATCATCGTCAACACGGTGATCCCGGTCAACAGGGCAACGCTGCCCGGCTCGGGCACGGGGTCGGATTCGATTGTGCCCTCGCCCCAATGGGCGGCGAGGATGGCGGCGTCGGCGTCGTTCACGTTGCCGTCGCCGTTGAAATCGCCGTCGAGCCAGCCGGCCCCGCCGTGCTGGAGCCAGTGCGCGCCGAGAACGGACGCATCGTCGTCGTCAACTTGCTCGTCGAGGCTGGCGTCGCCAGGAATGAGGGAAAGCAAGTCATACAAGTATAAGTATTGTACGTCTTCCGAGGTCAGTGCGTTATCATACAACCGAACCTCATCTACGTAACCAGTGAAGCTATTCACGGGAACGCCACCGTTCTCAAAGCCACCGAGCAAGAAAGGAACGCTGTTCGCATAAATGCTTTGCGCATTGAGGCTATGCTCGACAGGAGCACCATCGACGTAGATTTCTGCAAGTCCTCCGACGTGATAGGCAACCGCTACTTGGTGCCAAGAACCGTCATTGACGGACGATGTGGAAACCAGCGTTGTACTGCTGAACTGTCCCTGCCAGAAGTGAGCTTTATCTGGGGCTCCGTAGTAATCACTGCCCTTATTGATGCCAATGAAATATCCCTCCACAATCCCACTACGATGCTTAGCGAGAAGCACCGTAGTTGGAGTCTGGTCGTTGGTTCTTACCCAGGAGATGATAGAAAAGTCTGTATCGGCGAACTGGAAATAATCCCCCATGTTTACGAGTCCCGCGCCGGCTCTCGTCATGCTAACCGCGTTACCCGAGATGCCGCCAGCAACGAATGCGGCATCGCCTACAAGTAGCCCATTCACGCCACCAACGCTATCCGTCGCGACTGTCGATCCAGGGGGTTCATTGAAATGCCATTGAGCCACCAGCCCCGCATAGGCTCCGGTCAGGATGGTGCTATCGAGCACGACCGCACAAAGCACAGGCAATAGTCTTGACCTTCTCATGTGTCAGGTTTCCTAGGTTGCAAGTCAACGATTTGGTCTGAAAGGGGAGAAGGAAAACCCTTCTGGGAACACCAAGGTTCGCGTGGCCCGCACCCTTGATACGAGCACGGTTCCGACCCAAATGCCCGTGTGCTTGCCTCTTACCCCATTTCAGAGAGAAGCCTTAGTATAACGGGCGGGGTATCGGTTGTCAAGAACACGCCGGAGAATAGGCCCCACCGGGCTGACACCCATGCCCCTCGCATTCTGCACCTGAAGCCGGCCGTGTCCGCCTACCCCATCGCCACCCACCCGCCATACCAGCCGATCTTCCGCATCAGCCAGCCCTTTCCGCTTCACGCACGTGATGAGCGGCACGCGACAAATCCTTGGTCCCAATGTACGTGGCGAAATCGGCTAGGCGCAACGGCCGGTCGGCCTGCCGGCACAACTCGCCAATCTCCCGCCATATCTTTCTCTGCCCAATGACCTCGTCGGGGATCTCGATCACCTTGCCGGCCAGCAGCGTTTCGTGAAACCGCAACTCGCCGAAGTGCTCGCGGCACGTTAGATGGCCCGTCTTCGCCATCCGGGTGCCGATCCGGATCGACGCAACGGTTTGCCGAAAGGCGTACTGCAGCTTGACGTGGTCGGCTTCCTGAAGCCGCCGCTTCACGGACCCGACTTGGCGGATGGTTTTCAACGCTTCGGGAAGCGGTTCCAGTTCGCCCCGACGTCGTTCGATCCGTCCGACGATCTCGGCCTCTTCTTCCCGCCACTTGGCCAGCAGCTTCGAGATGGCGGCGGAGTTCTGCTTGCCGGCCAGAGCCAGGTTCTCGGTCCCTCGCTTGATCTTGCGGCGGATCTCCCGCAGCCGCTTCTCGTCGTGGGACGTCTGCGTGGCGTTCTTGGAGCGGGGCCGCACGATGGTGTCGCGGATGTGCTCAACGGCGAGTTGGAGCAGCAACCGACCGCAACTGGGCACGGTGGTATGCGCGGAGACTATCCGTGGGAGTTCCGATCACCTGGGTGGACTTCTGAGAACCGCCTCTTGTCGCTTCGCGACACCGGTTCAAGAACCGGTGCCACCCAGCCGGGGGCGGCTTTTTGCGTCCCGGCTCTTCCCGGCCCTAGCGTTGCCCGGCTCCGGCGGACTATAATGGACTCGACGGGGACCTCGTGTCACTTCCCCGCCGCCTCTTCCCGACGAGGATGCCGCAATGCCAGTGCCCATGGAACTTTCGCGAATCATTATCAGCGAAATCAACGATCAGCAGGTGATTTACCTCCGCGAGATCAACGGGCAGAGGACCTTTCCGATCCTGATCGGGATCTTCGAGGCCACGAGCATCGATCGCCGCGTGAAGCAGTACCAGGCCCCTCGGCCGCTGACGCACGATCTACTGGTCAGCGTGGTCGAGAACCTGGGCGGCGAGTTCCAGGACGTGGTGATCAACGAGCTTCGGGACCACACCTACTTCGCCAAGCTGCGAATCCGCCACGAGGGCGAACTGGTGGAGGTCGACGCCCGGCCGTCCGACGCCATTGCCGTGGCCGTTACCTGCGACCCCGTGCTGCCGATCTACGTCGCCGAAGAAGTCCTCGACGACGTGCTGGGAGAGCAGGAGTAGACACGTCACACGATCACGTCGGCGAACTCTTCGCGCAGGGCATCCAGTCCCTTCCGGCCGTGCTTGCCGTCGACGACGACGCTGACGCAGACCTCGCTTGTGCTGATCATCTCGATGTTGATGCCCGCGGCGGTCAACGACTGGAACATCCGGCTGGCCACCTCCGTGTGGCTGCGCATTCCGATGCCCGCGACCGACAGTAACGCGACCTGAGGACAGCCGGCGGGCGGGGGGCAGCCGAACTGCTTGGCGAGCGTGCCGGCAATTTCTATGGCCTGGGCGAGGTCTTCCTTGGGAAACGTGAAGCTGAGATTGGCTTGTCCCTCGCGGGAAAAGCTCTGGACGATCATGTCGACGACGATGCCCCCGGCGGTGATCTGGTCGAACACCCGCGCCGCCAGGCCAGGCGTGTCGGGAATGCCGAATATCGTCGCTCGCGCCTCCGTCTCATCGAGCGCGATGCCCTCGATGATGAGGTCTTCCATGCCCTGCAATCGGGCGATCATGGCGTCCGCGCCGTTGACGACCGGCGCGCCGGCGGACTGCGGGCGCGCGCCACGGCACGACGGCTGCTGTTCCAGGCCGAACGCGCGGTGCAGCATCTGTAGGGCCTCGGTGGCGGCGGCTCGGGCGACGAGCACCGAGATCTTGATCGGGCTGGTGGTGATCATCAGGATGTTGATGCCCGCCTCGGCCAGCGCGTGGAACATCCGGTTGGCCACGCCCGTTTGCGTCGCCATGCCCGAGCCGACGATCGAAATCACCGAAACCTCGTCGTCGTAGTTGAACGACTCGGCCCCGAGTTCGCCGACGGCCTGTTCGACGGCGGTCAACGTGGCCGGCAGGTCGTCGCGGAAGACGGTGAACGAAATGTCGGCGTGGCCGTCGTCGCCGACGTTCTGGACGATCATGTCCATCGCGATGTTCTTGGCGGCGATCTTCGAGAACAACGTCATGGCCGCGCCGGGTCGGTCGGGCACGCCCATCACGCTCACCCGCGCTTCGTTTTTGACCATCGCCGCGCCGCAGACCGGCTGGCTCCGCGACTCCGGCTCCGCCACGATCATCGTGCCCGGCGAGTCCGAAAAACTGCTCCGCACGTGGACCGGCACGCCGAACTTCTTGGCGAACTCGATCGACCGGTTGTGCATCACGCCGGCGCCGGCGCTGGCCAGTTCGAGCATTTCGTCGTAGCTGATCCGCGAGACGCGGCGTGCCTCGGGCAGCACCCGGGGGTCGGTCGTGTAGACGCCGTCGACGTCGGTGAAGATCTCGCACGCGGCGGCGCCCAGCGCCGCGGCCAGCGCGACCGCCGTCGTGTCGCTGCCGCCGCGGCCGAGCGTCGTGATGTCCGAACTGGCGTCGATTCCCTGGAAGCCCGCCGCGATGACGATCTTCCCCTCGTCCAACGCCCGGCGGATGCGATCGGTCGAGATCGAGCGGATGCGGGCCTTCGTGTGCGTGCTGTCGGTGACGATCCCGAGCTGGCCGCCCGTCATGCTGATCGCCTCGTGGCCGAGCGAATGGATCGCCATCGCCATCAGCGCTACGCTCACCTGCTCGCCGGTCGCCAGCAGCATGTCCATTTCCCTGGCGGGCGGACGTTCGTGGATTTGCCGGGCAAGGTCGATCAAGAGATCGGTGTTCTTGCCCATGGCGCTGACCACGACAACTACCTGGTTGCCTTCGTTATACGCCCGGATTGCCTTGCGGGCCGCCGAGAGGATCTTGCCGCTGTCGGCCACGCTGGTGCCGCCGAACTTCTGAACGATGATAGGCATGGCTCAATGATTGACTGATGGCTAAGGGTTGTTGTTGGTGTCGCCAGAAAGGGAATTGGCAACAAACGGGAACATCCCGTGTCAAGCCCACGGCACGCCGCAAAACCTACCACACTACGTGATTTGCCCGATG
>JAPLNP010000368.1 GCA_026401055.1 Planctomycetia bacterium
TTGACCGCCCGGGCCGGCCGGTTCCAGTCGATCAGGCCGTCGGTCTTCTTCAGACGCGGCGCCTTCGATGCCATCTTGGGGTCCTGCGGCAACGCCTCGATGTGCCCCGCCTCGAGCGAGTCGACCGTCCGGCGGACCAGCCAGGCGCCGATTTCCCGCAGTCGGGCTTCCAACTCGACCGCCGTCTCGTCCGGGTCAATCGGCGTCGACGCCTGGGCGATGCAAGGGCCGGCGTCGATTCGCGGCGTCATGTGGATCACGGTGACGCCCGTCTCGGTTTCGCCATGGTAGATTGCCCAGTTGATCGGCGCCGCCCCGCGATATTTCGGCAACAGCGATGCATGAAGGTTGATTCCCCCGAGCCGGGCCGTCGCGAGCGTCTCGCTCGTAAGGATCTGCCCGTAGTCGCATACGACCATCAGGTCCGCCCCATGGCAGGCCAATCGGGCAATCGACGCCTCGCTGTTGACGTCCTCGGGTTCGCCGATCGGCACGCCGAACTCGTGAGCGACGTCCCGCATCGGGCTGACCGGGACCACGTGCTTGCGATGGCCCTCATGGATCGCCGAAGTCACCAGCGCCGCCACCTCGTGGTGCGTCTCGAACAGCCCGCGAAACGTGGGTACCGCGAACGGGCCGGTTCCTACCATCACCAGACGCATGGAACGACTTGGGAGCGAGAGCAGGGCGTGGGCGGAGAAAACCGAATCCTACCGGCTCGCCCCAGAGCGTGCAACCCGGCGGTCGGGCGTCGCCCCCGCGCATAGGGCTTGTGTCGCGCCGTCGGACAACGCCATACTGGTGGGGCGTCACGATCGCGTCGGGTGCCGCGGGCAGCTTGTCTGCCCGCGTTTCTGCAAGGGCGGACAAGCCGCCCATGGCACCCATCGCCCATGGCACCCATTGCTCTGCGCCAAGAATGGAGATCGGCCCCCATCCTCGCCATGCTCACCCTGATCAACATCAACCGGATGGCTCCGCCGATCGCCCCGATCGGTCTGGATTACGTCGCCGGCGCGGCGCGGCGGTCGGGCGTCGAGGTCGAGTTGCTCGATCTGGGCATGGCCGCGCGGCCCGAGGCCGACATGGCGCGGTACTTTGCCGACCGCCGGCCGGATCTGGTCGGCGTGTCGCTGCGCAACGTGGACGACTGTTTCTGGCCCGGTGCCCAGTGGTTTGTGCCCGAACTGCAAAAGACTATTACCCGGCTCCGGACGATGACCGACGCTCCGGTCGTGCTGGGTGGCGTGGGCTACTCGATCTTCGCCGAGCGAATCATCGAGCTGACCGGCGCCGAGTTCGGCATCTGCGGCGACGGCGAGCAATCGGTCGTCGCGCTGTTGAGCGAACTCGTTGGCTCGCGGCGGTTCGACCGAGTGCCGGGCCTGGTGTGGCAGACCGACGACGGCATCCGCGCCAACGCCCCCGCTTGGCCCGAGACACTGTCGGTGCCCACCGAGCGGGACACGGTCGACAACGCGGCTTACTTCCGGCTGGGCGGCCAGATCGGGTTGGAGACCAAGCGGGGCTGCCCGCGACGCTGCGCCTACTGTGCCGATCCGGTGGCCAAGGGCGCGACGATCCGTCTACGCAGCCCCGCCGACGTGGCCGACGAAGTCCAGTCGCTTCTGGCCCAGGGCATCGACATGCTGCACCTGTGCGACGCCGAGTTCAATCTTCCGCCGCGACATGCGTCGGACGTTTGCGATGAACTGATCCGTCGCCGGTTGGGCCAGCGCGTGCGATGGTACGCCTATCTCGCCGTCACCCCGTTCGATGCCGCGTTGGCCGGGCGGATGGCCCGGGCAGGCTGCGCCGGCATCAACTTCACCAGTGACGCCTCCAGCCCGACCATGCTGAGCGTCTACCGCCAACCGCATCGCAAGGAAGACCTCGCTCGGGCGGTCCGGCTCTGTCGCGATCATGGCATCGCGGTCATGCTCGACATGCTTCTGGGCGGACCCGGAGAGACGCCCGAGACAGTGGCCGAGACGATCGGCGACTTCAAACGGATCGACCCCGACTGCGCCGGCGCGGCGTTGGGGGTCCGCCTGTATCCCGGCACGGCCATGCCCGGGCTGGTCGCGGCCGAGGGGCCTT
The DNA here is from genome assembly GCA_026401055.1 of Planctomycetia bacterium. Classification (GTDB taxonomy): domain Bacteria; phylum Planctomycetota; class Planctomycetia; order Pirellulales; family Thermoguttaceae; genus JAPLNP01. The sequence goes on from JAPLNP010000368.1 coordinate 2,101, forward strand.
TGGAGAGCCACCCGGGAGTGCGTCGCCACTACGGCGGATCGATCGACCTGGTCCGGCCGACGTTCTACATCTCTCCGTCCCTGGGCGAGCATCCCGCCCGACTGGTTCGCGATCTGATCGGCGGCGACCCGCGTTTCTTCGCGCCCGAGGACGATGCGCCGCAAGCGGACCCCGACACGCGCGGGGATCACAACTACAACGACAACCGAGCCCTGGTCGACGCGATTCG
>JAPLNP010000058.1 GCA_026401055.1 Planctomycetia bacterium
CGATGAATCAGGTCATGTCGGTAACCAATCCACGAATATCAGGCTGATCCACCGTCGCCAACTATCCCGCCCAGGACTCATCCTCTTCTCCGAGGAACCATAACCATGTAAAACACCAATCTCAATTTCAACCCTTGACTGATCCAACCATATCAGGGTGGGCCGAGTGCAGCGAGTCCCACCAGGACTCTACGGCGAGATCCGCACGAGCACGACGCCGTGCCGGTTCACGTCGGAGGTGAACTCGTCGGAACACTCGCCCAGGTCCTTCTGCCGCCAGAGGTCGCGGACGCGACGTTTGCCAGTCAGTTCGAGGTCCGACCAGGCGACCCGCATTGCCCGCGGGCTGTCGGCGAGGTTCAACAGCCCGACGGCCACCGAGCCGTCCTCCATCGGCTTCGCGAGGACCAACTCGTCGTCGTTTTGGCGGAGGATCCGCGCCTGCTTGCCCAGCGGGTCCTGGTCCACGTCGATCACTTCGGCGTTGCAGAGCACGTTGAGCGTGAAGGGATCGAGCCGGGCCATGTCGCCGCTGAAGATCAACGGCGACGCCATCAGGCACCACATCGACATATAGGAGTACTGCTCATCGTCGGTAAGCTTCACGTGAACCGGCTGGTCGGGACTGGGGCCGCCGATCCAGCCGATCAGGATGTAGTCGGGATCGTTCCACTGTCCGGGCTTGGGATACTTCCAGTGTCGGGCGTTCGACAGCGCGATCGTGTAGAAGCCCGGTAACCGCGTGTCTTTCTCCGCGCCCAAATCGCCGGTCGTCCGCCAGCACTGACCTCCGACCTCGCCACCCCACTCCCACACGTTGCCCATGCCGTATTGGCAGAGGTTCAGCACGATGTCCCGCTCGCTCCGTTTGAGGATGCCGGCCATCAGGAGGTAGGGTTTCTGGAGATCGTCCCGGCTGGGCTTGGGCGCGATCTCGCCGTAGCTGCACCAGTCGTATTTCAGAAAATCGAAGCCCCACTCGGCGAACTTCTTGGCGTCGATTTCTTCGTGCTGATGGCTTCCCACGTAACCGGTGCAGGTCCACGGGCCGGGCGACGTGTAGAGTCCCGCCCTGAGGCCCTTGGCATGAATATGCTCGACCATGCCCTTGATGTCGGGGAACTTGGCGTTGGGAAGGACGGCCTTCTGTTGGTCGCGATAGGGCTCGTCGCCGCGTTTCTTCATCCAGCAGTCGTCGATGTTGACGTACTGATAACCGTAGTCGGCCATGCCTGAGGAAACCATGACGTCGGCCGCGTTGCGCATATTGGCTTCGGTAACCGCCGCGTAATGGATGTACCAGGAATTCCAGCCCATCGGCGGCGTCAGGGCGAGCGTGTCGCCGACGATCACCTTGATCGCGCGACGGTCGGAGCCATCGGCGTTGGTGGCCGAAAGGGTGACGGCGTACTCGCCGCGCTCGCTCGGGACCCGGCCGGAAATGATGCCCGAGGCGGCGTCGAGCGTCATGCTCGCCGGCAGCGTCTCCGCGCCAAAAATGATCGGCCGGTTGCCCGTGCAGGGAATGCGATAGAGAAACGGCCGGCCGGGCCGGCAGCCCTGGACCTTCGGCCCGTTGATCTTCGGCGCGGCTGCGGGCTTGGGCGTCAGAATGACTCTCTTGTCCGTCGTGTTGCTAGCGGCCTGGCCCGCGGGCTCTTCCGCGCCACGGCAGACGTTGCCGATCGATACAAACAGCACGACGAAGAACACAATGGATCGCGGCATGATGAGATCTCCTTGCGATTGGATGAACGTGTCAAACCCGCGGGGTTAATGCTACTGGGTAGCTCGGGCCGGCGCCAGTGTCTCTCGTCCGGCCGAAATCCGCTCGCGATAGGCGGCGTGGGCCTTGCCGATCCAGTCGGCTTGGCAGGGACCGTTCTCGCGTCCGCTCGTGCCGGCGACGTCGCGGTACGGCCAGGGCTCGAGCGACGCTTCGACAAGCTCCCGCATCTTCCGATAGCCGGGCTCGCCCGTGCTCGTCCAGCCGTGCTCGATCTGCCCCCAACCGCCGGCGTCCTTGGCAAGCGGCGCCAGGAGGATCCGGCTCAACTCCGGCATCGCTTTGTTCACCAGCGCGGCGTAGGGCTCCTCGGCCAGCTTCGGGCCAAACGTGGCGTGAATGTGCTCGCGCAGGGCCTTCTCGCCCTCGGGCGAGATGTGTCGCCACTCGGGCTTGTTCCACGAGTAGTCGCCGTAGAACACGGCGTTCAGGTCGAGCCAGTAGACGATCCGGCGGAAGCTATCGCGATCGAGCCCATCGGCGCCGCCCAGCGCCGGATGGTTCTTGTCGCCCTCCCGGAGCATCCCGGCCAAGCGTCCGGCGTGCGAGAAGTAGTCCATCGGCTTGCTTTGCGGCGTCTCCCTGTCGCGTAGGGCCAACGAGACGAGCCCCGGCTTGCCCGTCAACGACGTGTACGCCCGGCTGGCCAACAAGTGTTCCGCGTCGCCGGGTCCGTCGGGCATGGAGCCCGAGAGGTCGATCCCACCCTCGGTCTTTTCGAGCCCGTGGCAACCGATGCAGTACCGGTCCAACACCGGCTGCACCGTTCGCGCGAAGCTAAGTCCTTCCTCGGGGGCGGGTCCCACGGGCCCTTCGAGGTCCAGAATCCGGGTCCCTGCCCGGACGGGTGTCTCGTAGGGGCTGTTGCCGCGCGGCTCATGGCAGCCGACGCAGCCTTGTGTTTCGCCCGGGTGGAGGTAGACGAACGACCTCATGCCCATGACGCACTGGTCGTTCTCGTCGAGCAACTGGAACAGCAACGGCCGCCCGGCGGGCACGCGAAACGCCACTGAGCCGTCCTCGCCGATGGGCACCGAGCCGACGATGCGTTTGCACGTCTCGAACAGGACGACGCTTCGCGGCGGAACGCACTGGGCCGTTTGCGGTAAGACCTCGACCACGCGGAGCCGCTTGACCCGCTCGCGCGGCAGGTTCTCCGTGCTGTGAAAGACGTTCTCGACGAAGAACGTCCCCATCGCCTCGCCGGGCTTCTCGGGCAGCAGCGAGGGCAGCACGGGCGGCGTCGGCCGCGGGCGGATCGGGATCGGCGCGAAACACGACTGCGCGGGATCGCGGTAGATTACTTCGCGCCCGCCGAGCGTGTCGATCAGGCAAACGGCATACGCCCCGGGCCGGTTGCGCTCGCCGGGATACGCCTGCGGCTCGGGGCCGACGACGCACTCCTGCGAGTAGGCGCAGAGGAACAGCCCGTCGCCGAGCGGCCACGGCGTGGCGGCCGCCCGATCTCCCCAGCCTTCGGTTTCCGGAAAGGGGATCTCGGGCGTGACTCGCTCAAGCGGGGCGTCTCCGTCCTGGCCCCGGCGCGGATCGATCACGATGATCGAGCCCGAGGTGTAATTGTGATGGGCGCCCGCCGTGGCCACGACCTCGTGCGAGCCGGTGATCGCCCGGGCTTCGAGGATGCTGCACGGGTTGAGCGTGTAATTGCCGTAGAAGTGCGCCGTGCCAGTGCCGTCGGGGCGGATCGTCCAAAGGCTCTGGTAGAACGTGTCGTGGCGATTGATGTAGTCCCAGCGAGTCCAGATGATCCGCCCGTCGTCCAACAGGCTCGGGTCCCACTCGTTCGCTTCGCCGTAGACCATCGGGCCCAGCCGCGTGCCGTCGGGCTCGCAGCGATAGAGCGTGAACGTGGGGCAGTAGCGGCCGCCGAAATGGCACCGCACGCCGCCCTGGTTCCGCGTGCTGACAAACGCGATGCCGCCGTCGGGCAAGTAGCACGGGTCCCAATCCTCGATGAGCGCGGTTTCGCGGCCTTGCGAGCCGGCCAGGGTATCGCCGGCCGTGCCCGTGATCTGCCGCAGGTTGTTCCCGTTGACGACACACTCGTACAGGAAGAATTGCCGCCGCTGCGGGTTCGGCTCGGTGTGGTCGCAGAAGGCGAAGACAACGCGCGTGGCGTCGAACGACAGATCGGGATGGAGCGTCGAGCCGGGCGGGAGCCGGTCTTTGAGAATCGCCGTCGGCTTGGGGTCGGTCTTCCAGTCGTCCAGCACGACCAGCCCGTCGCCCGGACCGCTGTGCCGGCCCAAGTACTGATCCGTCTGATGCGAGAAGCCGGGCGGCGGGCGCTTGTTGATCAAGAGTCGTTGGAAGTCGAGCGCCGGATGCGAAAGGATGATCCTGCGTCGAAGTGAGCGAACCTCGCGGTACAATGCCTCGCGGTCGGCATCGCCGCCGGCCTTCTCGGCCCGACGTTCCAGGGCGGCGAGTTCCGCGGCCATCTCCGGTCGCGCGGCCGCTTTCTCGACGTGAGCCAACGTGCGCCGGGCGAGCCGCAACGCCGTCTCGAGCGTCCCGTCGTCAAGATCCTGTGGCTCGGTGTTAGGCGCCGGGCTCCCGGCCGCCAGAAACCGGACGCCTGGAGAAAGGATCTGAAGCTCGGCGATCGACGTCCATGCCCGCCCCCCGTGTTCGGACAACGCCCGGAGCTTCACGTATCGGCCCTGCTTCTTCGGCGACAGCGGAATCGGGTCAAGCCCGGTGGAATGAAAGACGGTTCCCTTGGCCGCGGGCGGACCGAATTCCTTGTCGCTGGTGCTGACGAAGAACTCGTAGTCCTTGATTGCGCCGTTGACGCAATCCGCGCGCGGCAGGCAGCGGAACCCCTCGATTTCGTAAACGGCGCCAAGGTCGACGACGATCTCGTGCGGATGCTTCGTCTCGCCGTCGGACCACTTCGTGTGCCACAGCGACCGCGGATCGCCGTCCATCGCCCGGGCGCCTTCGTAACCCTCCGCCTCGCTGTCGACGCGGACCGCAACGTACACCACCTTCGACTCGGCGAGAACGGCTCCGCCGCTCAGCAGGAGCACGAAAGCGATGATTACGACCAGCGAGCCTCTTGGCAACATACCTCGGTCCTCGCCGACTTGCGCGGATCACGGAGCGCGGACGTCTCGCCCGCCCTGAAAAAGCGGGCGGGACGCCCGCGCTCCGATGGTGTTCTTCCGTTCTGGAACGGTTCTCGATTTGAGTCAAGTGATTCTGACGCGGGCCCTAACTCAGGCAGCGCGCCTCGATCACGGTCAGGTCATCTTCCAGTCGGATGGCGTTCGAGTAGGCCAGGAGTTCCTGTTCCATCGCGTCCATCCGCAGGCCGGCGGCGGGATAGCCTTGCGCGGCGAGGATGCGGATCAGTCCCTCGACGCCGAGCATCTCGCCCGCGGCGTTGCACACCTCCACGGCTCCGTCGGTGAAAAGCAGCAACTTGTCGCCGGGGTGGAATGCGGCGACGGTCTCGTGGTAGGAGGCGTCTTCCATCAGTCCGAAGGGGAGGCCTTCGCAGGGCAGCCGCTCGACGGCGCCGTCGGCGCGAAACACCAGCGCGGTCGGATTGCCGGCGCCGGCGAATCGGAAGGTCCGGCCCGCCACGTCCACGAGCCCGCACATCCCGGCCGCAAAGGACTCGCCCCGAGCTACCACCCGGCTGAGTTCCGCGTTCAGCTTCGCGGCGAACTCGGCCGGGCCGGCCAGCCGCGAGTGATACCGGTCCCAGAGCGAACTGAGGTGCATCGTGTACAGCGCGGCGGCCACGCCGTGGCCCATGACGTCGGCCAGGAAAATGCCGTACTGATCCGCGCCAAGCCGCCGGATGCCGAAATAGTCACCGCCGACGATGTCGTGGGGCAGGTAATGGGTAGCGAAATGGATTCGGTCGTCGTCCGGCAGTTCGTGCTCCAGGGAAATCGTCTGGATGGCCTGGGCCTGCTCCAGTTCCCGCAGCCCGGCCGAAATGTCGCGAAACACCTCGACGCCGCCAATGATCCGCCCGGCGTCATCGCGGATCGGGGCCACGGTGACTTGCACGGGCACCCGCCGGTCGTCCTTGCGCCGAGCGAAGACCAACGGCAACTCGCCGCGAATGCCGGTCACCATCGAGCGGTGCAGCGGACAACGATCCTCGCCGCACAGATGATGCCCGTCCTTGTCCACGTGGCAAAGGACGTCGTCAAAGCACCCGCGTCCGAGGATGTCCTCGCTCGGCCAGCCGGTGATCCGCTCGGCCGACTGGTTCCAATAGACGATCTTCCGATCGATATCGGTCACGTAGACCCCGTCGCCGAGCGAATCGAGGATCATCGCGGAGTCGATGTTTTGGAGGTTTTCCACGCGGGTCCTCTCCACAAGAGTTCGGGATGCCGCCATTGTAGCCGACCGGCGAGCGGACAGCTAGCGTGCGGCTTCCCGGGCAACCCACCAATCGGTAGGGTGGGTCGCGTAGACCGCAATCCCGGAAAACTCCCGCCGCCGTCGAACGCAAGGATTCCGACAGACCGTAGTTCGCCAGGAAGCCGGGTTGCGAGGCCCACCAGGCGTTCTGAGATCAACGCTCCCGGCTGCCTTGTCTTCGCCGCGCCGGCCCGATAGACTCATTGGCGGTATCGTGGCCGGGGCCGACTGGCAATGAAGGGGGTATTGAAGAAAGGGACGAACATGACCTGGAACCTGAAATCGTACCGATGGCTCGTGATCGCCGGACTGGCGTTGCTTCTGATCGGCAGCCGGGGCATGGCGGCCGAGGCGACGGCGGCCGGCAAGGTCGCCGCAAAACGCGAGGGCTCGCAAATCCGTCTGGCAAACGACCGCGTGGTGGTCGAACTCGACGCCTCGGACGGCACCTGGGACGCAAGCTGGCCCGGAGGTGTCGACGCCGCCGTCCAGCGGGCGAAGTTCTCCGCCAGCGCCGACGGCAAGCCCCTGCCGCCGGCCCCGGCCAAGACCGAGGTCGAACCGTTTACCGACAAGCTCGGCACCGGAATCGAGGTCCGCCAAACCTGGGCCCATGAGGTTGGCGTCGAAGTCCGGCGCTGCCTGCGGGTTTACGACGGCGAGCCGACCGTGACGATCTCGGGCGAGATCACGAACCGCGCCGGCCGCAACGTGCAGCTCAACGCCACGCGGATGCTCGAAGTCTCCGAGGCGGGCAAAGGCTCGTGGCATCTCGGGCCGCCGGCGAAGGCGCCCGGCGCGGTCCTCTACCCCGCCGACGGCACTCCCTGCCGCGCGCCCTCGGCGGATGCCGCGAAGGACGTCGATTACTCCGGCACCGGCGTTCTGGCATTCTCGACGGGCGAGCCGGGCGCGGCGGGGTTGGCCCTGGGTTACGTCCGGGCGCTGGACGGCGCGCCGCGGGTCACTGCGAAGTTCCGCCCGGGCGCTGGCGGGAAATCGCTCGCCGCCGAGACGCAGTTCGGCGGACGACTTCTCAAGCCCGGCGGCACGGTCGAACTGGGCACCGTCTGGGTTTCGGCTCGCCCGCAATCGCTGGAAGTTCTGCCCCGTTACGGCGACGCCATGGCGGCGCTGGCCGACCAGCCCGTCCGCCACGGCGCCAACTCGCTCTGGTGCAGTTGGTATCCGATCCGGATGGGCATCAGCGAAGAGGTGGTCTTCGAGAACGCCGCGATCGCCGCGAAGCATTTCAAGCCGCTCGGGATGGACACGATCCAACTCGATCACGGCTGGCAGCGCGGCGACATCTGCGGCGATTGGGTCGGCAACGAGCGATTCCCGCACGGGATGAAATGGCTGGCCGATGAGCTTCGATCGCGCTACGGGTTGAAGCTCGGCCTCTGGATCGCTCCGACCGAGGTCGCCGAAACCAGCGAATTCTACAAGGAACATCGCGATTTGCTCTACAAGGACGCCAGCGGGAAGCTTCACGGCACGTGGAAATGGTTCTGGAAGCCGAACCCGCAGATGTACATGCTCGACGGGTCGAACCCCGAGGCGGCCAAGTGGGTCGAGGAGACCTTCGCGCGGCTCTCGGCCGAGGGCGCGTGTTACTACAAGATCGACTTTCTCAACGGCGCCAGCGCGGGCTGCCACGATCCGGAGTGCGTGCCCGGCTGGGGCGTCTACAGCCGCTTGGTCGAGTCGATCCGCCGCGGCGCCGGCCCGGAGGCATGGATCCGATACACCCAGGCGCCGCCGCTGTTGGTGGTCGGGCTGGCGAACAGCTCGCATATGAGCCCCGACACGGGTGACGCCGGGTTCAAAGCCACGATCGGGATCAACTCCCAACTGCTGGCCGCCAGCTACTGGGCCAACGACCGGATCTTCCAACGCGACGTCTGCGACAACAGCGTGGGCATGAAGGCCGACCTCGAGGAAGCGCGGCTCCGGCTGGCCATGATGTGCGTCGGCGGTTGCAGCACGTCCTACAGCGACGATTTCCGCCTGCTGGAGCCCGCGCGGATCCGCATGATGCAGCAGTGCCTGCCGCCCGGCGGGCCGACGATGACGCCGTTGGACCTGTTCCAAGGCGACTTCCCGTCGCTGTGGCGGATTCACTGCAAGACTGGCGCCGGCGAGTGGGACGTCGTCGGCGTGTTCAACTTCACCGAGCAGGCCGGCCAGCGGACCGTCGACCTGGCGGCGCTGGGCGCGACGGCCGAGAAGCCCGTGGCCGTGTTCGAGTTCTGGCAAAGCAAGCTCCTCGGCGTGATTCCGGACCGCCTGACGCTCGACATGGCGCCGATGACGAGCCGAGTCTTGCTGATCCGGCCCGTGGCGAAGCAGCCCCAGGTGATCGGCACCGACATGCACGTACTCGGCGGGTACCACGAGCTGACGAGCGTCGAGTGGAACGCCGCGAAGGGCGAACTCCGTGGCGAGTGCCGCCGCGCGCCGGGCCTCGAGGGCAAGGTGTTCGTCAACGTGCCGGAGGGCTTCCGCCCCAGCGCGGACGCCGCCGATTTCACCAAGGTGGAAGGAAACGTTTGGGCGAAGAACATCCGGTTCGCGGAGCCGGACGCGAAATGGTCGGTGCGGTTTGAGCGCACAGGCGGGTAGGGTGGACTGGGTGGCACCGACGGTTCTCCGGAGCCGACGCACTCATTCGGAAAATCGTCAGCGTTGCGATACAACAAAAGAATCTCGGGACGGACGAGCCGACGGGCCGATCGTCTCGGTGCCACCCGAGGGAAGGCGATGACGAGCAAGAACAGACACAGGACGATGGTTCCCGACAGAGACTGCATCGCTTGTGGCACAAAGTTCGTCTGCCATATCGACCGTGGAGCAGACGGGCACAGCGGCGTGGTACGCGATGAGCATGGTGGTATCCGTTGGCGGTACGGCGTCCGGAAGGATGATTTGGGCCGGAGTTGGGCCAATCCGTTCAATAAGAAGGATTTCGTCGTCGTCAACGCCGAGATGGGAGAGGAAATCGTCGTCCGCAGGGTCTCCTTCTTTCCGCCACGATTCACGATCGTTGATTCCCAAGGCGTCAGAGGGACGGTCTGCATGACAAGCATCCTGCGAAACAAGTACACGATCAACGTATCGGAAGGGCAACGGTGGACGTTCAGGATGCCGCTGTTCAAGGTTGGATTCTGGGGCGGAACCGACGAATCGCCGGAGTTCTGGGTAATTGAGGGGCCGTCAAAGATGCAGTGGAGTATCCTGATAAAGCCCGGAATCGAGGATCAGCCATTGGTGGCAGCGCTGAGTTTCATTCATGTTGAGCGCTGGAACTACAGTTGACTATTGCCAGAGGATCGATACGCCTCGGAGACAGGCTATCCATGTGCAAGAACTGATTCGGAACACCGTCGGTGTCGCGAAGCAACGAGAGGATTGTGGTGCGGTCCGCCGAACTTCGTTCCAAATTCGATACGCGGGGGAGAACACGACGACGGGCCTGGTCCTCCCGGTGCCACCCAGCGGTTCGAGTAACACACAAATGCAGGAGAATTGACTGTGCGATATCTGATCGGAATGACCGTGGCCCTGGCGGCGTTGACCGCGCCGGCGGCGTTCGGCGAGTGGCAGAAGCACGAGGTGCGGCAGGTCAACGGCCGCGCCGGGGTATTCCGGCTGCCGGCGAAGCTCTCGATCATCACGGAGAAATGGAATCGCGTGGTGGCGGTTCCTTACATCGTGTACATGCCGGAGAAGAACCGGCTGTTGATGCTGGTCGCCTGCGATTATCCGCATTGTGCGTTCGTCTTGACCAGCGACGATCGCGGCGCGACGTGGACCGACCCGCGGCCGGTGGGCGTCAATGCCCAGGGCAAGCCGTCGGTCCCCATGGGCACGAGCCTGGCGTATCTCGGCGGCGGCCGCGTGATGCTCTACGCCGACGCCCGGCGGTTCAGCCGGGACTTCGGCCAGACCTGGGGCGACTCGGTGCCGATCGCCCCCACGCCCGAGGGCAAGCCGTGGTACACGTGGGACCCGCCGCTCGTGGAGCGCGACGCGGCGGGCAAGGTGACGCTGGTCGCGGAGACGGGCTACACGTGGTGGAAGCCGCCCGAGGTGGCGTTCGGCCAGCAGCAGGGTTACATCCGCTTCAGCACCGACGAGGCGAAGACCTGGAGCGCGGCGGTGAAGGTGCCCGAGTGGCAGGCCATCAGCGAGGTCGCCCTGCTGCGCGCCGGCAACGGGGATCTGGTGGCCGCGTGCCGCACGGACATGCCGCGTCGGATGGAAGGCGACATCGATCACGCGGAAGGGCTCGGCGTCTCGATCTCGAAGGACAACGGTCGGACGTGGTCGGCCGTCGAGCGGCTCTACGAATGGGGACGCCACCACCCGGCGATGATCCTCATGCCCAACGGGGACATCGTCATGACCTACGTGGTCCGCCGGGGCTACACCGCCGACAAGGACGGTTTCCCGCGGTTCGGCATCGAGGCAATCACCAGCCGCGATCACGGCCGGACGTGGGACCTCGACCACCGCTACATCCTGCACTCCTGGACGGGCAAACGCAAGGGCGACGACACCTATTGGTGGCCCAGCAGCCAGGCCACGTCCTCGGTGCTGTTCGCCGACGGGTCGATTCTCACCGCCTTCGGCACGGGCTACCGCGTCGGCGCCGACGCGACCTATCCGCCCAGCCCGCGGGACGTCGGCTTGATCCAGTGGCGGCTGAACGCCGAAGCGGTCAATGACGACCGAACGATCCGCGACGCGGCGTTCGACTCCGAGTTGCGCAACGTGTTCGATCCGTCGCCTTGAGAGGTCGTAGGGTGGGCCGAGCGCGGCGAGTCCCACCGGAACTTGGCAAGAACCTGGCAAATAGTCTGTTGGTGAGACTCGCTGCGCTCGGCCCACTCTAGTGTCCAATGCTTCCACGGTAGCGTACGAAGTCGGGATACCGGTTGACGGGCTTGCGCAGTTGGACCAGGGCCTCGGGGCCGTGCTCGCACAGCAGGGTGATTTCTCGATGGGCCCGCTCAAGATCGTGCTTCGCCTACCAGAAGTGAACATATATGATCACGAATATGACGGCGACCACCAGCCACCAGAACCACAGGTTGGCGTACCATTTCTGCTTTTCTCCAGAGGGCAAACCCAGCATTGAGCGGTCCCACATATGCGATTGCGGCTTGCGCGCATTTGTGCAGTAATAAGCGATGGCCAAAACGATTGTGCCCAGCACAAGAAGTGCGACCAGTACACCACTTAGTACGGTCGCGACCGCAATCGAGATCGCCGCGGCCACGCACTTAAGACGCGATCTCCACGGATGGTCGTCCAGCGAGAGGATCACTAGCAGGGCGATTGCGAAGAGGTAGATACCTCCCGCCCACACCATGGGTGCCTGCAGCGTCAACGGCAGCTTGAGACGCGCATCCTGCATCGCGGTCGCCGTGTAGAGAACGGCGGTGACGAAAAGAGTTGGCGCGCCTAATATCGCCGCAAACCGCTTGCCTTTTCCAGCTCTTGCGAACCATGCGCTGCCGACCAGAATCGCCGCCACGACCGCGGGTAGTATCGGAAATGCCCAATATTTCCAGAATTCATGCGCCGTGTCAGCCGACGCCTCGTTGATGAACTTCATCGAAAATGTCAATGGAACGGTGAGTATGGCGAGCCACATGCAAGCAACCGCGCCGCGCTCCTTTCCAGGCATCCACAGAGCACCGCCGAGGAAAGCTACTACCGCCGGCGCGGCCATCGGGGCCCAGATGTCCTGGCTGTACATGAACATGCTCTTCCAGTTCATAACGATGGGCGCGATCAATGCGCCCAGCAGCAGAGCGGTTGCGCCAGAGAACTGCCCAAAACGGACCAGTTTGGCTTCCGGCCAGTCCTTGCCTTTCCATCGCCTGACGATGTCCAGGGTCACCATGGTGGAGGTAGAACTCACCAGGCCCGATATGGCGGACATTATCGCTCCCAGGAGCGCCGCTGCCACCAGCCCTCGGAGTCCTGCGGGAACAACTTCGCTCACCATGCGGATATATGCCTCATCAGCCACCTCCAGAGTCGGGTTCATCACATAGTAGATCAGACCTGCAAAACAGGTCCCCAGTGGCAGCACGATTTGGATGGCGCCGGCAAGAAGTACCCCCATCTTCGCGTGCCACTCGTTCTTAGCGCCGAGACATCGCTGGTTGATACACTGGTCGCTAGCGTACCACCACGTATTGGTTGACAGTGCAAGAATGATGAGCGCGGTCCACGGAACGACGGGATCAGTGGCGGGAGCCACGAGGCATGCGCGCTGCCCCTCGCCCACTACCTTCGCGAAATCCCAACCGATATGGCTCATACCGGAGAAGAACACGAAGATCCCGCTGCCAAGCAACAGCAAGCACTGGAACAAATCGGTCCAGGCAACCGACGCCAACCCGCCATAGACTGTATAAGCGCCCGCCGTCACCGCGACTATTGCAATGGCCCAGTATCTGTTTATACCCCACAGTGTTTCCATTGTGAAACCGGCGGAGTAAAAGACGGAGGCAAACACGGCGAACACATAGGTTGCGACTATCAGACACGCGTATAATGTCCTGGATCTTGGCCCATAGCGGCGCTCCAGGTACTCGGGCATTGTCGTGATACGGTTCCGCAGGTAAATCGGGATGAATATCCACAGCAGTATGGAGAGCGCCGGAAAGATCATCCATTCCCAGTTGAGGATCGACATTCCCCTTTGGTACGCGAGGCCGTTTTCAGCGACCAGATTCACCGAGTTTGTTCCGGCTGCGATTATGGAGAACCCGACCGCGAACCAGGGCAGCCTGTTGCCCGCCCGGAAGTAGTCATCGACGGTGGCCTTCTCTCTTCGACCTACGGCAAAGCCGATCCAAAGCACAATCCCCATATAGGCGAGGAAAAAGACGAGGTCAAGAGCGCCGAATGCGCCGCCTTGGGTAAAGATTCCGTCAAATAGACTCTGGAGCATGCAGTTCACCTCTTGAGAGTATTGTGCGGCGTCCCTGGGTGACGATCAGGCTGGCGTTCGGGCCCGGCCTCCATAACGACGCTCGAGGTAGTCAGGCATCATGGTGATCCGATTGCGGACGTGGATGGGGACGAAAATCCACAACTGGATCGACAGCGGCGGGAAAATCAGCCACTCCCAGTTGACGCGGGGCATCCCGAGCTTGTACGCATAGCCCATCTCGCCGACGAAGTGCTCGGAGCTGATTCCGGCGGCGATGATCGACGAGCCGATTGCCTACGAGGGCAGCCGGCCGCGCGCGAGGATGTGGTCGCCGACGGTGGCCTTCTCGTACCGGCCGACGGCAAAGCCGATCACCATCGTGATTCACCACCCCCGTAATGCGGCCCATTCTAATCGCGGAAGAACCCGCGTGACAAGGTGAATTCGGGCGATCGTTATTGGTTGCCCGCACAGTAAGAGTAGAGCGGGACGAGCACGCCGGCCAGTTCCGCCCGGTGCGGCAGATGCAGGGTCGTGCGGATGAATTGGAGTGCCTGGCCCTGCAACGGAACGGCGAGCTCGGTTGACGCCGGTTCGTGCGAGACCGCATCACCGAGGCCCGGGCTTCGCGTCAGCCATTCCCACCAACTCCCCGGCCAGCCTATGGGGCCCCACAATGGTACACGGGTCCCCCTGAATAGGCAGATAACCGGGGGGCAGGCTAACGATGTTCCCCGTCGCTTCGGACGGGCGAAAGCCATGGAACACGTAACGATGGTCGGCGTCGCCCGCGTACCCGCTGGCAGCCGGCAACAGCTTTTCCGTGTCCCGGCTTGAGCATCCGCACCTCCGGTTCGTCGGCGTTGATGACGGCGCTGGCAAGCACCCGCTGGTGGATCAATCGCTCCAAAGGCCGCAAAGCCTGGGCCGTCCGCCCCAGAAGTCCGCACAACAGCGCCCGCGACAGCCATCGCTTCAGCGGGCCTGGAAGGAGTGAGCGCAGGGTGGGTCGAGGCCGCCGAGGCGTTGCCGAGCGTTGCCAACCAACCATTCGCCGATTCGCGGTTCCGGCGGGAATCACCATTGACAGGCGGCCGAGGCCCACCAGACGACGCGACGGCGACACCAGAGGCGCTGGTGGGCCTCGCAAGCCGGCCTGTCGTCGCTCCGGCCGTTGCCATACGGAGCGTCGTGGTGTTCGTCGGCGTTCCGGCGGTCTCGGCCCGCAATTCCTCCCCCCGGCACCAGAGCGAGCCCCGTAAAAAAGCGCGTGGCGGACGTCGACAACGACTCCGCCACGCCCTTTCAGGATGTGCCACTTTGCCGTCCCCCGCGGACGGCTACCGCGACCTTAGCGGCTTCGACGGACGAGCCACGCCATGACGGCCGCGCCGAAGAGCATCGCCAGGGTCGAGGGCTCCGGCACCTCGCCGTTGCCGGCGGGGGGCGTCCAATGCGCGGCGAGGATGGCCGCGTCCTTGTCGTTGACGGCGCCGTCGTAGTTGAAATCGCCGTCTTTCCACGTGGCGCCGGTGGCCATTTGCCAGTTCGCCCCGAGGATCGAGGCGTCCTTATCGTCCACCACGTCGTCCATGTTGGCGTCGCCCATCAAAGGAATAAGCTCGTACGCCGCGCCGACTGTGCTGATCAGCATCCGCGATCCATCAGGGGAAACGTCAAACCCAAGATAATACAGCTTCTCCCCCCCCGTCAACGCCGTCAACTGCGCCCACGTATAAGCGGCAACCACTACCAGATTCCCCTCGCCATCGCGCTCGAGCGTCGTTGCGTCGGTCATGTGGAACACCTTGACCACGTCGCCGTTGTTGTCACCTTTCGCCGTCTGCACGTACAGGTACCCGTCTCGTTCCACAACCGTCCAAATGCAGTTGGTGTAGGCAAGGGTGCTGTTTACCAGCGGCCCAAAGTCCCCCAGCAACGTCTCGACGCCCGAATCGATATCCAGCGTCCAAAAATTGAGGTCGGTACCGGCAGCACCAGCATCACCTGCTCCGCCAGATCCGTAGTACGCGTTGTTGGTGTACGTAGAACCCGTGCCCACGGCGCGAATATAGTCAGCCGACGTGCGTATGCTGCCGGCGGGCTGGGTATAGACGGGAGGATCGCCCGCCCAGGGACCTGTCGTAACCGCGGTTACCGCAAAAGATGGACTCATTGTCACGTCGGCCAACACGAGGTCGCTTCGGGATGTGCTGGGCTTATACAGATTGTACACCATTCGGTTCGGGGTCCCCGTCCAGGCATAGGTGCTAACCGCATCCCCCACCGGGCACGCAATGGAGACCGGGTCTGTTCCATCGAAGTCGTAGCGGGTCAATAGGTTCATGGGGGCATTGGCTCCCCCAGTGGCCATCAGGTACGTGGTACTGCTAGCGCCCAGAAACCCGCCCACCATGCGTTGTTCAGTGGCGGCGGGACCGTTTGCCGTAAACACGGGCGTACTGGAGCCGGCCTTCCACTGCCCAAAGGGTTGGCCAACACCAAGATTAGTCCCGTAGTTGTACCCACCATAGATGCGTGGATTGTATATGGAGCCGGGGTTGAGCGTCAACGTGGCGCCGAGGTGGGGAGTTATGATCGGCGTCGCCCGCACCTCACTGCTCAACAGCAAGGACATGACACTGAGCACGATAATCATTGTTGAACATTTCATTTTCACGCTCCTTTGGCCCGCATCGGGCCGTCTAGCCGATCTCGGAAGTTAAAAACGGACACAAGACGCACGCTTCTAGGAAGGGAAACTGCCTCGCCGTGGGTTATCGTGGGATTCACAAAAACACGCTTGCCTACTCTCTATCTAATCACCGAACCGGACCAGCGACTTGGCCCCGGCCACAGTCAAAGATCCAGGGGGGAACAACGCGGCGGTGTTCATCGACGCTAACTCGTTACCGTTGATGTCGATCCACCATGCGCCGACGTTGATCTGGCCCACCAGCGCCGCGCCGATGTTGCCTTTCCCTGGGGGCCGTAACCGTGACAAGCAAGGTGGTCTCAAATCTCAATCGCAATTTAATTTCAGGTTTTCTTCGGAAATTCAGCACTGCTGGCAATGCTATCAGGAGCCGCACACCTTTGAAAAGAAACAACATGCGTCAACGCACGACGCAACTGCTTATTTCCAGTAGTGTTATGCCGATTGCG
>JAPLNP010000310.1 GCA_026401055.1 Planctomycetia bacterium
GGGGCCCCCAACGGCACGCAAGGCTTTTACGTCGGCTTGCGCGAGCAGCCGGACCTGATTCTGCTCGACCTGCAAATGCCCGAGGGCGAGGGCAACTACGTCCTCGGCCGGTTCCAGGCCCATTCGCAAGCCAAGGAAATCCCGATCGTGATCCTGACGGTCGAAACCAACCCGGGCGTGCGCCGCGGGTTGATCGCGTGCGGGGCGGCGGGCTTCTTGAGCAAACCGGTGCGATGGAGAGCGTTTATCGAAGAACTCGGACACCACGTCTCATTGCCCCCGCGACTGATCCACGACTACCGACTCTCCGAGGAAGAACTCCGCGTGCCGGTCTGAGCAAGATGGTCCGAGCCCCGCCACGCTCCACCGCCGACGTGCCGGTTGAACAACGTGGACTCGAGGCGCCCCTTGCCAAGCCCCAGGGGCTTCAGGAACATAGCCAAGGCCCGTTCCGGGCCCGCGCGGTTCCACGGTCATCAGCGCTCCGGGCCACTCACCTTCCCGACCACGCCGGGTCGGTCCGGCTCGTACTTGAGATAGTCGCCGAGACTCACCTCGGTAAACGGCCGCTTGTACGCCTCGACCTCGCCTTTGGCGTACGAGACCCAGAATCGCAACGCCGTCGCGTCATAGACCACCGCCAAGAGATTGCCGCCCTTGATCGGAACGGCTCGCGTCAGTTCGATCACCCGGGCGGCGTCGTACTTGCCGTAATTCTCCTTGATGTGGCGGATGGCCAACGGATCGCGGCTCTCGGCGTTGTAGACAATGTTCTCGAACACCCGCGGGGCGACTTCGTCCTTGGGATCGTTCTCCTTCCAGACGACAAGCTCCGGGGCATGGGCCTTGATCTTCACGCCGGAGCGGTCCTTCCCATTGGCGATGATGTAATGGTACTTTTTGATCCGTTTCGCGCCGCGGACGATGTCCAGGGCCTGGTCGAGCGAGTGGGCGTCGTGCAGCAGGTCGCTGAAGAGGACGAAGAACGGCACGCCGTCCAGGTCGTAGGGATACTCTTTGGCCGGTGAGTCGCCCATCTCGGTCAACACCGTCCCCTCGGCGTTCATGCCCGTGTTCACGCCGAGAAAACCGGCGAACGTGATGCTCACGTGCGCGATGCCCTCGTTGGGCAGCGCGACGACGATGGCGGGAAAGTCTTGCAGGCCGCCTTCCATGATGTAGTCGAGGTTTCGGAACTGGTAGAGGTGCCCGTCGGCCGTGGCCTTGCCCCAGAGGGCGGCGCCGCTGCACGAGTAATCGGAGACGACGGGAATCATGTAGGCCCGGCGAAGCGACTCAAGCGGGATTCCCGCCCCGTCGGCCTGGCCTCGCATTTGCTCCTGGAACCGCTTGTGGATGTGCGGCGAGGTGGACTGCCACGCGGCGTCGAGGATGGCGTCGGTATAGCGCCGCGCCGCGGGCGGCTTGCCCGGGTCCTTGGTGAATGCCTTGCGCTCGGCGAGTTGGGCCCCTTCGAGGAACGGGCCGATGAGCCCTTGACATTCCGGCTGCATGAGTTTGCCGAAGGCGAAGCCCATCTCGTGGGGCGTGCCCTTGACGACGACCAGCGGGATCTTGTCCTCGCCGACGGTCGTTCGATACCCTTCCGCCCTGGCGACGGCCGCAAGGCAGACACACACCAGGATCGCGACAGCGATCCGCACGAATCTTGTCATGGTCGGAAACTCCGTTGAAGCGAGAAAAGGGGTCTGGTGGTCCGTCAAGGCTGACTTGACAGGTTGGATAGCCTCGGGAATGTAGCCCAGCCGCGCCGCTACTTCTTGCCGGCCGGCCACAGGGCGTTGATCCGCTCGACGGTGCGGTCCACCAGGACCTGGCCGCCCTCGGGACCGACGAGGTTGCTGTTCACCTCGGCGCTGTAGCCGCCGCCGCGGACCGCCTCGGCCGTGGGCAGGTAGTAGCCGCTGGTGCAGGCCAACTGGATGACGAACGTCTGCTGCGCCTTGCTCTTGGCTTTCATCTGGATGCCGTAGTCGGCGTAGAGTTCAAACGGGTTGGTCGCGATCGCCACGTCGCCCAGCCGCAAGACGTGCAGCTCCATGTCGTAAAACGGATTGGCCTTCTGCGACTCGTAGCGGTCCAGCACCTCCTGGTACCAGCCGAGACGCCGAAACTCGCCCGCTTCGGGCTTCTTCTTCAGGGCTTCGGCCAAGGCCGTCTGCTCGGCGAACTCCTTGTCGGTGACCAGCCGGGCCGGAAGCTTCAGGTCCTCGACCACGTGTACCAGCGGCGCGTCGTAGCGGATGTCGGTCTGGGCCACCTCGTGGGCCTCGGCGACCGCTTGAACGATTCGCCGCGAGATCTCCTGCATCCGCGTCAGCCCGCGCTTTTCGCGCATGCGTTCCTCGGCCTCCTTGCGCCACAGGAGGTGCGGCGATTGATCGCCCGCCGCGCCGATCCAGCCGAGCACGCAGAGACTCTCGCCGTATTGTTTGCGCAAGGCGATCCGCACGTCGTGCCAGAAGTCGGCGCTGACGACCGAAAGGTTCTCGACCTCCTGGGCGGTGCAGGCGACGTTGACGGCCGTGGCCACGAGCCGCTTGTCCTTGTCCCAGAAGAAGAGGACCTCGACGCCGTGGTCCTCGGGTCCCTCGACGGCGCGGAAGTCGGGCTGGTCGGTCGGACCGTACATTTTGGCCGAGCCGTCGGCGTAAACCATCCGTCGGTTGCAGGCCACGACGGCGTGCCCAAGCCCCCAGCTTACCCCACCCGGCTTGCGACTCTCCCAGGCTTGGACCACGAGATCGCCCAGCCGTTGGACGAGGAAATCGACGTACTCGGTCGGCTGCATGATGTCCTTGGGGATATCATAAAGGCCTTCGAGCATGGTCGGGCCGGTGTGCGTGTGCGTGGCGCTCAGAAACATTTTCTTCAGGTCGACGCCCGGCAGCCGCGGTGCAACCTTCTTGCGCAACTGGTCCTGAATGTCGCCGCGAATGGCCACCAGGTCGCAGGAGACCATGATCGCCTGATCGAGCACCTTGTCGCCGTCGCGCGACTCCAACGCCACGGCGGTCGCCGTGCAGGGGCTCTCGACAGAGCGCGCGATCCGGGCGTGAAACTGGCCGGTGAGGTTGACCGGCCGATCGGGCGTAATGCTGATCGTGCTTGCGCCGACGAGCAGTTCGGAGGCCGCCGCGCCGGTGGTCCCGAGCGTTAAGAACCCTGTCCACGCGAGGCAGCACGCGAGGAGGACCCGGTTGTATCGTTGCATGGTGATTCTCCGTGGGGTTGTGTTGGGCGAGGAAGGGGACAGGTCCATGTTTTCGGTCGGCGCTTCTCTCGGAAAACGTGTCTTTGGGCCGAAAAATGGACCAGTCCCCAGGTGATCAATCGAGCGTGAAGACCTCGGCGCCGTTGGGGGTTCCCAACCAGTGCCAGACGTCGAGCGAGATGTCGTCGCCGAAGAAGCGGACGCTGCCGTCGCACAGTCCGGAGTTGACGCCGCCGGGGTGCAAGCTGCGGGACGTGTGGAGGATCATGTTCAGGGTGTTGCCCAAGACGCCGCCGCCAAGGGTGCCGGAACTCCGGACGCACGGCGACCGGGCCGCGCTGTCGCCGTCGCCGGCGTCGCACCAGCGGACCAAATCGGGGGTCGGGTCGTTCGGCGTGTAATCGACCATGAAGACGGGCCCCTCGTCGTAGCTGATTGAGCCGCGAATCGAGCACGTCCCCCCGGCGACCAACTCCGAGGTCAACAACGTGTGGCTCGTTCCGTCGGTGACGTCGCCGATCCGGGCGCCATGATTGAAGCCGAACACGCCCGGCAACCGGCCGACGGCTTCCATCTGCCCCTGGCCGAAATTGCCCGCGTAGGACGTCCGCGCCATCGGCACCGGCTTCAGATAGGAGCACGCTCCCTGCTTATCGAACGGCGTGGAGACCGTGGGGTCGGACGGGCACTGCAAGGTTTCCACCTGGGCCCCAATCGCCTGAAGATTGCCCACCGGAACACCGGCGTAACTCACGCCCGGGTTCCACGTCCAGTCGATCTCGTCGACCACGGCGTCCTGCTCGAGGTAGGGGAACAGCCGCATGATCCAGGGCCACTCGGGGCCCCAGGCTTTCGAGCCGCCGGAGCCGGGCTCGCCCGACATGTAACCGTAGCCTGGCGGAAACTGCTTGTTGATGTCGTGATACATGTGCAGCGCCAGGCCGACCTGCCTGATGTTGTTGGTGCATTGGGCCCGCCGCGCCGCCTCGCGCGCCGCCTGCACCGCCGGCAAGAGCAACGCGATCAGGATGCCGATGATGGCAATGACCACCAGCAGTTCCACGAGCGTAAAACCGCGTTGTCGCGTCGCGAACATGACCGGACCTTTGTGTTCCATGACGTACCGAACGGGCGGGGGAGGCCCGGGCACGTCGCCTCGCGATCTCCAGGCCCACCGTTTTGAGTCTGTCCCAAGGGCGGCAGAACGTCAAGTGGAATATGTCGCAAACGGTTTACAGTATATTGGGTGGTGTGGTGCCCGGCGACGCCCCCCATTCAGGCCATCTTGTCGCCCTGGCACGACTTCGTGTACGCTTGCGGGAGCGAAGTTCGCGTCCGGTCGATGCGTCGTCGGAAGGCGACGCACGATCAATGTCCCCATTTCGGAAAGGAGCACGTGCAATGGCCCGGTACATTATGGTCGGCAGGTACTCGCCGGAGGCCCTGAAGGGAATCAGCGCCAAACGGACGGACGAGGCCGTCGCGCTGATCGCCAAGCACGGCGGCAAGCTCGAAGCGGCCTACGCGCTGTTGGGCAAAAACGACTTGCTTCTGGTGGCCGATTACCCCGACGTCCAGGACGCGATGCAAGCCTCCGTCGCGTTGGCCAAGGCCACCGGCATCGGCTTCAACACGTCGCCCGCGGTCACGGTCGCGGAGTTCGACAAGCTCATGGCGGCAATCGGTTGATCGACGCGATCGCCCAGCGGGCGGCCGTGCCACGGCGAACGGTGCGCCGTCGTCCTAGCGCGGCTTGAGAACCTTCAGACGAATGTCCTTGAACTGGACCGTGGTCGGTGGGCCGCTGTGCAGTTGGAGGCCGAGGATTCCCGAGAAGTCCTGCTGCTTCGGATCGAGGTCGATCACCTCGGCCGCCAGCCGGTCGTTGACTTTCAACGTCAGGCGCGGGCCCACGCAGATCAGGTGGTACTCGTGCCAATCCTCCAGCCGGAAGTGGGCCGGGCCGGTGGCGCCGGGAATCTCGGTCGTCGTCCTTCGGCCGTTCTCGTCGATGGCGGTCTTGGTTCCCCGATACGCCAGCGTCTCTCGGCCGTGCTCGTCGTAGAGACGCACGAGCCAGTCCGTGGTCAGGTTGTTGTCGACCTGGTATCCGGCGATATCGTGGTTCGGCAGCAGCTTGCTGCGAAACTGGAAACCGTTGTTGATGCCCGGGGAGCCGTTGAGGCGGGATTTCAGCTTCAACTCGAAGTCGGCCAGCTCGCCGCCCTGCCAGACGAGGTACAGGTTCTCCTTGAGCGGGTGTTCCTGGGTGATTTTTCCGGTGATGGCGCCGTCCTCGACCGACCAGTACGTCGGGTCCACGGCCTTCCAGCCCTCGAGCGTCTTGCCGTCAAAAAGACTCTTGAAACCGCGTTCGTCTTCCGCCGCGGCCCGAGCCGCCGCGCCGCCGGCAAGAACGCCCATGCCCAGCGCGACGAGCACCGCCGCGCGACCCCATCGAATGTGGCTCATGTCAATTCTCCTTCCCCAAGGACCGCGTCAATGGCGGGAGTCCCTGCGATACTGGCCGGGCGTGCGGCCCGCGTGCTGGCGGAAAACGGTCGTGAAGTACTGAAGGTAGCCGAAACCGCATCGCGGGGCAATGTGCCGGATCGCCATGTCGGTGGTGGCCAACAGCCGCTTCGCTTCGTCGATCTTCACTCGCTGCATTTGGGCGTGGACCGTGCGGCCCAGCGTGGCGCGGAACTTCTTGTCCAACGTCGATCGCGACACGTCCAGGAGCTTCAGAACGTCCGAGACCTGGATCGGATCGCAGGCGCGCTGCCGGATGAAAGCGACCGCCCTGGCGACCGTGTCGTCCTCGATGGCCAGGATGTCGCTCGACTGGCGAACGACGATGCCCTCCGGTCCCAACAGAGTCCGCCCGCCGGCGACGGCTTCGCCGGCCATGAGCCTCTCCAGCAGCAAGGCGGCCTCGTAGCCGATCTGGCGGGAACCCTGCTCGATGCTCGTCAAGGGAGGCTTGGTCAACTCGCACATCACCTCGTCGTTGTCCACGCCGACGACGGCCATGTCGTCGGGCACGCGCACGCCGAGGTTGCGGCAGGCCTCGAGCACGTGCCGCGCCCGGATGTCGTTGCAGGTCATCAGTCCGACGGGCCTTTCGAGCGAGGCGAGCCATTCGGACAGTTCGCCCTGGAGTTGGCCCCATTGCCGGGCGGTTCGCTTTCGGCCGGTGAACGTCGAGCAGGAAAACCCGGCGATCTCGACCCGCCGCCGGAACGTCCGGCCGCGCATCGCCGACCAGCCGTTGATCCGGTTCGGGGGGAAGCCGCAGAAGGCGAATCGGGTGAAGCCGCGGTCCAAGAGGTGCTCGGCGCCGAGCCTTCCGATCGCCTCGTTGTCGGTCGTGACGTAAGGGATACCCGAGTCGTCGTCGTACCAACCGAAGCCGCCGCCGATGCCGACGACGGGGATGGACAACTCGCGCACCGTCTCCGCCGTCCTGCGGTCGTCGAAGTCGGCGATGATGCCGTCGAACCGCCAGGACTTCAGTTCGGGGATCCGCAACTGGGGGTCCTCTTCGACGTAGAGGCTCCAACTGCCGGTTTCGTGTACCCGGGCCGCCACGCCGCGGACGATCCGCCGGTCGTAGCGCTGCGACGACTTCATGATCAACGCCACTTGCCAGGTCTTTGCCATGGGGTGTCGATCTCCGAAATGCCGGTGGCACGCCCTGAAAGGGCGTGATGGGACTGTTGCCGATGCCGGCCACGTCCTCTCGCCTGGGACTCAGGGACGTACCACCTATCTTACCACATTTTGTAATGCTTTTGCGACATCCCAACCTCTTTCTTCCCGTCGGGGAGTCGCTATAATCGGGGGAAGCACGTCGACGGCCCTTCGCCCCGGGCGGGGTAGACGGCCCCGGCGGCGCCCCCACGTCCTGTATCACGTCATCGCGGCCCACATTTCTGCCCCCGCCGGCCGCGAAAGGGCGATTGCCCATGATGCGTCCGAGTCGATTCCGCCTGACGGCGTTGCTCGCCTTGGCGAGCGTCCTGTTTCTGCTTCCCGGCTGCGGCGGCAACGGCCGGCAGAAGGTTGTCGGCGCGGTCACGGTCGACGCCGCGCCGCTGGAGAGCGGCACGATTAACTTTCGTCCCGCCCCGGGCAGCAAGGCCAACAGTTCCGGCGCCGGCATCCAAAACGGCCGCTTCGAGGTGCCCGCCGACAAGGGCCTCATGCCTGGGGCGTACCAGGTCACGATCCAGGGCTTTCGCAAGACCGGCCGCATGGTCCGCGATCCGCAGATGGGGCAAATCGAGGAGATCGTGCCCATGCAGTTCAACGAAACCGGCGCGCGGAGCGTGACGATCGTCGAGGGCAAAAACGAGTTTGAATTCACGTTGACCCAGCGCAAAGGCAAATAAGAAGGAGTCCCACCATGAGCATCCACCGTTCGCAACGCGAGCGCTCCACCGGCATGCTGACCCGTCGGCGATTTCTGGCCGGCACGGCCGCCGCGGCGGCGTCGCCCTGGCTGGTGCCGGCCTCGGCGCTGGGCAAGGACGGGGCCACGGCGGCCGGCGATCGGATTACGATCGGCGTGCTGGGGGTCGGCAATCGCGGCAACAGTTCGATCGACGCCCTGTACCCGCTGCCCGACGCCCAAGTCGTCGCCATCGCCGATCCCCGCCGCGAGCGGCGACTCTGGACCCAGGACCAGGTCAACGCGACCTACGCCAAACGCGAGAACAAGGCGTCCTACAAAGCATGCGACGCCTATCACGACTTCCGCGAACTCTTGGCCCGGCCGGACATCGACGCCGTCTGGGGCTGCGTGCCCGACCATTGGCACGGCGTGCTCTACAACCGCGTCCTCGAGGCCGGCAAGGACATGTACGGCGAAAAGCCGGTGACCCGATGGATCGGCCAGGGCGTCACCGTCTGCCAGGCCGTGCGGCGCTACGGCCGCGTGTTCCAGACCGGCACCCAGCAGCGGAGCACCTGGCAGTTCCGCCACGCCTGCGAGCTGGCCCGGGCGGGCTACCTGGGCAAGGTCCATTCGGTTTACGTCGGGGCTCCCGGCGGCATGACCTATGACGTCGAGCCGCCGTGCGATCCGCCCGAAGGATTCGACTACGACTTCTGGACCGGACCGGCCCCGATGATCCCGTTCGACAAGAAGCGGTGCGAGTGGCTGGCGATGTACATGATCTCGCACTACTGCGCGGGCTTCATCACGAACTGGGGCGTTCACCATCTGGACATCGCCGGCTGGGGATGCCCCGAAATCTTCCACAAGCCGTTCGAGGTCGAAGGCAAGGGCGTGCTGCCCGAGGGCGGAATGACCGATACGTGGATCGCCTGGCAGATGACGTACCGCTGGGCCAGCGGCTTGATGATGAGCTTCACCAACACGGACAACCCGAACAAGATCGGCTGCCGCTTCGAGGGCGACCAGGGTTGGGTACACGCCGATCGGGCAGGAATCTGGGCCGAACCGGCGTCGCTCTTGACCGTTCAACTCAAGCCGGACGACGTTCACCTGCACCGGAGCCCCGACTGGGGAGACAAGTACGGCTACACGTCCCACTCGGCCGACTTCCTGCGATGCGTCCGCACGCGGCAGGACCCGGTCTCGCCCGTCGAGGAAGGCCACGCGGCGAGCACGCTGGGCAACGTGGCCGACATCGCGCTGCGCTTGGGCCGCAAGCTCAAGTGGGACCCCGCCGCCAGCCGTTTCGACGGCGACGACGACGCCAACAACCTGCTCGACCGGCCGCTGCGAAGCCCGTGGACCCTGTGAACTCAGATTGAAGGAACCCAACGATGAGTCGTTTTTCACTCCTCGCGATCTTGTTGGTCTCGCTCGCCTGGGCGGTGCCGGCGCCGGCGGCGTCGGACGCGGACTGGCAGGCGATGGCCCAATATGAATACGGTCAGGACTTCAAACCGCTCTTGGCGATCGACGGCGAGACGATCGAGGCGATGAGCACGCCCGAGCGGCGCGGGGCGTGCGCCGCCCGGCTGGCCGCCCTCTTGACCGACCCCAAAACCACCTTGCCGGCCAAGCAGTTCATCTGCTTCAAGCTCCAAGTCCTGGGCACGCCGGCCCAAGTGCCGGTGCTGGCCGCCATGCTCGACGACGCCAAGACGGCCGAAATGGCCCTGGCCGCGCTCGAACAGATTCCCGGCGACGCCTCGCTGGCCGTGTTGCGAGCGGGGCTGGCGAAATACCAGGGCAAACCGCTGGTCGGCGCGATCAACTCGCTGGCCAGCCGCAAGGACGCCGGGTCGGTCGCCGCGCTGGGCAAACTGGCCGACGGCGCGGACGCCGAGGTGGCTGCCGCCGCCCTTTGGTCGCTCGGCCGGATCGGCGGCCCCGAGGCGCTCGACATCCTCGCCGCCAGAGTGACGAAAGCCGGCGTCCCCACTCCCCAGGGTCTTGCCGTTGCCTGTCTCCGCTCGGCCGACAGACTTCTGGCAGAAGGCAAAACCGACGCCGCCCTCGCGATCTTCAACCAGATGAACAACCCGGGCAATCCGCCGCCGATCCGTCTGGCCGCCCTGCGGGGACTGCTGGCCGCGGCCGGCGACAAACGCGCGGAGACGATCCTCCAATGGCTCTCCGGCGACGACGCCATGAAGCAGCAGCTTGCCGCCCAACAGCTCAACACGCTCACCGGCGAGGCGGCGACCAAACGGCTCCTGGATGAACTGCCGAAGCTGGCCGCGCCGGGCAAGATCCTGGTGTTGGGGGCCCTGGCCGCGCGGCGGGAAAAGGCGGTTTTGCCCGCAGTCGTCGCGGCGGCTGACAGTGACGACGCGGCCCTGAAGCGCGCGGCGATCACCTGCCTGGCGACGGTCGGCGACGCCACGGTCCTTCCGTTGCTGGTGGCCGAGATCTCGGGCAAGGACGCCGACGTCGCGCGGGAGTCGTTGGTGGCCATCTCCGGCGATGCGGTCGATCAGGCATTGCTCGACGCGCTAAAGCAGGCTAGCGAGGAACAGCGCGCCGGACTGGTTGACGTGCTCCGCCGGCGCAGGTCGACGGTGGCCGTGCCGGCGCTTCTGGCCGAAGCGGGCAAGGAGGACGCCGCGGCCTACGGACCCGCGATCGCGGCCCTTCGCTCGCTTGCCACGCCGGACGACGTGCCGGCCTTAATCGACCTTCTGCTCGCCACGGCGAAGGGCGCTCGCCGGGACGAAATCGAGAAGACCGTCTTGCTGGTCTGCGGCCAGACGGAGGACGAAGCCGCTCGCGTGGCGCCGGTTTTGGCGGTGCTCGAGAAGGCCGACGAGCCGAAGCGGTGCGCGCTGCTTCCGGTGCTGGGGCGTCTCGGCGGGAAAAAGGCCCTGGAAACCATCGAACCCGCGCTGGCAAGCGACCGCCCGGCGGTCCGCGACGCCGCCGTTCGCGCGTTGTGCAATTGGCCCGACGCCTCGGTGGCCGGCCGGCTGCTCGATTTGGTCAAGACCACGGACAGCCCGGCACATCGCACCTGGGCGCTCCGGGCGTACGTTCGCGTGATTACGCTCAAGAGCGATCGTCCGGAGGCGGAAACGCTGGCGATGCTCCAAGAGGCGATGAAGCTGGCCAAGGACGACGCCCAGCGGCAACTCATCCTCGACCGGGCGTCGGCGGTCCGCACGATCGAGACGCTGCGTTGGGTCGCGCCCTACCTGGACGACCCGGCGGTGAATCAGGCCGCGTGCCGGGCGGTGGCCGATCTGGCCCATCAGCGTTTCCTCCGCAATCCCAATAAGGCCGAGTTCGACGTGGCGCTAAAGAAAGTGACCGAAATCAGCAAGGAGCCGGAGGTCGTCGCGCGGGCGAAGCGGTACATGATGGGGCTGTAGCTGACGAACCGAACGTCGCCTTTCGCTCCGCGGAAGTAGCGATCTT
>JAPLNP010000432.1 GCA_026401055.1 Planctomycetia bacterium
GGGGTGCTCATTGCCGCCCCCTGGACCCCCGGCTAGCCTCTCTCCGTTCCCGTGTTTTCGTTACTTCGGAAATCCCAAATATCCGGGCCCTTGACACGACGGCGGTTATGGGTGTCCCCTTTTCCCGCGTTTCGGGGAGAAATAGACCTCGATTGCGGCCGGGGCTGGGGGCGGTTGCGAGTGGGCCGGCTGGCAAGCGCAGAGGGAGAGGCATAGCAGGGCAATGGGGATTCTCATGGGCGGTAGCGTAACGATTCTACGCACGGGGGGCCTTGGCAATGTGCAGCAGTTCAACATCGGGCAAACGGACTTGATCGTAGGTGACGTTTTCGCTCAAGGCACAGACCACCACGGCCAAGGGTTCGGCCCAAATCTCGGGAAGGTCTATTTCACCCGCACCAGTAACGGTGAAAGCCAGTTTTTCGATGGGCGGGCAAAACTCCGCTGCAATTCCCGGCTTGTTTCCACGGGCGTCGATGCGATACCATCCGTGCGCTTTCAGGTATACGGCATTCAGACCATGCAAACAGTAAGTCGGCTCCTCTGCGTCAAGCATAAGCCGCTGATAGCACAGCCCGGCCGGAATGCCATTCGCCCGCAGCAATGCCGCAAGCAAGTGGCTCTTGGCGTAGCAATATCCTGTGCCAAAACGCAAGACTTCCGACGCCTTGCAGGTGACTGGGTTCAGGCGGAAGTCTACGCAATGACGAATGTGGTCTCGCACAAATCCAAAACAGCGTCTTGTAATCGCAATCTCGCTATCGCCCCCCTTGGCAAGCTCGGCAGCTTTGGAGGCGACTGCGGGATGGTTTGAGTCAATAAACTCGCTGTGCATTAGATACTGTTGCATCGGTCAAATGTTATCGGGCAAGTCTGGCCCCTGCAATACCGAGAGTGGGCCGAATTGGTGGGGTTCTCCCCACGGCCGGCGGTTGGTCGGCTCTGGGTTTGGGCGTTGGTGCCCTGGTCGCCTTCCTGCCCCGGCGGTAGACTAGCGGAATGATCGGATTTCCGCTTGTTCGTATCGTCGGGATAATGCTGATTGTAGGATGCTTAGACGCCCTTCACAGTCGGGATAATGCCCCCGCCGGATGCAGGCTCTTGTAGCCGCACGCGCGGTAGTGGCCGCTACCCGGCACCGAGCAGACTTCAAACGTGTTGATGGGAATAGTGGTCCCGGCCACCGGAAAGTTGTTCGCGTAGGCCCCGTTGTAGACGCATTGGGCGGGCAGGGTCTCGCCCGCGGCCAGCGTGTTCGACAGCCCGTCGCTCACCGCGTTGAGCTTCACGCCGATCGGATAACGCCCGAACATCCCGACCGAGTTGTTCTCCGGCAGCGTCGAGCCGTAGTTCCAGCCCTGGCAGCAATAGCTGTCGGGGCTGGTCGAGGCGGTCTTGGGCAGCGGGCAGTAGGGGCAACTGTCCGGATGCGTCGGACCCATCGACGCCGGATACCACAGCCCCAATGCCGGCCGCGGATTCAGCGGCGAATCGGCGCAGTCGCGGTACTCGAAGATCGGGTTCGACGACGCCGGGTCGCTCGGGCAGACCATCGTCGGAATCGGCGTGGCCACGGCCTGCTTGTTGGCGACGTCGCTCAAGCGAACGTTGAAGTCGAACCTATCGAAAACGCTCTGTTGCTCCAACTGCGGCAGGATGAACGACACCCACGTGCCCGTCTGCGCCGCCTGGTAGCCGCACGCGAACGGCAACACGTTGTGCGCGCCGGTGTAGACGTGCAGCGCCACGCCGATCTGCTTGAGGTGATTGGTACACTGCATTCGTCGCGCGGCTTCGCGGGCCGCCTGCACGGCGGGCAAGAGAATCGCGATCAGGATCCCGATGATCGCGATCACCACGAGCAACTCGACCAGCGTAAACGCCCGACGACGGGAAGCAATCATGGCGTATTCCCCAGGATTCGGCAGTGAAACGGGCATTGCCCCCTTGCCTCTCCTCCATGTCCGCCGATTATACACGAACGGGGGAGTCGGTCAAGGGTTCGTGATTTCTCCTCTTCACGGAGTGATCTCTTCTTCCGTGTACCCACTGCCGGCAGCAACCAACGCGCCCTGGCGACTGAATTGCGGTGCTTCCTTCAGCGTCACGTTCAGAGTCTGTTTCCATTATTCAAAGGAGCGATCTTGACAATTGACGTCGGGAACTTCCTCGATTCATCCCACCCACCAGTCGCCTTCGGCGGCGACGGTATCGAGCGACATACGATGCTCCTCGCTCGCGGCCACGCCGGCGCGCTGGAGACTCCATCCACGATCGTGGCTGACGTGGTACTTGAAAAGCTCCGCGGTAGCGGGCGGAAACGCCCCCGAAGACATCGAGCCGCTCTTGCCCTGGAATCTCTCCGACGAAGGTCGCTTGACGCTTGGTGCCCGAGCCACCGCGGCCTCGCCCCCCGGCAAATCCCGCGCCGATGGGTCGGACGAACGTTCAGGCTCGGTCGACCCTAACGTCTTTTCTGAAAGCCACTTGCGTCATTCTCTCGACGGCCTCTTGACGCTGGGATATTAAAACGATATCATACCGATATACGTGCGGTTCCATCCCGTTTGCCTCAGGAGCCTTGTGCCATGAATCGTGAGAAAGAGATCCGCGTGCTCAACGGTTGGGCGGTGCTCCCGTTGACGGTGGCGTTGTTCGCGCTGGCGGTTGCGTTGACCGTGGGCTTCGGTTTCTCGGTGGCGGGGGCCACCGGTCCGCGAGCGTTGCCCAATTTCTACCTGCTCGCCGGCGCCGTGATCGCGGCGGGGCTGGGGCTCTTCACGTGCTTCGGCTACTTCAGCCTGCAACCGAACGAAGGCCGCGTGTTGATCCTCTTCGGGGCCTATCGAGGCACGGTCCGGCACAGCGGTTGGCGATGGACCAACCCGTTGAACACGAAACTGCGGATTTCGCTCCGCCTGCGGAACCTCAGCGGCGAGAAACTCAAGGTCAACGACAAACGGGGCAATCCCATCGAGATCGCCGTCGTCGTGGTCTGGCGAGTATGCGATACGGCCCAGGCGTGCTTCGACGTCGATAGCTACGCGGAGTACGTCCACATTCAGAGCGAGTCGGCCGTCCGGCATCTGGCCAACTGCTACGCTTACGACCACGGCGAGCCCGAGGAAATCACGCTCCGAAGCGGCGTCGAGGAGGTCTCGGCCACGCTGCACGATCAGCTTCAGGAGCGTCTGGCGAAGGCGGGCGTTTTGATCGAGGAAGCGCGGGTGACCCATCTGGCTTATGCTCCGGAGATTGCCGGCACGATGCTCCGCCGCCAGCAGGCCGAGGCGATCATCGACGCCCGGCAGAAGATCGTCCACGGCGCGGTGAGCATGGTGGAAATGGCCCTGCAAGAGTTGGCCGAGAAACACGTCGTCGCGTTGGACGAGGAGCGCAAGGCCGCGATGGTCAGCAATTTGCTGGTCGTCCTTTGCGGCGAGACCGAGGCGCAACCGATCATCAATACGGGAACCCTTTACACCTGAGCGATGATGACCAGCGCATGAGTTCTCGAAAGTCTTTCTTGCTCCGTATTTCGCCCGACCTGTACCGCGAACTGGAAGGCTGGTCGCAGCAGGAGTTGCGGAGCGTCAACGCGCAGATCGAGTACCTGCTGAAGCAGGCCGTCGCGCGGCGTGGCCGGCCCGTGCCGACCGACCCGCCCGCGGAAAAGGAGAAGGACTCCCGATGAAGTCTCGATGGATTGCCTTGGTGGTGTTTGTCGTGCTGCTCGTGGCGGCCACGCTCCAGATGGCGTACTGCTATCCGCGGCTGCCCGAGCCGATGGCGTCCCATTTTGACTTGCAGGGCCGGGCCGACGGCTGGTCGCCGAAGGGAACCTTCTTCGGGATCATGGCGGGCGTTCTCTATGGGATGTCCGGCCTGCTGCTGCTCGTCGGGCTTTCGATGCGGTGGTTGCCCGCGTCGATGGTGAATCTACCCCACAAGGACATCTGGCTCGCGCCGCCGGAGTCGCGTCGCACGCGTGATTCTCTCGCCAACGGGATGCTCTGGTTCGCCAATGCGACGATCGTGCTGACGATGGGGATGAACCACGCGACCTTCCGCGCCAACGTCGCCGCGCGGCCGGGCGGAGATCCGGCGTTTCTCATCTGGCTGGGCTTGTACCTCGCCTTCATGCTCGCGTGGTGTCTCCGGCTCTGGTGGCGATTCCGCCGGCCGCCTCTTTGAGAGGATTCACGGGATTTGCGGAGGCCTTGGCACGAGTATCGGGCGCCGTCTTTGCGGCCGGTTGCTTCTGGAACTTCCGTCGTCTATAATCGGCCTGCTGCCGTGCAACTCCCCGTCGTTTTCTCGCCCGATCCTATGCCATGGAACTCCGACCCCTCGGCAACACCGACATCCGGGTCTCGCCCGTCGCCTTGGGCTGCTGGCCGATCGCCGGCATGACCAGCTCGGGCGTGACCGACGAGAACAGCATCGCCACGATCCGGGCGTGTTTCGATCTGGGCGTCAACCATCTCGACACGGCCCACATGTACGGCCTGGCCGGCGAAAGCGAGCGGCTGATCGCCCGGGCGCTGGGCGACCGGCGCGACGAGATGGTGATTGCGACGAAGGGCGGGCTGCACTGGGACGCCGCCGGCAAACAGGCCCGCGACGCCCGCCCGGCCACGCTCCGCCGCCAGTGCGAAGAGAGCCTGCGGCGGCTTGGCACCGATCGCGTGGAACTGTATTACCTGCACGCCCCCGATCCGAACGTCCCGGTGGGCGAATCGGCCGGCGAGTTGAGGCGGCTGATGGACGAAGGGAAGACCCGGGCCGTCGGCGCGTCGAACGTGACGCTCGCCCAGCTCGAAGCGTTTGCGGCCGAATGTCCCTTGGCGGCGTATCAGCCGCTCTACAACATGCTCCAGCGCGACATCGAGGCCGACACGCTGCCCTGGTGCCGCGAGCACGGCGTCTCGGTGCTGGTCTACTGGCCGCTCCTGAAAGGTCTCTTGGCCGGCCGTTTGCGCCGCGACGACGTCCTGCCCGAGAACGACAACCGGCGAAAGTATCCCATGTTCCTCGGCCGCGAGTGGCAAAAGAACCACGACCTGGTGGACAAGCTCCGCGAGGTGGCGGACGCAGCCGGGCACACGGTGGCGCAACTGGTGATCGCGTGGACGATCCGTCAGCCGGGCATCACCGCGGCTCTGTGCGGCGCTAAGCGGCCCGAGCAGATCCGCGACAACGCCGGCGCCGCCGGTTGGGCGTTGACGCCGGAGCAGGTCGCGGCAATCGATCGCGCCCTGGCCGAGCGCGGCACGCCCGAGGTGGTATCGCCGGCTTGAGGATTCGCAACCGAACCGTGACCATAACGCAGCAGCACAGACAAACCGAACCGCGACCGTAAGGGAGCGGTGTTGGAGGCGGCCAATCCCACCGCTTCCTGACGGGCGCGGCTCGGTTTGCTGCACCAACCAAATAGCGTTCTTCCAAGAAAGGCGGTGAGATAACGATGACCCATGCAGCGGTTCTTCAACGCGGTCGCGTCCAAATCCTTGCGGCGTCACTGGTCCTATGGGGCTTGGGCTGTTACGGCCAAGCGGAAGACGCTCCCCTCGGCCGCATGAAAGCGGACAGGGTTCTCTTTCTCGGCAACAGCATTTGCCTCGTGCCGCCGGGACCAAATTGGCCCAACAATTGGGGGCTGACCGCCAGCGCTCTGGACAAGGATTATGTTCACTTGCTGGCGAAAGCCATCGAGGCGCGCACGGGCAACAAGCTCAGGCTGGTCGCAACGGATCCGGCGGTCAAGAATCCGGACGGCTCCATCGTGACCGGCAATGCGAACATCGTAAACATTGCCGACATTTTCGAGCGGCAATACGCCACGTATAGCGCCGCCCGACTTCAGCAGCAGATCGACTGGAAGCCGGACGTCGTCGTGCTGCAATTCGGAGAAAACATCCCGCCGCAGACGTTTGACGCGGTTGTATTCAAGAAGAGTCTGAAACAGCTCGTCGCGGACTTCCAGAACAGCGGCAACGCCAACATCTTCATGACCGGCTACATTCTGGGATCGAACGCGGTTGTCGACGACGTCAAGCGGCAGGTGTGCGCGGAAGACAAAACGCATCGCGTCTTCGTCGACTTGAGCCGCGTTTGGCCGGATCCCGCCACTCACGGCGAGTTCGGCCACCCCAACGATAAAGGGATGGCCATGGTCGCGGACTTGCTCTTTCGCGCGATGGCGGCCCATTCGACTTCCGAGCCGCCACGTTGAGCCCACCGTCGCCGGCGTCGTATACTTGCGCGTCGGCAACCGCCTTTTCATTTCTCGTCAGGAATCACCATGCCCTACACTGCCCAACTGCCCAAGAACTACAAGCCGCTTCTCGGCATCCGAGAGGTCGAATCGGCGATCAAGGACATCAAGGATTTCTTCGAGCGCAATCTGGCCGAGGCGCTGGGGTTGCAGCGGGTGTCGGCGCCGATGTTCGTTCGCGCGGGCACGGGAGTGAACGACGACCTGAACGCGGTCGAGCTGCCCGTCCGGTTTTGCGTCAAGAACGATGCCAACGTGCCGGTCGAAATCGTCCAGTCGCTGGCCAAGTGGAAGCGTCTGGCGCTGGCCCGGTACGGCTTCAGGCTTGGCGAGGGCCTCTACACCGACATGAACGCAATTCGGCCCGACGAAGTGATCGACCACCTGCACTCGATCTACGTCGATCAATGGGACTGGGAGAAGATCATCGCGCCCAACGAGCGGACGCGCGAGACGCTCGAACGGACGGTCCGCGAGATTTACGACGTGGTCTGCCGGACGGAGTTTCACGTGGCGTCGCAACACTCGAACATCCGGCCGGTGCTGCCCAAGGACATTACGTTCATCACCTCGGAGGAGCTTTTCAAGCAATACCCCGATCTCGCGCCGCGCGAGCGCGAGCAGAAGATTACCGAGCAACTCGGCGCGGTTTTCGTCATCGGCATCGGCGGCGCCCTGGCCAACGGCGAGATCCACGACGGCCGCGCGCCGGACTACGACGACTGGCACACGCTTCGGCCCGACGGCGGCCGCGGACTCAACGGCGACATCCTCATCTGGAACCCGGTGCTGGAGTCGTCGTTCGAGATTTCGTCGATGGGCATCCGCGTCGATCCGCCGACGCTTTTGGAGCAGCTCAAGATCCGCGGGCTCGAGGAGCGAACGAAGCTGGAGTTCCACCGGCGTCTGTTGGCCGGCGAGTTGCCGCAAACGATGGGCGGAGGCATCGGCCAATCGCGTCTGTGCATGTTCTACCTCCGTGCCGCCCACATCGGCGAAGTCGCCTGCGGCATTTGGCCGGAGGCAATGGTGCAAGCCTGCGCGGCGAGGAATATCGCGCTGCTCTGAAAACGTGGGCTGCCGGTACGGAAAAGGGGTGACAGAGAAGGGGACCTTTTGTTTCTCCACGGGTATCGCGAGAAGACAGTCGCATTCTCGTAGCGGTCGAGTAAAGTGGAGTGTCCCCTTCTTCCTTACGGAGAAAACGACCGCCATGCAATTCCGCCTGAGCACGCTGCTGCTGCTGTTCGTGGTCCTTGGCTCATCGCTGGCGGTGTTCGGTGGCGGCGGGATCGTTGTTTTTATCATCCTTGTGATGGTGGCGATTTCCGTTGCTCGATCGATGTGGTTTCTTGCGTTGCTTGGATTTCTGCTGTTGTTGGCCCTATTTCTGCCCGCCTACCCATCTGCGCGCGAGGCCGGCCGCCGCGCCCAGTGCATGAACCAACTGAGACAGATCGCTCTTGCACTACACAACTACCGCCAAGCGAACGGCTGTTTCCCACCGGCCTATATCGCCGACAAGAACGGCAAACCGATGCACAGTTGGCGAGTGCTGGTTCTTCCCTATTTGGAGGAAGCAACACTCTACAAGCAGTACAACTTCAACGAGCCATGGGACGGTCCGAACAATAAGAAGCTGCTTGCATCTCGGCCCCGTGGATACGCCTGCCCAAGCGACAACGCTGCCTGCGCTCCCGGCGATGCCGGCACGAGTTACGTTGCCGTCGTCGGCACAAATGCGGCGTGGTCGGGAGGCAGCCCCAAAAACCTGACTAGCGACGTGTCCACGACGATCATGCTTGTCGAGGTAGCCAACGCGAGCGTCCAATGGACGGAGCCCAAGGAC
Organism: Planctomycetia bacterium; assembly: GCA_026401055.1. Taxonomy (GTDB): domain Bacteria; phylum Planctomycetota; class Planctomycetia; order Pirellulales; family Thermoguttaceae; genus JAPLNP01. The sequence goes on from JAPLNP010000432.1 coordinate 8,127, forward strand.
CTATCCTTAGACGCCCTTCTCACGTCATCACCCGGATCCCAGACGGTTTCGAGCAATCATTTCCCCAACGACGAGTCCTTCACGTATTCTTCGAACCCGGGAGCCAATGTCGCGTTTGCTGACGACAGTGTGAGATTCCTGCCCGGCGGCTTGCTCGCATCCGACAAGTTTCCCGATTTGCTCAAGGTCGGCGGTTTCCGGGAGGAATACCTGGACGCCGATTGGAGCCGTGTCGGGCGGCGTATCCACTGGCCCAACTGCACCGCCTTCGCCGTCTGGCTCGCGTCAACCGGCTGGCTGTTCGTTCGGGCAGTGCGAAGCCGAAAGAAGGCAGTCGTGTCGGCGGTCGAATGAGCCCAATCGCACAATCGGCAGCTTCGTAGCCCCTGGTGCTTCTTTGGCGGTTACGTAGGCGTGAGGAATCGCCGGCAATCGCAAGCCGCCGGCAGGAAAAAGTCGCCTTTCGCTCCGCGAAAGTAGCGCTGGGTCTACGCTACTTTCGCGGAGCGAAAGGCGACACTCGTTCCCGCATTCGCGTTCATCCGCGTCCATTCGCGGTTCCCTCCCCACCCGACCACAATGTTGCCACCGGTTCGATGCATTCCGCCCCGTCGTGCGTCGGACTGTTGACGTAGGAACCGACCGGATATGCCGCCATCTCTTCGGCGGGATACGCCCGAAGCAAAGTCGCCAACTGACCGACGTCTTCGTTCGTCGGGTCGAGCCATGTGTCGTAAGCGTCGGGCGGCAGGATGACCGGCATCCGGTCGTGCAGCGGGGCGACCAGCGCGTTGGGCTCGGTGGTCAGGATCGTGCAGGTCTCGAGCAGGCCCCGCTCGGGCCGCTCCCACGACTCCCACAGCCCCGCGAACGCGAACGGCCGATCGTCCCGCAGGTGGATGAAATAGGGCTGTTTCGCCTTGCCCCGCCGCTGCCACTCATAGAACCCGTCGGCCACGACCAGGCATCGCCGCCGCCGAAACGCCGCGCGGAAGGCCGGCTTCTCGGCAGCGGTCTCCGCCCGGGCGTTGATCAGCCGCGGGCCGATTGCCGGGTCCTTGGCCCAGCCGGGGATCAGCCCCCACCGCAGGGCGACCAGTTCCCGCTCGGGCGCCATCCGCACGACCGACGCCGGCTGCGTCGGCGCGATGTTGAACCGCGGCGTAAATGGCGGCATCGCGAACACCGAAAACTGTTCGGCCACCACGCTGGCCGGAGCACGCAGGGTAAAACGTCCGCACATGGCACTGCCCTATTCCCTTGACACGGCGCTCGTCACGACCGAAGATCGTAGTCGCCGATTGCCCCATTATAGTGCTGAGACGCCGCCGCCGCTTGCGTCGCTTGCCGCCGGGCGGCCTCGGCTTCGGCGGCTTGACGACGTCGCTCGACGGCGGCTTCGACGACGTGCTGGAGTCCTTCTTCAACCGGGCGATTTCCGCCTGCAATCGCGTCAGGAGTCCCCCCAACTCGGCAATCCGCGGAACCGAGGCAGGCGTTGAGCCCGGCCACGTCCGACTCGTGCTCAACTCCCCTGGGGCGAGAGTCCTGTAAGACGCACCGTGCTTTATGTTGCGGTAGGGGCTGACCACTGGCCATGGACGGCCCGCCCGAGCGCCCCTATTTTGCCGGCGGCGCCGCCGCGTTATAATCGCTCCGTCGGATCCCCCCTTGTTTTCAGGAGCCCAACCATGCGACGTTTCCACGTCCCTGCTCGATGGATTTCGGTTGGAGTGGTTCTTGCCGGCATGATCGGCCCGGTGTCGGCCGCCACGCCCAAGGCCGTGGTCACGCGGACCGGCACGGAGGTAACGCTGGAAAACGACGCCCTTCGGATTGTCATCGACACGGCTTCCGGCCGCGCGACGGTCACCAAGCTGGAGAACAAGCTTTCCGGCCGAGCCATCGCCGTTGCCTCCGACGATTTCGCGGTACACCTGGAGGGCCGGCCGCCGCTGCGATCGGCCGATTTCAGCCTGCAAAAGACCGACGAGGAACCGCTGCCGGACGGCCGCCGGCTGGTGTTTCGCCTGGCCGCCCGGGAGCCGCAAGTCGAGTTGGACGTGATTTACGAACTCAAAGACGCCGATTTCTTTCTGCGGCGCTGGCTGCGGATCGCCCCGGCGAAGGAGCCGAACAACAAGCCCCTGGCGCTGCGGCAGGTCGAGGCGTGGCGCGCGGGCATCGCCGGCAAGGCCGCCTATCAGGGCTACGGCGTGCCGATCTTCCTGGACGACACCTTCTGGGGCCTCGAATTCCCCGGCGGCAGAAACGTCTACGACAACGGCGAGGTGAGCCTCACCCATCATCCGGGCAGAACGATCACCGAGCCGTACACCACCAAGGCCGCCGTACTCGGGGTGGCGGAGCCGGGGCGCGTCCGGGCAAGGTTCCTCCAGTACGTCAAGACGTTTCAGGCCACGCCCAAGGACCTCAAGCTGTTCGTGAACTACAACACCTGGTGGACGCTCATGCCGCCGGATGAAAAGAACTGTCTTGAGCTGATCGACTTGTTCCGCCAGAGGCTCTTTGTGCCCCACGGCGAGTCGATCGACACCTTCACCATCGACGACGGTTGGGACAACAAGGACAGCATGTGGGAGATTCGCAAGGACCGCTTCCCCAACGGGTTCGCCCCGGTCGTCGAGCGGCTCAAGACGATCAACGCGAACCTTGGGCTGTGGCTATCTCCGTCCTCGGGCTACAGCCACGCGCCCTGGGGCGGCACGCACGGCTACGCCCTGAATTCCAACAACTGGTTTCTCTGCCAATCGTGGCCCAAGTACCGCCGCGACATCGCGCAAGCGGTCACGGGCCTGGCCAAACAATACAACATCGCCTTCTTCAAGTTCGACGGTTTCGCCGCCGATTGCCAGACGCCGGACCACGGCCATCTGTTGGACGACTACGCCCGGGAGGCGAACATCGAGGCATTCCAGGAACTGATGGCCGCGGTGCGAACGGTGCGGAAGGACTGCTACATCGACCCGACCTGCGGAATGTGGCTCAGTCCCTGGTGGCTCCGCGATGCCGATTCGATCTGGGGCCCCGTCTCGGGCGATCTGGCCAGCGCGATCATCCCCGCGCCCGTGTCGTGGTGGAGTTCGACGACGACGCGCGACAGCTTCTTCCGCCTCCGCTGCCGCGATTATCACGGATTTCCGCCGACGGCGGTCGAGCACCTGGGCATCATCGTCATCACGCCCGAGCCGTGGGAAGACGACGCGATGGCCGTGCTGGGTCGCGGCTGCCGGCTCTTGACGCTCTACATCAATCCCAAATGCTTCCACAACGGCGACCGCGACTGGGCGTTCTTGGCGTCGATCTTGAAGTGGGCCAGGCATAACGGCGCGACGCTGCACGGCGACACGCAAATGCTCCTCGGCGAGCCGCTCAAACGCGAGCCCTACGGCTACGCCCATTTCGGCGGCGGGCGGGGGATCGTGGCCCTGCGGAACCCCTTCCTCGAACGCCGCGAAGTTGAGGTGAAGCTGGACGAAGCGACGGCCGGCTGGCGGCGCGACGAGGCCGGCGGCGACGATGCCCGATTCGTCGCGAAGATCGTCTATCCGAGGCACGAAACGCTGCCGCAAGTGTTCCGCCACGGCGACACGCTGAAGCTGCCGTTGGAAGCGTATGACACCCTGATACTCCACGTGGAGTTGTTGGCGAAGGACGCGCCGGTGGTGGCCGGGGCGCGATGCCGGCCGGGTCCGTCGGCGGGCAATCGGGCCGAGTACGACGTCTTCGCCCTGCCCGGCCGGAAGCAGCAGGTGGCCGTGCTGGGCTCCGCGCCGACTCGGGCGACGCTCGACGGGAAGCCGGTGGAGCTAACCGCTCGCGGCGACGGCGTTGAGTTCACCCTGCCGGCCGTCGATGCCGCCGAGCCCGCGGCCGAAGGCGGCGAACTCGTCGTGAAGCCTTCCGGCCAAGGCTTTCAAGTCGCGGGCGGTTGCGCGATCGACGTGCCGCAAGGCGCCGCCGCCACCGTTCACGTGCTCTGCGATTTCCACGCCGGCAAGAAGCTGGAGTTGGCCTGCAAGGCGACCGTCGGCGGCAAGGAGGCGAAGGTCGAGAGCGTCCGCAAACTGTGGCACCAGATGGACGACGAGTCGGAACCGGGCCAGGCGTGGACGTGGTTCAAGTTCGACGTGCCCGAGGGGAAAAACCGCGTCGAAGTGACCATCGACAACTACCAGCTCGACGGCAAGCCGCCGCAAGGCAATGTGGGCTGGTGGCTCTGGACCCAGCGCCCCGCCGAGCCGCGCCGGCTGGTGCTGGAAATGCCCCAGGCCCTCGCGCCGCCGAGCGCCGATCCTCTGCCGCTGCCGATCGAAATGGAGCGGTATCGCCAGGTGACGACGATCCGCCCGTTGACGCCGGTCGAAGCTGTAGGCCGGTCTCGACCCACCCTACGCCGCTACGCGCGCTACGCCAGCGGGAGGCCGGGCGTCAGGAAGCTGTGATAGGTGTTCGAATCGCCT
>JAPLNP010000122.1 GCA_026401055.1 Planctomycetia bacterium
GAATTCTGACAACAGAACCGCGATAGATCGTCCATGACCAGTCCTCCATGACATAACCTCCTGACTGTCAACCAGTTACGACCAAAGCAAATCTATAGCACAATACCCCGTTTCGATGCAATACGAAGAGGACACAAGGGAGATTTCGCATCACGGAATAATCATCCATTTGCGGTGGCCCGAGCACGTCGATGGCTTGTTGCATTGTCTCGATAGGCGCGAGAAGCTGGGCGAGGCGCTCCTCTTCAGTGGTTGGAATAGCCGCAAACAGCCGATGACGCTGTGATTCTGGGGCCGCACCACCGCAAAACGGGCAGTGGTAGATCACCAGCATCGACCGGCCTTCGTGATCCGATTCCTGGTAGGTGAACTGGTACTCGAATGTCCGCTCGTCGAATGCAATCGGGTTCGCAGGGTCATCCGCGGCACGTTCGAGATAGCCACATGTGCAAGGAACGTCAGTCACGGACGCATGAGTTCGTCGCTCGCCCATCGAAAGCACCCCCAATCCTGTGGCTGAGGTTCCGCTGTGAGCATGATGTCCGCGCCTCGGCGTGCTGTCAATGGCGCTGGCCTGCCTTTTCCTTCTGAGGCTGACGGACCAAGCGGCCGACGGGCCACATCGCAAGGGTGCAATGAGGCAATGGCAATCGGGCGTCCAGACAGACGGATCGCGAAAGCGCGAAAGAACGAAAACGCGAAAGGAAAGCCCCGAGCATTGCGGATCCTGCTTTCGCGTTTTCGCCCCTTCGCGTTTTCGCGCTCGGAAAACGAGGACTCAGCCACGCCCCTTCAGGGCGAGCCACCCGGCCGACAGACCGTCAGGACCAGGGGTAGCGTATCTCGGTGAGTTGGCCGTCGTGTTGCGCCGACTGTAGGGCGAAAAGCCCCGGCAACGTCATCCGCAGGCCCTCTTTCAGGCCGAGCCGGCAGGGTTCGCCCTCGATGGCCGCGGCGAAATCGCGGAGCATGGCGTAGTCCAGCGAGCCGTGTCCGGCGACGTTTTCGAGCGTCGGAAACTCGGGCCGGTCGGACGCGACGGCGATCTCTATCGTCTTCTCGAAGCCATACACCTCTCGCGTGGAGAACGTCACCTTGGGCTTCTCGCCGGTCAACGGCCAGACGCACTCAAAGACGCCTTGCGTGCCGTGACAGACGTATCGGTGCTGGCCGAACGCCCGGCTGTTGGTGAAACTTACCAGCAGCTTGACGACCTCGCCCGTGGCGGCGTGGAAGATCGCGGCCATGGCGTCGTGCCCGGCGGGATTGTCCCGGGCGACGTGGCTGCCGGTTCCGAAGCAGGCCACGAACGAGAGTTCCTTTCCGAGCCAGCCCAGCAGCGGGCCGAGCGAATGAGTGCAATACCGGATCGGCTCGTACCCGATCCGCCAGGGCGTCGTCTTCGCAAACTCGCGCACGTCGTGGACGTAGTCGGCCTCGAGGTAAAACGGCTCGCCCAAGAGTCCCTTGGCCTTCAGATCGGCGCAGGTCTGGACAAAGCCGAAGTAGTTGCCCGTTGCGCCGAACATGTACACGGCCTTGCTCGCCGCGGCGGCTTCCCAGAGCGGCCGGGCTTCTTCGATGGCATGGATGGCGGGCACGTCGGAGAGGACGTGGATGTTCTTCTCCAGCGCGGCGATCGCCAGCCGGGCGTGCGTCATCGGCGGCGTCTCGATCAATACGGCGTCGACGTCGCCGGAGGCAAGCATGGCGTCCGGGTCGTCGAAGAAGGCGATGCCGGGGAAGTCCTTCTCGGCTTTCGCGCGGATGTCGGTGTTGTCGTCGCAGACGGCGACGGGCTCGAACGCCGGAATGCTCCGCGCCATCGCCAGCAGCCCGGCGCCCCGAAAACCGTACCCGATGGTTGCGAGCCGTATTCTCTTCACGGCGTTTGCTCCTTGCAGCGAGGGTCGCCTCCCACGGTCTTCGACTGCCCATCAGGACATGCGCCGGATGACCTCGCGCAGCTTGTCGGCGTCTCGGCGGACGACGTCGTCGGGGGCGATCGTGTAGCCGAGGATCATTCGCGGCACGATCCGCTCGGCGACGGGGCACTGGCCGTCGTCGTACGCCATCCGGCACGCCCGGTTCCTCGAATCGGCGAAGGCGGCCGCGCGGCGGTACTTGATGAGCGGGTGCTGGTAGGCGGCCATTTTCGTGTAGCCGACGGTGACGCTCGGGATTTCCGCCTTGGCCAGTTCGTCGTTGAATCGCCCGAAATCGGGAGCGTTTTCGCCGTCGAGGAAGTTGGCGGCCCAGTAGTAGAACGAGTGCCGCGCGCCCTCGGGTCCGCGCTGCAACGAGATCCAGTCGCATCCCTCGACGGCGTGGTCGTAGCAGCTCGCGTTCGATTCCAATCGCTCGATCTCCGCGGCGATGGTTTCGAGCCGGGCCAAGCCGACGGCGGAGGTCAGTTCGTTGATCCGGTAGTTGTAGTCTAGCGTGTGCGCGACGGAAAGGAACGTCGGGGCGTGGGCGAAGTTGGCGACCGCCCTGTACAGATCGTCATCCTGCACGGTGGCCATCCCGCCGTCGCCGAGGGACAATTGCTTGCTGGCCTGGAAGCTGAAGCAGCCGATGTCGCCCCAGGTGCCCGTGAACCGCCCGGCGTACGTGGCCAACAGCGACTCGGCGGCGTCCTCGATGACGAGGATCTTGTGCCGCCGGGCGACGGCCATGATGCGATCCATTTCGGCGGGCAGGCCCCAGGCGTGCGTGACGATGATGGCCTTGGTTCTCTCGCTGATCGCCGCTTCGATCCGCTCGGGGTCCATGTTGTGGGTGGTGGGCAGGACGTCGACGAAGACGGGAATGGCGCCGCCGTAGAGCACGGCCATCGCGCCGAACACGTAGACGGAGTCGCAGATCACCTCGTTGCCCGGCCCCGCCCCGGCGGCGATCACCGCCGAGTGCAACGCGCTCATGCAGGAATTCATGGCGACGGAGTACTTCGACGAGACGAGCCGGCGGAACGCCTTCTCAAATAGCGGCGTGACGGTGCCGCCCATCAGCGACGAGAGGTTGCCGCTGGCGAGGACCTGTTCGAGATACTTCATCTCGTTGCCGCCGGCGGGCCGGCTGGACAGGTTCTTCTCGGTCGCGATATAAGGCTCGTCGACAAGGTACTCCGCGTGTTTGCCGACGGGACGAAGTCGCGATCGGGCCGAAAGCGCGCCATCACTCATGAACGTGTTCTCCTCTTTGGAACCCGGCCGCATCCTGGCTTCCCCATTATGCATTCGGGGTCCCCCTATTTCAAGGTGACCGTGAATTGATTCTCTTTCGGCCCGATGGTGAACTTTTCTTTGACCTCGATCTTCTGGCCGCCGAGCTGGTCCGCGCCTAAGGGCACGAGGATCTCGACCGAACGGCCGGGCCCCGCAACGGCGCCGGGCAACCACTCCTCGTGGAAAAGCGTCTTGAGCGTGAAGCTGCCGTCCGCCTCGATCGTCCCCTCAGCGGCGAGATCGCCCTCGGGCGGAATGAACTTGATTAGCGAGTTGGCGGGAACCTTGCCCGCCGGCACGACCTTCCCGCTCACCGGATAGGTGTCGGGCGGCGCGTAGGTGGGTTTGCGGTAGCAGCCCGGTAAAACCAGCACGGCAACCAGCATCACGGCCGCGGTCGCCCGCGCCGGCGGCGTTCCCTCGCCGCGCCGGCGGAGCATTGTCGTTCCTTCACAAGACTCCGTCCTGAGCATCATGTTGTCCTTCGGTACGGAAAACGGATCGGCAACTCGGCGTCGCTGCCGCGAATTACGGCTTTCGGCGATTCGGCGATTCACTGCCCCCAGTCGGCCGGCAGAGTCTGGCCGTCCCGCGGGTCGCAGGCATACGTCCACGTCAGCGAATCCATGGCGGGGCTAATGCCCCGGACGCTGCCGTCGGCCAGCGTGACGTTCATCACGCCGGCATGGGGCGTCTGCGCCCGGGCGTTGTCACAGCTACTCGTCGGGTGGGGCGTATCCTGGAACATCAAGCACGGCACGTACCCGGGGGACCGGGGGATCTGCCACTCGTCGTTGATGCAGAACGCCGGCCGAAACTGCTGGTTGGAGTCGGTCCACAGATTCGAGTAGTTCATCGCACTGACCTCGGTGAACGGCTTGCCGGTCTTGCCGCAGCTTGAATACCGCTCGGCAAACAGGATCGTCTTCGAGGTGCCGTCGGGGAACGAGCGGTCGAGGGTGGCTTTTCCCTGCAAGCGCAGATCAGGCGTGGCGGCGTTCGGGTCGCCGAAGACCAGGTAGTTCGCCCCGTAGCAGCCGACCGCCCAGGCGTTCGCGCCACCATAGTACGACGCGGCCCGGCCCGTCGAGGCCGAACCGGTCCGGTCGGAGGGACATAGATACGGAGAAACCCCCACGTTGCAGATGCCAAACACCTGAACAGACGGCGTGTAGGTGTAGCCGGTGCGGACCATGCCGTCCCGCTTGCCCTGAACGTACAAGTCGTTCTGCTCGACGTAGGGCAACAGCCAGTAGAAAATCGTGGCTCCCAACACGCCCCGGTACGGCCCGTCGATGTCCGCGTCGGACATGGTGGCCTTCGTCGCCAGCGGCGGCAGGACGCGCTGGGCGTCGTAGACGCCGTGCACCGCCAGCCCAAGCTGCTTCATGTTGTTCGAGCACTGCATTCGCCGGGCCGCCTCGCGCGCGGCCTGCACCGCGGGCAGCAGCAGGGCGATGAGAATGCCGATGATCGCAATGACCACAAGCAACTCCACCAGCGTGAAGCCGTGCGTCTTGTTCCGCATCCTATGTCTCCATTCCATAAGAGTCCGGATGGCAAGCATCCGGGCCTCGGCACGTCATCGACGCGCCCCCAGGGGGGCGCGTGTCTGTCCGGGGTTCATTCGACGGCGGTAAAACGCGAGCGTGCCCAGAAGCAGCCCGAGCAGCATCACTGACGACGACGGCTCGGGAGTCGCCGCCGACTCGCCGGCCGGGTTCCAATGGGCGGCCAGGATCGCGGCGTCCTTGTCGTTGACGACGTGGTCCTCGTTGAAGTCGCCGTCACCCCATCCGATGCCATCGCCCGACTGCATCCAGTGCGCGCCCAGAATCGAAGCGTCCTTGTCGTCGACGAAGCCGTCGTCGTTGGCGTCGCCGAGCAGCAGGAGAGCGTCCGGGTTGTAAAAGTAGTCGAGGAACAGCGGCGCGCCGCCTCCGGCTGTTAAGAATCCCCCGATGTCGTAAGGCGCGTCGGCGGCGCCAGTGCCGCTGCCCGCCCAGACGAACCAACACTGCTCCAGCTCGCCATCGTAATCGATGTCGACCATCGCTCCTCCCGCGTGGTAGATGTAATTGTCTTCGAGTCCACCAGCGATCAAGGGCGTCGCCAAGCCGCCCACGTCGGGCAGGAACCTCGGGGGGAGCAGTTGGTTCTCTTCCGTGCCGCTGGTCACTAGGGCGACTTGGCCCGTCGTGGAGAAGAACAGGTTGCCGTTGGGCAGCACGATGATCTCACCCATTTCAGCGCCCACGCCGCTCCTGGCGGCGATGATGTTGTTCATGTTCGCCCCATCGAAGAGTCCCGCCCACTTGAGCGACCCGTCGACGGCATACATGAACATGTCGCCGTCGGAATTGGGGACGGCGGCGAGGACGGGCGTGTCCTCCCAGCCGGTATTGCTGTTATACCAGGCCGTGAAGTTGCTGTTGGAGATCCAGGCTTCGCCCTTCAATGGGTCGCCTGGCTTCGCATACATCAGCGAAAGGCCGATATTGCCGTTGGCCAACTCGACGATCTGCTCCACCGGTTCCGTCGCGAAATGGTAGCCCCCCTGCACAATTCCACCATCAGCCGTGAACCGGAAAAGGTAGCTCTTCCCCGCCTCCACCCCGTTCCAAACGACCTCGCCGTTGGCCGTTCCGGCGACCGTGGGCACGTAGGCCCAGTTCGGGTTCGAGTAGGCATAGTCGCCGGTCGCGCCGTTGATCGTTCCCCAGGTGTTCGCATAGACCGCGCCGTAACGGTCATCTCGCGTTGCGGTGAAGAGCACGTCGCCGCGGCCGCCGTCCATCGCGCTGAACGTCTGGATGTCGCCCCAGCCGGGTTCATTACCCATCACGGTCCCGCTCGACCCGTTGAGCATGATGATCGATCCGCCGCCGTCGCCGGCCTGGTCCACCGCGAAGGCGATGTTACCGGTCTTCGTCTCGATCAGGTGCTTGACCGGGGCTTTCCAGTTCACGTTGGAGTTGATCAACCCGCCGGTGGTCCCGTCGTAGATCCAGACGCCGTAATTGGTTCCAGGATCGGTGCTATGCGCCGCCACGGCGAAATTGCCGTTGGCCAACGGCACGATGTTGCTCACGCCTTCGGCAAAGGACATGGCCGAGCTGATCGGGCTCAGGTCCGCGCCGCTGTACAAGCGGAGTTGGCCGGCGTCGTTGGACACGACGACATTACCGTTCTTCAGGTACTTGGCGCCGGTAACGACGCCGCCGGGCGACATCGACGCGGTCATGCTTGTCAGGTCGCGATTGTAGAGACGGACTTCGCTCGTGTCGGTCACGACTAGCGCGCGGCTCGGGTTCGTGGACGGTGGATTCGCTTGATTGCGGACCAGTTTCCAGACGTCCTTCTGCATGTTGTTGCCGGCGACCATCCAGAGCGCGTCGTCGTAGGTATACACGCTGGCGGCGTGGCGCGGTGCCCACGGCGTGTTCGGGACCTCGGTCCAATCCACGCCGTTTTCGCTGTACCAGACGTCCTTGCGATTCCCGCCAAGCGTGCCGTTATATCCTTCCATGACCCACATCTTGTTGTCGAACACGGCCACGTCGTGGTACTCGCGGGGGTCCCAGGGCGCCGAATCAAGATGCTTCGTCCAACTGACGCCGTCGGCGGAACTCCAGACGTCGTTATAGTACTTCCGATCCGGGGTGGTGGGCGTGTTGTAGGTTCCTCCTCCCAAGATCCACATTCGGTTGTTGAAGACGACGTTGTTGCCGATCATGCCGCGGGGCTCCCACATCGGGCCTTCGGTAGGCACCGGCGTCCAGTTGATCCCATCGGTCGTGTTCCAGACGTCGTTGTAGAACGCCTCCGGCGGCGACGACACGTATGGCGGCAGGGTCTGCCCTCCCATGACCCAGATCTTGTTCTGGAATGTCAGAGTGTGGTGCAGCACTCTCTCTCCCCAGGGCGCGGGATTGCCCACGTTGACCTGCGTCCAGTTCACGCCGTCCGTCGAGTTCCACACATCGGTCTGATAGTGCCCCTGCAACGGGTCGCCGCCGACAATCCACATCTTGTCGTCGTAGACCGCGTAGCCCGCCGTATGACGCCCCTCCCAGTCGGTCGCCGGATCGTAGCCGCTGTTGAAGGTATTGGGCTTGACCAGGGTCCAGTCGGCGCCGTTCGTGGAGTTCCAGACCTCGTTGTTGCAGCCGCGAGGGAAGTTGACCGTGTCCGGAGGATTCCACCCGCCCAAGAGCCACATCTTGTCGTCATAGACCAGCGCCCCGGCGCCGTCGCGAGGCGCGTAGGCCGCACTGTTCGTGACGTTGACCCAGTGATAGCCGGGGTCTTGCGCGGCGGCGCGCTTGGCGTCTATCCCCGTGCCGACCGTGAAAACCGCCGCGCCAAGCCAAAAGGCGGCGACGGACAATACTACTCTCTTCGTCATTGCGATGCTCCTTCTGCGATTGTCGCCAACCGGATGATCCTTCGTGAAACGGCGCATGGTGCCGCCCTCACCGGCCAGAATGGTCGTTCTTCAGATGACGGGGCGGACCAACCTACGATTCGTGTACCTGACTTTTGGCAAACATCCAGCCCCTTCGTTGGCGCCAATGAGCCTCGGGGTCGATCGCCTTGGCGGCGCCGGCCACCGTCGCATCCACGCCTTTGCGGCTTCAGTCCGCCCTACGCCGAGTACGGCAAACAAGCGTGAGGAAGCCAAGGCAAATCAACACGATGCTGGCAGGTTCCGGAACCACGTTGACGGGGGTGTGGTCCATCGCCAGCGGCGGCCCGTTGCCGGCTTCCGCGAATCCTCCGATGTCGTAAGGGGCGGTGGCGGCGCCGGTGCCACTGCCGGCGTAGACCACCCACACGCCGGCGGACGATGCGTAGCCGGCGTGCAGTATGTAGTTGTCTTCATAACCGCCAATCATCGGCATCCCGTCGAAACCGGCGTCGGGAAGGAACCGCGGCACTCCCCCCTCCTCGGTGCCGCTAGTCACCAAGTCGACTTCGCCCGTCGAGGCGAAGAACATATTGCCGTTGGGCAGCGCGATGATCTCGCCCACCTCGGCGCCCACGCCGCTCTTGGCGGCGATGATGTGCTTCATGTTCGACCCATCGAAGAGTCCTGCCCACTTGAGCGACCCATCGACGGCACACATGAGCATGTCGCCGTCGGCATTGGGGACCGCGGCGATGATGGGCTCGTCCTGCCAGCCGGCATTGCTGTTATAGAAGGCCGTGAAGTTGCCGTTGGAGATCCAGGCTTCGCCTTTCAACGGGCTACCCGGTGCCGCATACATCAACGAAAGACCGATATTGCCGTTGGCGAGTTCGACCATCTGGCTGAGCGGTTCGGTCGCGAAATGGACGCCAGGAGAGTTTAGCAGAACGCCGTCGGCCGTAGACCGGTAAAGCAGACTCTTTCCGGCGTCCACCCCGTTCCAAACGACCTGACCATTCGCCGTGCCGCCCACGGTTGGAACGTAGGCCCAGTTCGGATTCGAGGAGGCATAGCCGCCGGTCGTGCCGTTGATCGTTCCCCAGGTGTTCGGGTAGACCTTGCCGTAGCGGTTATCTTGCGTTGCGGTGAAGAGCACGTCGCCGCGGCCGCCGTCCATAGCGCTGAACGTCCGGATGTCGCCCCAGCCGGGCTCATAACCCATAACAGCCCCGTTCGACCCATTGAGCATGATGATCGATCCACCGCCATAGCCGGCCTGGTCCACCGCAAAGGCGACGTTGCCGGTCTTCGTCTCGATCAGATGGTTGACCGGGGCCTCCCAATTCACGTTTTCGCTAATCAACCCTCCGGTTGTGCCGTTATACATCCAAACGCCGTGGTTGACGGACGCTCCGGCTTGCTCGCCGGCCACGGCGTAGTTGCCGTTTGCCATCGGGAGGATCTTGCTCACGCCGCCGGCGAACATGGTCGCCGAGCCAATCGGGCTCAGGTCGTAGCCGTGGTAGAGCTGCAACTGCGTCGTCGTAGCGACCGCAAGGTATCCGTTGCTCAAGAACTTGACGTCCGTGACCGTCTCGGTGGGCGTCAAGGAAGCCCGCAGTGTGGTTAACGTATCGTCATAGAGGCGAACCTCATTGCCCGGTGAAACCACGACCGTCGCGGCCGAGGCGACCGATACGCACATAAAAAGGGCAATCACCGTCAGACCAGTTGCAGGTAACCTTCTCATGACCAAGTTCTCCCTCAGTTTTGGGGTGCACAACAACTCAGTTTCTCTCGTTCGATCCCCTACCGTAGCCCCTATTGTCGAGGGGCTGGCGGCTTGCCGCGGCCGTCGCGTTCTTAGGGTGTCCGCCTCTTCGCTGTTGACTTACCGCATCACTACTTTGGCTTGAAACGATAAGCGGAATAGTCCGATTCGCCGCCTGAGACGCGGTCTTCTTGTTAGCCGGTGCGCGAAACGCGATTCGACCATCTCTCAGAGGAGGTGTTCCGTCGCCGCTGCCTCACCCGGCAATCCACTCTTCATTCTGCTCGGATTTGCAGTTTTGTCCAGAACTCTTTTGCGTAACCGTGGGTTGATTTGCGCAAGGGAGATTGCAGTCCCGTGCTCACAAATCGACGAGAGACTGGCTTGCGCGGCCCACCAGCCCGACGGCGGCCTCGACCCACCCTACGCGAAACGCTTGGTCGCCACCGGAGCGTGAGCCTGCCGGTATTCCGCCGGCGCCATGCCCGCGGTCCGCTGAAAAACCAGACGGAAGTGCTGCGTTCCGCTGAAGCCGCACGCCCGGGCGATCTGCTTCATGGGGAGCTGCTCGGGGTCGACGAGCAGTTCCTTCGCGCGGCCGACGCGCACGCGGCTGATGTACTCGTGCGGCGTGCAGCCGAGATGCTCCTTGAAAAGCCGCTCGAACGCACGGCGGGAGATGCCCGTGATGGCCTTGAGTTCGTCAATCCGAAAATCGTCGCGCAGGTGCTCGTGAATGTATCGGTCGGCGGCGGCGACGTGGGGCTCCTTGACCGCGATGACGTTGGTCGACGCGCGGCGCACGACTTCCCGCGGCGGCACCAAAAAAGTCTCGGTCGGCGGCGGCTCGCCGATCATGATCCGGTCGAGCATGGCCGCCGCCTCGAACCCCATCCGGCGATTGTCCACCGGAACGCTGCTGAGCTTCACCCGGGCAAACTCGCAGACGATTTCGTTGTTTTCAATGCCCACGACGCCGACGTCATCGGGCACTTGAAGCCCCAGACTCAGGCAGGTGTTGACCGCCAGGCTCGCGCGGGGGTCGTGTACCGCCAACATGCCGACCGGGTACTTGAGCGTTCTGAGCCAGCGCTCCAGTTTGGCGAGCCAGAGGTGCCAGGGTTGGCGGCGGCTGACGCTGTTGGGGACGTCCAGGACGGAACACTTGGCGCCGGCCTCGGTGATCCGCTCGATAAACGCGTCGCGGCGTTCGTCGGAATACCATGTGTTTTTCAAGCCGTAGTAGGCGAAACGACGAAAGCCGCACTCCAACAGGTGCTCGGCGGCGGCGCGTCCGATCGCCCTCTGGTCCGCGTTCACGCTCGGCAGGCCGGCGTCGCGCAGGGAGCCGATGTTGACCACCGGCAGCCCCAGCAACTTGGCCGCGCGAACGTCGTCCTTGGTCATCAGCCGCATAATCACCCCGTGGCCGTTCCATCCCTTCAGGCTGGGGGCGGCCAGATTGATGAACGGCTCGGGGTTGACGTTGAGCGTCCAGGTGGGCTGCTGCAAGGCGTAATCCTCGATGCCCTTGAGCATCTGCACGTACGCCTGGTGCGCCGTGGCGAAGAGAACGGCGATCTTCTTTTTTCGTTTTGGCATGGCCGGCGGCCTCGAAAACCCTTGTCACGGCGGCCCGAGGAGACAATCCCTCGACACTGCATTCTTACAGGAACCGCGACGGCCGGCAACACCTCGCGGCGGGGGCGTTGAGCCGTCGCTCAAGACGCCCGCACTCCGAGGCCGTCGCTTGCGCAAAATCACCCCTACGTGCGCACAATCACCCCCACATGCGCCAATTCGCTCCTTCTTGCGCAAATCCGCCCTTGAATCGCGTCTGCCCGGCCGCCATATTGAATGCGGAGATTCTCCTCGATCCGAACCGTGAAGAAAGGTCCGAGACGCCATGTGCCTCCCACGCCGCTGGTCCGGTGTATTCACGTCTCTCGTGCTCTTCGCGCTCCTGGGCGGTGCCGCTCGCGCGGAGGACGGCCCGAACTCCGGCGCCGCGCCGATTCTCGTCGTGACGGATCGCCAGTACGCCGCCAATCCGTTCGGCGACTACCTGGCCGAGATCCTTCGTGGCGAAGGGCTGGTGGAGTTCGCAACCACGGACCTCGCCACGCTCGGCGCTGGCCCCGATGGCGCCGGCCGGCTCGCGGCCCGTCGCGTCGTCGTGCTCGCCCAAATGCGGCTCGACCCGGCGGCACAGTCGGCGTTTCGCGAGTTCGTCCGGACCGGTGGTCTGCTCGTCGCCATGCGGCCCGACGCCGAGTTGGCGGACGTGTTCGGCATCCGCGTCGAGGGCACGCTGCCCGAGCAACTTTTGCAGTACTTCGCCGTGGCGCGGGAGTTGCCGGATGGCATGAGCCCGGGCTTGGGCATCACCGCCAGTTCGCTCCAATACCACGGCGAGGCGACCCGCTACGCGCTGGACGGCGCCCGGGTGCTGGCGTTTCTCTCGAAGGACGCCGAGACTCCTTCGCCGAATCCGGCCGTGACGTTGCACGAATTCGGCAAAGGCCGCGCGGTGGCGTTCGCGTTCGATCTGGCCAAGAGCGTCGTCCTCATGCGCCAGGGCAACCCGGACTGGCAAAACAGCGAGGGCGACGGCATGCCCCAGTATCGGCCCATGGACATGTTCTTCCGCGCCGACGGACGCCGGTACTGCGACGCCGCGCGGATGTCGATCCCCCAGGCCGACGAAGCACAACGTCTGCTGGCCAATCTCGTTCTGACGCTCTCGGACCGCCCGCTGCCGCGAATGTGGTACCTGCCGAAGATGCACAAGGTCATCCTCGTCAACACGGGCGACGCCGAGGACATGGCCGAAACGCAAATCGATCCGGTGCTCGACACCTGCGCGAAATACGGCGGCCGTTTCTCGGTCTACCTCCGAAACGGCCCTCCCAATCGCGGAATCGAACGAACGAGCGTCGAGAAGGAAGCCGCCTGGCGAAAAGCCGGACACGAGGTCGGCGTCCACGTTTGGGCGGGCGGAAAGGACGGCGAAGGCGCCGCCGAGGCGCTCGACCAGGCCTTCGGAACAATCGTCGGCGACATCGAGAAGAAATTCGGCCACCGTTCGCCGACGGTCCGAAGCCACACGATCGACTGGACCGGCTGGGTCGATATGGCGGCGATCGAGGCCAAGCACGGCACCGGCATGGACATGAACTACTACCACTACATCAAATCCGCCAGCCCGGTGGACGCTTATGGCTACTTCAACGGAACCGGCATGCCCCAGCGGTTCATCGACGCCCAGGGGCAACTCCTGCCGATCTACCAGGCCACCACCGAGTGGCCCGACGAGTGGTTCGCCGACAGCAAGCTTACGGTCGACCAGACGGTCGGCGTGATGAAGAAGATGTTCGAGGCCGCCGAGGCCGGCTATTACTCGGCGATGGTCAACAACATCCACCCGCCGCGTTACAACGGCAGCGACAAGATCACGCCCGAGTGGCCCACCGTCATCTGGAAGTACTGCCAGGAGAAAGGCATCCCCAGTTGGTCGGGCGCGATGTTGCTGGATTTCGTCGAAGCCAGAAACGCCACCCGGTTCGAGAACCTCGTCTGGCGGGTCGCTCCGGACGGCAAGCAGAGCGAACTGGGGTTCACGTTCCGCGCCCCGGTGGCTGGCCAGGACCTGACGGTGATGATCCCGGCCGAATGGTCCGGGCGGAAGCTCGCCTCGGTCACGGCGGACGGCAAACCGGTGGACGTGAAGACCGACCGGATCAAAGGGCTCGCGTACGGCATGTTCACCACGGGGGCGGCACAGTGCGAGGTCGTTGCCCGATACGCCAAATAAAAGGTGACAGGCACCAAATCTAGGCAAGTTAGGCAGTCCGCGCGGTCTTTTCGTATCTACCCCCATATTTGGACAACCAAGTGCCACTTGCACTGTTGCCACTTGCACCCTTGCGTTGCCGGCGGCACCGTGACACAATGTCTGGCCTTCGTTGTCTTCGAGCGACCCGTTTCTTAGGGAAATGCCGCGAGCATGGCGACACGCGAGGAACGACTGAGGCAGTTCGTAGACTGGGTCGCCGGCTGCGTCACCGGCGACGAGAAGGGGCAGGCCCAAATCTACCTCGACCGCCTGTTTCAGGCGTTCGGCCGGGCGGGTTGCCTCGATGTCGGGGGCCAGACGGAGTTCCGTGTGCGCAAAGCGACCGAGGACGGCGGCGGCGTGGCGTTCGCCGATTACGTCTGGAAACCCGTCGTTCTGATCGAGATGAAGCGGCGGGGAACGGACCTTGCCAAGCACTTCCGGCAGGCGTTCGACTACTGGGTGCGATTGGTCCCCGGTCGTCCGCGGTACACGGTGCTGTGCAATTTCGACGAGTTCTGGATCTACAACTTCGACGTCCAGATGGACGTGCCGGTAGACAAGGTGCCGCTTGCCGAGTTGCCCGAGCGCTACGGACCGCTGGCCTTCCTCTTCACGACGAACGAAATGCCCGTCTTCGGAAACGATCACGAAAAGGTGACTCGCGAGGCGGCGGATCGGTTGGCGACTTGTTTCAACAAGTTGATCGCCCGCCGCGTGCCCAGGGACATCGCCCAGCGATTCATCCTCCAGATGCTCGTCGCGCTGTTTGCCGACGACATCGGTCTGTTGGAGCGTTACTTCGTCGATCGTCTGTTGGAGGAGTGCCGCTCGCCGGCCCAGGCGTACGATCTGCTCGGCGGGCTGTTCGACGCGATGAACACCCCGGGCAAGACGTCCGGCGGACGGTTCAAGGGGGTCGACTACTTCAACGGCGGGCTGTTCGCCGAGCCGGTGCGGCTGGAACTCTATGAGGACGAGTTGAGCCAACTCCGCCAGGCGTCCACGAGCGATTGGTCGCAGGTGCGGCCCGAGATCTTTGGCACGATCTTCGAACATTCACTCGAGCAGAAGACGCAGCGCCACGCTTTCGGCGCCCACTTCACCAGCCCGGTCGACATCATGAAGATCGTCAACCCGACGATCGTCGAGCCGTGGACCAACCTGATCGAGAACGCGAGCACGCTCAGGGAACTCAACGGGCTGCTCCACCGGATGCACCAGTACCAGGTTCTCGATCCGGCGTGCGGCAGCGGCAACTTCCTTTATATCGCCTACCGCGAACTGAAACGGCTCGAACTACGGCTCTACCAACGGATCGCCGAGAAATCCAGAAAGGTCAATCCGTTGCAGGGGGCGTTTGGCTTGGTCACGGCCGATCAGTTTTTCGGCATCGACATCATCCCGTTCGCCGTCGAGTTGGCCAAGGTGACGATGATGATCGGCCGCAAGCTGGCGATCGACGAGTTGCACATCAGCGAAGACCCGCTGCCACTCGACAATTTGGACCGGAACTTCCTGGCCGCCGACGCCTTGATCGACGCCGACGGGCGGCCGACGGCGTGGCCTCGGGCGGACGTGATCATCGGCAACCCGCCGTTTTTGGGGGCGAAACGGCTCAAGCCGGAGCGCGGCGTGGATTACGTCAACACGATCCGGGCTCTCTACCCCGACGTGCCGGGCATGGCGGACTACTGCGTCTACTGGCTCCGCCGGGCGCAGGATCACCTGCCGGAGTGTGCGGAAGATCGCCCCGAATCGGGCCGCGCGGGCTTGGTCGGCACGCAGAACATCCGCAACAACAAGAGCCGCGAGGGCGGCCTGGATTACATCTGCGCCGGCGGCACCGTCGTCGAGGCCGTCGATAACCAGCCTTGGTCGGGCGAGGCGAACGTCCATGTTTCGATCGTCAACTGGGTCAAGCACCCGCCGGCCGGCCGCCGACTAACCGCCCGGGAAAAGGCCGCCGCGCGGGAGAATCTCCTCATTCCCGAGAAGAAGAAGCTCTGGTTCAAGGTCGAGCCACGAGCGGGGAAGAAGGCGCGAATCAAACGAGGCAAGCGAGGCGAGGACAACGGAGGGAAGGAGTATGAACTCGCTTATCGAGAGACGAAGTTGATCAATTCGGCGCTGTCGGATAAGACGGACGTTGCGGGGGCCGCAATTCTTCAATGCAACGCCAGCCCACAACGATCTTTCAACGGCCAGATGCTCGGACACAAAGGATTTCTGCTCAATCGCGAAGATCGCGATCGCTTACTTCGATCGGATCCCAAATCACGAAACGTGATATTTCCGTATTTAAACGGCCGTGAGTTCCTTAATGGAGACGGGCGTCCCACACGATTCGTACTCGATTTTGAGCAAAGAGACCAGTTAGAGGCTGCTGGGTTTCGGGCGGCTTTTCAGTGGGTTCAACACGAGGTGTTGTCGGATCGAGAACGCAAGGCTCAGGAAGGGAAGGATTCTTCAGGACGGATGAGACCCCATCACAAGGCCTTTCTCGAAAGATGGTGGACACTGTCCTTTGGGCGTCCAGAAATGCTGGCATGGCTGAAGACAAAACGAAGGTATCTCGCGTGTTCTCTTGTCACCAAACGAAGTGTTTTTGTGTTCGTCGATTCACATATTCGACCGAGCAACCTCCTTCAGGTCTTCACGTATGACGACGATTACACGTTTG
Source organism: Planctomycetia bacterium (assembly GCA_026401055.1). Classification (GTDB taxonomy): domain Bacteria; phylum Planctomycetota; class Planctomycetia; order Pirellulales; family Thermoguttaceae; genus JAPLNP01. Next base: position 15,928 of record JAPLNP010000122.1, read on the forward strand.
GAGTGATTCAGTCTGATATGCAATGGCAGTGGTTTGTACAGAAATGCTCCAAGCTCAAGTCCGACTACCGTTTTGGTGAGGCCGTTTGGAACACCTTCCCCTGGCCGCAATCCCCCGGCAGGAAAGACGTGGACGCGGTGGCGGCGGTGGGAAGGGAAGTGCGGCGGGTGCGGGACGCGGCGTTGGGGAAGATCAAGGGCGGTTTGCGGGCGGTGTATCGGACCCTGGAGCTGCCCGGCAAAAATCCGCTCAAGGACGCCCACGCGGCGCTGGACGCGGCGGTGTTGAAGGCGTATGGGTTTTCGGCGCGGAAGGACCTGCTCGGGCAGATCCTCGAATTGAACCTGGAGGTGGCCGCGCGGATTGATCGAGACGAGCCGGTCACCGCCCCCGGCGTCCCGCCCGACTACCCCGACGCCAAGCGACTCGTCACCGACGATTGTATCCGCCCGTAGTGCGGGGGGTCCGCGTACACGCAAGGTTGACTTCCGGCGCGATTGCCGTCAAACTGGAGGGGTGGTCGCCGTCGCGCGCGGCCCGGCGGTTCGTTCGGGGGGCTTGAGATAAACGCAACGTTCAATCGAGAGGTATCCACCCATGGCGGACAAGACGGACCGGCGGTGTTTCTTGGCGCGGGGCGTGCTCGGCGCGGCGGCGATCGGGGCGGCCCATGCCAGCATCGAGGAGAAGACCCTGTTGGCGGCGATGGCCGAGGGCGATGCCCAGGCCGGACCGGGCAAGAAGGAAGCGCCCAAGACGGACATCGCGCCGGGCAGCCTGCCGTGCGGCAAGATCCGCGGCGTGGCGCTCAGCCGGCTGTTCATCGGCGGCAACCTGATCGGCGGCTGGGCCCACAGCCGCGACTTGATGTACGCCTCGAAGCTCTTCACGTCGTACAACACCGAGGCGAAGGTGTTCGAGACCCTGGAACTCGCCCAGGCGTGCGGCATCAACACGATCCAGTTGGACCCCTCGTGCTGGGGCGTCGTGTCGAAGTACAACGAGAATCGGTCCACGAAGATCCAGACCATGGTCTGCGTCCCGTTGAGCCCGGACAAGACCACGATGAACGATACGATCAAGCACAACGTCGACCTGGGGGCGACGTTCGTCTATTCGCACGGCGGCATGACGGACACGCACATGATGAACGGCGGGAAGATCGAGGCGATCGGGCAGATGCTCGAGTTGATCAAGGCCCAGGGCGTGCCGGCCGGCGTCGGCGGCCACTCGTTGAACATGCCCATGGAGTGCGAGAAGAACAAGCTCGGAGCCGATTTCTACGTGAAGACCTTCCACATGGACCGGTACTGGTCGGCGACGCCCCAGGAGGGCCGCAAGGAGTACGACTGGATGCGCGGGGGCTCGACGGACCACAACGTGAACAACGACACCATGTGGTGCAACAATCCCGAGGAGACGGCGGCGTTCATGGAGAAGGTCGAGACGCCCTGGGTGGCGTTTAAGGTGATGGCCGCCGGGGCGATCAACCCGCGCCGAGCTTTCCCGGACGCTTATCAAAACGGGGCCGATTTCGTCATCGCCGGCATGTTCGACTTCCAGGTCGAGGCCGACGTCAAGATCGCCATCGAGGGCCTCGGCAAGGCCGACGGCCGCAAGCGACCCTGGCGGGCCTGATCCCACGGCGGACCCCATGCCAACGCTCGAGACCCTCGTCAAAATCGCCTTGCTCATCGCGGGGCTCATGACGGCCGCCGCCTATCTCGTGCTGGTCGAGCGGTGGGTCGCCGCGTGGATCCAGGACCGCCTGGGGCCCAATCGGGTCGGCATCCCGCTGACCAAGGTCCGGCTCTTCGGGCTGGGACAGCCGATCGCCGACGGCGTGAAATTCCTCTCGAAGGAGGAATGCACGCCGGCTTACGTCGACCGACTGCTCTACTTTCTCGCCCCGATCATCATGTTTGTCGCCGCCATGGCGGCCTTCGCCGTGGTGCCCATCGGAAGCGTGCTGCCAATCGACGTCGAGATCGATGGAACCACCCGGCCCATCGAGTTGGTGGTTGCCCCGGGCGTGGACGTCGGCACGGTCTTCGTCTTCGCCGCCGGAAGCATCGCGGTGTTCGGCGTTTTGCTGGGCGGCTGGGCCAGCAACAACAAGTACAGCCTGCTCGGGGGGCTTCGCAGCGGGGCCCAACTGCTTTCCTACGAGCTGCCGCTCGGGCTGGGCATTCTCGGCGTCGTCATGGTCGCCGGCTCGCTGCGGCTGGAGACAATCATCACCCAACAGGCCCAATCCGGCGTCTGGAACGCCGCGATCGAGCCGCTGGGGCTTCTGGTCTTCTTCGTTGCGGGCTTCGCCGAGTCGGGACGGCTGCCGTTCGACCTGGCCGAGGCCGAACAGGAACTCGTCGGCGGCTACCACACCGAATACGGCGGCATTAAGCTATTGCTGATCCTCGTGACCGAGTTCCTCCACATGTTCATCGCCTCGTTCATGATCGTGATCCTGTTCTTTGGCGGCTGGCACCTGTGGGGTCTGACCGGCAGCGGCAGCGAGGTGACCTGGCCGGTGGCGATCATCCGAGTCCTCGTCCTGCTGGGAAAGGTGCTCCTGACGATCCTGTTTTTCATGGTCGCCCGATGGAGTTGGCCGCGGTTCCGCTTCGACCAACTGATGACCATGGCCTGGAAGGTGCTTCTGCCGTTGGGGCTGGTCAACTTGCTAACATTGGCGGTTTGGGTCGAATACGGGGACCGTGTTTCCCGGGCGATGGGCCTGCCGCCGTTGGCCGTGATGGCCGTCTGCGGATGGATAGTGCTGATCGTCGCCTGGGCCGTTCTGGCCTGGGCGCTGCCGAACACGACCGACAACCGGCCGCGTCGCGAGTCGGCGGGAGAGCTCTGATGAAGCGCGACGATCCGGGAAAGGGGGACAGGCACCTTTTGCCCACGGGGCCCGACGGGTGCTTCGCACAAAAGGTGCCTGTCCCCGTTTCCCGGGCGAAGCTCCGTTGGATCGAGGAGCCCAAGCTGGGTCCGGCGGGCAGGACCTATTTGCCGCTGTTTCTCGGCGGGCTGACGACGACGCTGCGGCACCTGCTGGGCCGGAAGGTGACGGTCCAATCGCCCGAGGAGCGTTACAGCCCGCCCGACCCGTTGATCTACCGCGGCGTCCATCGGCTCAATCGCGACGCGGAAGGCCGGGTGAAGTGCGTGGCGTGTTTTCTCTGCGCGACCGCCTGCCCGGCGCATTGCATCGACATCGTCGCGGCCGAGAGTCCTTGGCCGGACCGCGAAAAGTACCCCCAGACGTTCAACATCGACGAACTTCGGTGTATCTTCTGCGGCATGTGCGAAGAGGCCTGCCCCGTGGACGCCATCGAGCTGACCAGCCTCTACGACCTGTCGGGCAAGAGCCGCGAGGAGATGATTTTCGACAAGGCTAAGTTGCTGGGGATTTACGACATGACCAAGGATGCCGAGCCGATGCGGTCGAGTCGGAATGGTGGTTAGTGGCCAGTGGTCGGTTGTCAGTGATCGGTGGTCAGTTGTCGGTTGCCAGTTGTCGGTTGCCAGTCGTCACCTCTCGCCAAAATCGTTTACCGTTTACCGCCTACCGACAACCGACAACCACTTGTCCCATTGGTCTCTCCGAAATCGTGATACTTGGGAATTCAGGTTCACCCGTGCCCGTGCTTGAAGCTCCGCAGATACTCGTGATCGCCGCGGCGCTGGCGGCCGCCGCCATGTGGCTGATGTTGCCGCGCGTCAGGGCCGGCGCGCCGTCGCGGGCGGCCGGGGTGGTGCTCGGACTGGCGAGCCTGGGATTCTTCGCGTCGCAACTGCCCGGGCTGGGCGATTGGGCGGACGGGCTGATCGTCTTCGTGTTCTCCGGCGTGACCGTTGCCGCCGCGGCCGCGACGGTCACCGTCCACAAACCGGTCTACGCGGCGATCTGGTTCGGGCTCGTGCTCTTGGGGACTGCCGGCCTGTTCCTGGTCCAGGGCGCGCAGTTCCTGGCCGTCGCCACGGTGGTCGTCTACGCCGGGGCGATCCTGGTCACGTTCCTGTTCGTGCTGCTTCTGGCCCAGCCCGAGGGCCGGGCCCCCTACGATCGCACGAGCACCGAGGCCCTGGTCTCCGCCACCGTCGGCGCGGTGATTGTCGGCGTGCTTTCGATCGCGCTGGGCCGGGCGCTGAGTTCGCCGACGTTGGCCCAGACGATGCCGCCCGCCGCCCGTCGGGCCACGGGCGTCCTGAGCGAGCACCACGTGGCCGCGCTGGGCACCGAACTCTTCGCCCGGCACCTGGTGGCCGTCGAGGTGGCCGGTATTCTCCTGCTGGTCGCCCTGGTCGGCGCCACGGCCATCGCCACGGTAAGGAAGGAACACAAGCCGTAAGACCCATTACATTAAGAACCCATCTGCGTCCATCTGCGTTTATCCGCGGCTCTTTTCCGAATCTTCAATACCATCCATGAACGAAATCGCCCTATTACAGCACTACCAACTCGTCGGCGCGATGCTGTTCGGCATCGGGCTGATCGGGTTCGTCGCGCGGCGGAACATGATCGTGATGTTTCTGTCGGCCGAGATGATGTTGCAGGGCGTGTCGTTGAGCCTCGTGGCGTGGAGCCGCTACCACAACGATTTCGGCGGCCAGGTGCTCGTGCTGTTTATCATCGCGGTGGCGGCGTGCGAGGCGGCCGTCGCCCTGGCGCTGATTCTGATACTCTGGCGGCGCAGCGGAAGTCTGGACATCGCCGTCTGGAGCGAACTCGGCGAAGCCGGCGTCGAGCCCTACGCCGCCGAAGAGCCGCCGGAAGAGCCCGCCGCGCCGCACGATTGGCCCACGCTACCCCCGGCGGGCATTTTGCCGGAGATCGACCGCGACAGAACCGATTATCGCGACCATGTTTGACGTTTCGACCCTGCTCATCCTGATCCCCGGCGTGCCCCTGCTGGCAACGCT
>JAPLNP010000506.1 GCA_026401055.1 Planctomycetia bacterium
CACGTTCGCGCCTGCAAACGAGAAAACGATGCCTTCGGTGAACTGGACGCCGCCAAGATCGAGCGTCTGGCCGCCGAGGTTCGCCAGTTCGAGGAACTCGAAGGCGTCGTTGTCCGAGAAGCCCTGGGCCTCCTCGGAAGGCGAAGGGGCCGCCGGGTTGTAGTGGATCTCGGTGACGCGGAGGAAGTCCTGCAGGGGGTGGCCGGTGGCTCCAGCCGCGGCGAGTCCGCCCGAGACAGCCGCCCCGTCGAGCGTCAGACGCAGCTCGAGGGGCTCCAAGCCCAGGCGTAAAGGGCGGGCCCGGCCGATCCTGGTCGCAACAGTCCTCCGCCGTTGGCAAAACCAGATCACTTCGCGGAATCCCCCGAGCCAGCCCGGTCTGTTGACGAATCACTACCGGTTCGTCGCGTCCTTGACAACAAAATCGTCCCACTCGCTAAACAGGGCGTCGAGCGTGTGTGGGCGGTCGGGACGGAGGTCTCTCGTGGCGGCCAATTCGACCAGGATTTCGTCCGAACCGAGATCGCCGGAGTCGTCCCGGACCCGGAGTGCGTGCCTCGCCCGCGTCGGCGACAGCGTCGATCCGGCAAGGTCCACGGCCAGGCCCGACGCGGGGAGCGCGTCGACGGCGTCCGCTTGGGCGTCGGTCGGCGCGGCCGCGTCGGTGGCCGACAGATCTTGTCCCGAGCGGCTGCCCAGGAGGCGATCCCAGGTGACGTCGCCTTCGAGTTTGCCGTCGAGCCGATCGAAGTCGGCGGTGGAAGTGGACCCGGCGAGCGTGCCGGCCGTGGCGTCGTCGGCGACCATCGCGGCGCTCATGGCGGCAAATCCGCTGGCGCCGCCGCTGGCGGCCTCGTACGCGGCCAACAGGATCCGCGCGTCCAACTCCGACGGCAGCTTCCGGACACCGGGCGACAGGCTGGCGGTCATCGCGTCGTCGGGCAGGACGCCGGCGTCGATGTGCTGGCCGGAGGCGTCCAACGGGGCGGTGAAATCGGAGCCGACGAATACGGTGTCGCCCTGGGCGTCGGTCTGGACCTGGCTGCCGAAGCCCTCGTAGGACTGCATGAAGCCGAGCGTGTGCCCGACCTCGTGCAGCAGCACGGTGTAGAGGTCGTACTGCCCTTCGCCGGGCAGCGAGTCGAGTTGCGAGTACCATCCGAGGCCGTTGGCGTCGTCGTCGATCGTGACGCGGCCGAGGATGGGCACGCCGTCGGCGTCGACTTCGAGGATCTGGCCTTGGCCGAGTTGGCTGGTGCCGAAGTCCTCGACGACGAGTTGGATGTCGAGGGGCTGGTCCAATCCGAGCAAGTCTTGCCAAGTGGCGATGGCCGCGTCGAGCAGATCGCCGACCGCGGTTTCGCCCTGGACGTCCAGTCCGGCGCCGACCCAAGACTGGAGGAAATTCTCGGGGAAAACGACGTCCGCCGCGCCGCCCCGGGAAAGCCCGTAGTTGCTCGCCAGGAACGAGAGGTCGCCCATGTCGACCGACCCGGTGTGGTCGAAATCCAAGGCCCAGACGAACGGGGTGTCGGACGTGAGCACGTCGTCGCGGTAGGTGGCGGCGAAGTAGGAGAGGTCGCCCAGGTCGATCCGGCCGCTGTCGTCGACGTCGTAGGGGACGGCCCAGACTACGGTCTGGGGCGCGCGGCCGACGGCGGCGTCGAGCGCTCCGACGCCGGCTCCCTCGATCCTCGCGTTGCTCAGTTCGAGGCCGAGGTCGTGGGGGGCGAGGACCTGGTTTTCCGCGTCCATGGCGACCCCGTCGTCGCCCAGCGACTCGAACTTGACGCGGCCCAGCAGCGTGTAGCCGGCGCCGCCGACGTTGCCGAGCGTCGCGATTCCGCCGAGGCCGGAGACCAGGCCGTCCTGGTCGAGGTTGCCGGTGGCGCCGTCGACGTAGACCGTGCCGTGGTCGATTTCGGTGGCGGTGAAGTAGTCGGGGTTGTAGGCCAGGTCGACCGAGCCGGCGGTGATGCCGGGGGCTTCGGACGTCTTGACCCAGACCTCGACCCAATAGCCGTCCCACTCGTCGATCCAGGCTTCGCTCTGGGGCAGGGCGGAGACCTGGCCATTGGCGTCGACCGTCGTGGGTTCTTTGACGAGCGTCATCTGCGCCACGGTGGGCGCCTCGGCGGCGACCGCGGTTCCCACGATGCCGGCCCCCGTATCGTATTCGGCCACGTAGGTGCCGTCGATCGTCAACACCGTATTCGGAAACCAGGCGCTCAGGTCGATCGTCCACCGGTAGACGAACGTCAGGTCGTAGACGGTGCCGCTGGTGTTCAGAATGCCAGTCTCGTCGATGGCGGGCTCGGCCACGAGGCCGGTCAGGTCGACGCGGCTGCCGCCAAGGCCCGACGAGCGAACGTCCGCAAAACCGGCCGCGACGGGCGAGTCGATCATGCTGGCGTCGAACCGCGCGGCCGACGCGGGGCCGGAAAGGGTCTGAATCTCGTCGGTCGAGAGACTGATGAGCAGCTCGCGCAGCGCCAACTGGACCAGATCGCCCCCCGGTTCGGCGGTGAACGCGAAATCGGCGTAGGCGGGCACGTCGGTGCCGCCCGGCCCGGGCAGGAACTTCCCCTCCGGGACGTTTGTCGTGACGTCCAGGCTTCCGGAGGCGATGCTCAACCGCGTCGGATTGGCGGGATTGTCCACGAGCACTTGGAGCGTGCCGGTCAACCCGGCCGCCATGTCGGACGATCCCGACGTGGGCTCCAGCGTCGCTCCGAGCACGGTGCCGGAGATTTGCATCGTGCTGCGGCTGCTGACGGTGAACGTCAGCGACTGCATCGGAACCACCTGGTCGACCGACGCGCTGCCGAGGTTGAGCTGGGTCAGGTCAATGTTGCCGGAGCCGAATCGCGCCACCGTGGGCTCGCTGAGCGTGAAGCTCTGGGTGCCCGCGGCGGACGCCGTGAACGTCGTGTAGCCCAGCCGCGTGTAGAGCGGCGCGACGGACAGCCCTTTGGTGATCACGCCGCTGCCGAAATCGTCGATCAGCCCGGTGCCGTTGTTGATCGTGCCGGTCTGGAACGGCGGGGCGGCAAAGTACGGGCCTTCGAAGTTCAGGCCGGTCGCCTGGCCCAACGTCTTGTTGAACGCGATGTCAAACTCGCCGCCGGTCAGTCCCTCGCTGGGACCGCCGGTGACGCTCGCGCCATATACGTCCTGCATCCAGACTTCCACGACGTACGTGCTGCCGACGGCCACCTCATCCAACGACGTCGGCAGCGTGTTGCCGCTCGCCTGGCCCACGGGTGTCGCCGTCTGGCGAACCACCAAGTAGACGCCGACCGTGTCTTCGGGATTCACCGTCACGTTGAACTGGTCGGACACGTGGTTCGCCTGGGGCGTGTTGTCGGTCGCCGTGACCGTGACCACGGCCGGCGTCCGATCCTGGCCCGTCGTGTACGTGACGTACGTCACCTGCAACTGGTTGCCGCCGACGATCGACACATGGACCAGCTCCTGGTTGCTGCTCGTGGCCACGAAACTCAACGAGACGCCGTCCGGCGCGTCGAAGACCGTGTTCAGGTTGATCAAGCCCGGTTGCGGGCTGGTCGCGTCGGTGAGCGTCATGTCCGCGATCGGATTGGCGACGTAGAGCGCGTCGCTGGAGCCGGTGACGGTCACGGAAACCGTCGCCGTCGAGCTGCCGCCGTGGCCGTCGGAGACCGCGTAGGTGAACGTGTCGACCAACTGCTGGCCGGTTCCCAGGGCCTGCAACTGCACCGAGCCCCGGGGATCGTACTTCAGCGTCCCGTCGCCGTTTTTTGTGATGGTGGCGCCGCGCGTGCTGGTCGGGGCGAACGTCCCGACCACGAGCACGTCGCTCGTGTCCGGATCGGTGTCGTTGTCGACGACGTCGATGTTGATCACCGTCGACTTGCCCGTGGCCGCCGAGTCGGCCACGGCGGTCGGTTCGTCGTTCACTCCGGTGATCGTCACCGTCACCGTGGCGGTCTTCGTGACGTGGCCGTCGGACATCGTGTAGGAGAAGGAGTCCTGGGCCGACTCGCCGACGGCGAGGTGGTTGAACAGGCTGCCCGGGTTGTACGAGAACGTGCCGTCCGAATGGACCGTGACCGCGGCGCCCTGGACGCTGGCGCTGTCGGCGCCGACGACCGTGAGGACGTCGGTCGTGTCCGGGTCGGTGTCGTTATCCAGCACGTTCCGGGTTTCGTCGGCCACCAGGGGCGTGTCCTCGTTCGTCTGGAAGGAGTCCGCCCGCGCGGTCGGCTGATCGTTCAGCCCCGTGACGGTGATCGTCACGACGGCCGAGTATTGCCCGCCGTTGCCGTCATCGACGGTGAACAGGAACGTGTCCGTGGTCGATTGGCCTTGGGCGAGTCCCTGCAACTGAGCCGAGCCGGTCGGATCGTAGACGAAGCTCCCGTCGGCCTGGATCGTGACGGTTGCTCCCTTGGCGCTGGTGGCGTCCGACGCGCCGACGTTGATCGAGAGGGTGTCGTGGGCGTCCGGGTCGTGGGCGCCGTCGAGCAGGAAGCCGGCGGGCTTGCCGAGCGTGGTGTCCTCGTCGGTCGCGCCCGTCTTGGCCGTCGCCGTTGGAGCGTCGTTCATCCCGGTCACGTGGACGGTCACCGTGCCGATCGCCGTTCCGCCTTGCCCGTCGCTGATCGTGTACGTGAACGTGTCGTCGAGAAGTTCCCCGTTGGAAAGGGCCTGCAACGCGGCCGCGCCGGTCGGGTTGTACGAGAACGTGCCGTCGGCGGCCACCGTAACCGCCGCGCCCTGGGCGCTGGTGGCGTCGAACGCGATCACCTCGAGCGGGTTGCCGTCGTCGTCGTGGTCGTTCGTGAGCACGTTGCCGCCGATGATCGCGTCTTCATTCGTGCTGGCCGTGTCGGGCTCGGCGACCGGCGGCGAGTTCGCCACCACCGTCAGCGTCACGACCTGCGTCGCGGTCAAGCCCGCCGTGTCGCGGATCGTGTAGCTGAACGTCTCGGTGCCCTCGCCGCCGAGAAGGTCCACCGGCGTGTAAACGATCTTCCCGTTGTCGATCACGACCGTGCCGTTGCGCGACCCTTGCGTAACGCTGACGATCGAGATCGTGTCGCCCTCGACCAGGTCGGGATCGGTATCGTTGGCCAACACGTTGATCGTCGTCGGCTCGTCGTTGGCCACCGCCCGCGAGTCGTCCCCGGTGACCGGGGCGTCGTTGACCGGAGTGACCGACACGCTGATGGTGATCGGGCCGACCGTCTTGGCCGCGGCCGTACCATCGCCCGTGTCGGTCACGCTGTAGGTGAAGCTCGCCGAGCCTCGGTTGTTGTTGAAGTTCGCGCCGGGGGTGAATCGGGCGATGTGGCCGTCGACCAGTTGCACGGCGCCGTTGGCGGCGCCGCCGACGGTGAAGCTCAAGGCGGCGTTGGCCGTCTCGACGTCGGAAACCAGCGTCCGGAGGTCGACCTCGACCGCGGCGTCCTCGGCGGTGGTCAGCGCAGTCGGCAATGCGACCGGCGCGTCGTTGACCGGTGTGACCGTCACGGAAATCGAAACCGGGCCAACGGTGATCGCCGCGGCCGCGCCGTCGCCCGTGTCCTGGACCGAATACGTAAAGCTCGCCGGGCCATTGTATTGGCCCGTCGGCGTGAATCGGGCCGTGTGGCCGTCGAGCAATTCGACCGTCCCGTTCGTCGCGCCGGCAACCGTGAAGATCAAAGCGTCGTCGCCCGTCTCGACGTCCGTCACCAGCGTCCGCAAATCGACGGTCACCACGGTGTCTTCGGCGGTGGTCAGCG
>JAPLNP010000069.1 GCA_026401055.1 Planctomycetia bacterium
CGGGCAACGGCATTTTCGGGTACCGATACATCCCGCCGTACATGCCCACCACGCCCAGCGCCGGCACGACGAAGGCGCCGTTCGTCTATTTCCGCGCCAACGCGGGCGCCGTTGCGGCGGATGCCTACAATCCGCTCGTCGCTGCGTTTCCGCAGCCGAACCCCGGCACGCCGATCGACACCGGCACGTGCGTCCCCTACGGCAACCAGGGCACCCTCACCGGCGCGACAGCCGCCATCACCGGGTGGTTCAACCCCAAGACATTCCAGATCATTTCCGCCGGCCTGGACGGCGAATTCAGCGAACCGCTCAGCACAAACGCCGGGTACATTCCCCCCAACGGCGATGTCGACCAGAAGGGCAGATTCCTCTTCGGCGCCGACAGCAACCTTTCGTCCGCCGAGGAAGACAATCTCGCGAGCTTCGCCCAGGGCACGCTCGGGGACCAGGTGAAATGATGAGCCGCCACAATGCCAGGGGCTTCACGCTCGTCGAAATGATGATCGTCATCACGATCATCGGCCTTTTGGCGGGCCTCACGCTGCCCGCACTCAACGCGGCCCGCACCGCCGCCAAAATCGCCAAGACCAAGACTCTCGTCACCCGGCTCCATTACATCGTCATGGACCAGTACGACTCGTATCGTACCCGCCGGCCGGCAATGGATCTGGAGGCGTATGCAAGAGCCGCCTACGGCGCGGACCCCAGCGGGCGAGTGTCGCCCTACAAGATGGCTCGGGCCCGGGTCAACGCGATCCGCGACCTGATCCGGCTGGAAATGCCCGACCGGTGGACGGACGTGGCGGATGATCCGGCGAATCCCCAGAAACCTAAGCCGCTGGTTTTGAACTACTGCCCGTCGCTATCGCAACGGTACTTTCGTCTTTATTGGGCAGCGTGGAATGCGGCAAAGGGAGATCCGGTCAAAGAGGGCAAGGTGGCGGAGAACGCGGCGGCCGAATGCCTCTACATGATCGTGATGAGCATCCCCGGCGCCGCCGAACAGTTCCACGCCAGCGACATCGGCGACGTCGACAACGACGGCCTGCCCGAGTTCATCGACGCCTGGGGCCGCCCCATCCGCTTCCTCCGCTGGCCCGCCGGGTTCGTTCCGCCGGTCGCCGACGGTAATCTTCAGGACGTCAACACGCCCGACCCGTTCGACCCGAGAAGGATTCTGGCCTATCAGGGTGATTTCGCTTTGTACCCGCTGATTTACTCCGCCGGGCCCGACGGCGAGTACGACATCAACATCGGACTGACGGGGTCGGGCGAAAGCCGATTTCCGACGTCGTACGCGCTCGACTCCCAACACAACGTGGACCCGTTCCAGAATGACGGAAACGGCAAGAAATATGGCCAGCCTCTGAACGACGAGGACGGAACGGAGACCGACTTGCAGCATTACGACAACATCCACAATCACCGTCTCGAGACGGGCAGGGGAGGGACATGACGATGTTCCATGCGATTCGTCCCCCGACCCGGGGTGTTGAAGACCGGGCAGCGCGCGCGTTGTTGCCCACGAGTTTCCAGCGGGTTGCCGCGCGGACCGGCAAGGCCGTTTACGGCCTTTTCCCGCCGAAGGCGGTATTAGGCCCGTGCTTTAGCACGGGTACGCGGATCGCGGATCGTGCTTCAGCGCTCGGTGAGACGGGAGGCCCGTTTACGGGCCTTCTCGCTGCCGAGTGCGCCCAACCGCGGAAGGCAGCGAGAAGCCCCGTGAACGGGGCTCGACATGAATCCCCTATCGAGAGAAACCGCGACTTTGCCGGCCCATCCCGGCATGAATGCCGGGCCTACTACCGCCTTCGGCGGACAAGGGCCATGAATGGCCCTCTTCCCGAGACTTCGCCCCCCGTGCCGCGAGGGGGACAGTCGCTCCGCCGCGGGCTCACGCTGGTCGAGTTGTTGGTCGTGATCACGATCATGATGCTGCTGGCCGCGTTCGTCTTGCCCAAGTTCCAACTCAACAGCAAGACCCGCAAGATCCGCGAGGCCGCCCGGATGATCAGCGTCTATCTCGGCGTCGCCCGCAATCGCGCCGTCGAGACGAACCGTAAGTGCGGCATCATGCTCCAGCGCCTGGCCAATCAGCCGCGGGGCGCTGCCATGTTGTTCCAGGTCGAAGTGCCGCCGCTGTACGCGGGCGATACGATGGACGCTCGGGTCCGCGTGCAGTACATCCCCGGCGCGGTGCCGGGTTCGGACAGAGTTTTCATCCAGGAGGAACTGGCGGGGCTGAACATCACCAACACGCTCGTCCGGATCGGCGACAAGATCCAGTTCAACGGCCAGGGCCCGTGGTACGAAATCATTGGGCCGGATGCGCTGAATGAGAAGGGCGAAGCGAAGGCGGACGGCGTTCTCGATCCTCCGGCCAGTGGGCCCGTTCAGATGCTGGCGCGCGTCGACCCGGCCTACTGGAACCGCGTTCCGTGGACATCGAGTTCCGCTCCCGTCCCATTCCAGATCGAGCGTCAGCCGCTGGAGACGATGGCGCCGCCGGTCGAGTTGCCCACCGACACGGTGGTCGACCTGGATGCCTCGGGCACGAACGAGAACCCAGGGCTGTTCGGCACGGGCGCCGGTTCGGTCATCGTCATGTTCTCGCCCAGCGGCAACGTCAGCGAGTATTACTACACAAACTACGCGGGCACTCGCGAGTCGAGGGCTCTGACCGAGCCGATGTTCTTCCTCGTCGGCAAGGAGTCGCAACTCGGCGAGGGCCCGGCGGCCGCCCTTGAAGCCAACGAGGAGAAGCTCGAAAACTGGCGGATCCTGACGAACCTCTGGGTGGCGATCAATCCGCAGAGCGGACTGGTGAGCGTGGCCGAGAACGCGGCCACGCCGAATTGGCTCGCGAGTTTCGCGTCGGCCACCGCCGCCCAAGGCATCGACGAAGCCCGAACGTTCGCCAAGCAGGCGCGGAACATGGGAGGGCGGTAAGATGAAACGACGCCTAGCGAAAGAGCAAGAAGGGGGTGGCACGTCCCTGAGCCCCAGGCGAAGGGCGTGGCGAGCGGCAATGTCGATTCAACCACGCCCTTGCAGGGCGTGCCACCCGACCCCGTCACCGTGCCACGCGGCCGCGGGCGTGAGCCTGTTGGAGGTGCTGATTTCGATCTTTGCCATCTCGATCGGGATGATGGGCGTGGCGGCGCTGATTCCGGTCGGGCAGCTCTCGGTCATCGAGGCCACCAAGGCCGACCGCTCCGCCGCCTGCGGCCGCGCCGCCATGGCCGAGGTCAAAGTCCGAAATATGCTCGATCCGGTCGCGTTCCGGAATCCGACCGACGGAAGCCCGATGGGCGCGTGGCTGGATACCGGCAGCACGATCGTGATCGATCCGCTTTTCTCGGCGCAGCCGGACCATGTTGGCCAGACCTACACCCAGCGGTTTCCTTACGACGGCAACTGGGACGGCTCGAAAGTGGAGGCGGTGCGACCCATCCCTCGCGTGACGCTGCCGGGGACCAACACGCTGGTGATGTTGTATTCCGTGGCCGATCGCGTTTTCACCTGGCGGGACGACCTGATTTTCGACATCGACGCGGCCGACCCGCTCAAACGCCCGAGGCAGAGTTACCTTTGGGACACCGACGCGACGGCGCCGGCGCCGATCCTCGCCACCGACAAGAGCCCCCCGTCCGGCAATCGGGTGCAGCCGAACGTCAAGGGCGACTACACGTGGCTGTTGACCGTCACGCCCGCGGCTACCGAGATCGGCTCGACCAACAAGCGGAAATTCGACGTCTCGGTCGTCGTGATCTTCGGGCGGGACCTGAGCCACAACCCGACGGATGCGAGACCTTCGGAGCGGGCGACGGCGGGCATCGCGGGTCTGGGCTACGGCGGCGGCGACGGCATCCTGATCGCCCCCGACAAAATGAAAGAAGCCGACGCCACCGAATACCTCGCCGTCCGCCAGAACGAATGGGTGATGGTCACCGGGCTGGTGAAGGATTCGCGTTTGGATTCGCCCGCCGGCGCGGGCAACGGCTATCGGAGGATTGCCAAGTGGTATCGCGCCGTCGCGGTGGACGAGCAGACGGAGTTCGTCGCGAAGCCGTACGACCGCTGGACCCGCCGCGTGACGCTGGCCGGCCCGGACTGGGACCCGGCCTGCGTCATGCCTCAGGCCGTCCTGATCCGCGGCGTCGTCGGCGTCTACACCAAAACGATCGAGCTCGACCGCGACTCGAAATGGAATCCGTGACGAAACAACAGAAACGGGAAAAAGGGGGACAGGCCCGGTTTGTGCGCGGCACCCTTCGGGCCGTTCCG
>JAPLNP010000638.1 GCA_026401055.1 Planctomycetia bacterium
GTTAGCCCCTTTTTGTCGCCTTTCGCTCCGCGAAAGTAGCGGCTTTTCGCGAAGCGAACGGGGACGCTCGTTTCCAGTCAATTGTCAGATTAAGTCCTTTTCTCTAGCCCAGGCGTTTACGCCTGTGGGACGAGAGGCCACCACGGATCGCTCTTCTTTCTTCAGTGCCCCTTCAGGGGACGGGGCTTCGTCTGTCGACGTATGTTCGCGCGGGGACGAAATGTGCCGCCCCCTGAAGGGGGACTGAAACAAAAAGGAAATGCTCTTTCGGCTCCGTCACCGCAGGCGTAAACGCCTGGGCTAGAGAAAAAAGGACGAACGATGGACCCATCGCGGGCCTTGGGCAAATCACCCACACAAGCATACCCGTTCGGCCCCGCTTCGGATAGGCCCAGTCGAGGGGGCGGGCTGGGCTGTCGGGAACACCCCGATCCGTCCCCCCGTTCTTGTGCAGTCCTCTGGCCCAGGTAGAATGGACCAGCTTGGGATTCGCGCGGGAACGACTGTCGCCTTTCGCTCCGCGAAAGGCGACTATGGTCGATTCGCGCGTTCGTCGCAGCCTCAAACCGCGATCCGCCATCATGCCGAACGAATGCGATCAACCGAACCTGCGGGTGCGGCCGCCGAGATTCCAGTTCACCATACGCTCCATGCTGATTCTCACCGCCGTCGTCGCGGTGTTTTGTTCGGTTTTCTTCGCGATGCCAGCCTGGGCGGGGGATGTGGCGATCACTTTCCTGGTGTTCCTTATTCCGTCCATTTTGGTGACTCTCTTGATCTACGGCAATCGCGATCAGCGAACGTTCAGTATCGGGGCCCTGTTTCCCTCCGGCTTGACACTGTTGGTGGCATTCGGCATCTGCGATCTGAAGATCGCTGATTTCCACGGCTTGCTGCCCTTTTCCATCAACCACGATGGCAAGCTGTCTGTCGTGCTCTTCTGGGGAGTCGGCGCCCTGAACGGCTATCTCTGTGTCTTGACTCGCCGGTGGATTGAAAAGGGCCGCGAGACGGAGAAAGGCAAGACGCCTACTGGCACTGAGTTCCGCGCTTGATCGCCTGCGCAGACGGCCCCTTGCCCAAGGACGGTTCCACGCCGACAATGGGACCATGCAGCCGATCTATCTTGACCATAATGCCACCACGCCAATCGACCCGGAGGTGGTCGAGGCGATGAATCGGGTCCATGCCGCCGGGCTGGGTAACCCCGCCTCACAGCACCAGTTTGGCCAACAGGCGCGCCGGGCCCTCGAGGAAGCCCGCCACGGGATCGCCGAGATCCTCGGCGCCGATCTCGACGCGACCGAGCCCGATCGTCTCGTCTTCACCAGCGGCGGCACCGAGGCCAACAACCTCGCCGTCTTGGGCATCGCCCGCGCCGCGGCACAGGGCCAGCCGGGACAGGTGATCCTCTCGGGCATCGAACACGCATGTGTTATCGGGGCCGCCGAGCGACTGCTGGACGACGGCTGGCAGGTGGATACCCTCGGCACCCATGCCGACGGCACCGTCCGCGGCGAACGCCTGCCCGAACTGCTCTCGGACAAGACTCGGCTGGTGAGCGTGATGCTGGCCAACCACGAGACGGGCGTCGTCCAGCCGGTCGGCGAGTTGGCCGACGTCTGCAACCGCGCGGGCGTGCCAATGCACACCGATGCCGTGCAAATGGTCGGGAAACTGCCGGTCGATTTCCGCCGGCTGGGCGTCGCGGCGTTGAGCCTTGCGGCGCATAAGTTCCACGGGCCGCTGGGAATCGGCGCTCTGATCCTCCGCGCCGGCGTGCCGATCGAGCCGATGCTCTTCGGTGGGCACCAGCAGGAGGGGCTGCGGCCGGGAACCGAGTCGGTCGCACTGGCCGTGGGGATGTGGACGGCGTTGCAGGCATGGCAGCGCGAGCAAGACTCGCTGACCGCCCGACTGACCGGACTGAGGGACCACTTCGAGGTGGGCTTGAAGGCCGCCTTGCCGAACATCGTGATTCACGGCGATCGTGTCCGGCGGGTTCCGCAGACGTCCAGCGTGGGTTTTCCCGGGCTGGACGGTCAGGTTTTGTTCACCGCGCTGGATGTAGCGGGAGTCGCCTGTTCGACGGGA
>JAPLNP010000653.1 GCA_026401055.1 Planctomycetia bacterium
AGCCTCGAAGAAGTGGACAATGCCGATCAGGAACTGGAAAGCCGCACTGAACCACTTCGCCATCCTCTTTGAAGGCCGTTTGCCAATGCAAATTCCCTAATCCCACACTCTCAGCCTGACACAAAAAGATTTACAGGCCCCTGGTTTCGCATCTGGGTCTGCCCCCTGCGGCCGCTGCACCGCCAAGTCGGGAGCAAGCCGGCAACGCGATGCGACAGGTCACCGACCTCGCAAGGTATCCTGGCGTCCACGTGAAGCTCAGTGGTTTCTACGCGCTGACTTCGCCAGGCCACGACTTCCCGCACCACGCTGTCTGGCCGTATGTGGAGCAACTGGTCGAGGCCTTTTCCTGCAACCGTTTGCTGTGGGCTTCCGACTTCAGCCCGTGTCTGGATTGGGTCACCTTCCCGCAAACGATTGACATTGTCAACAGGATGCCGTTCCTGAGCGAAGGCGACGTGGCCAAGATTACCGGTGGAAATCTACTCGCGATTGTCGACTGACGTCCGCTAGTGTCAATTATTCTATCACCCGATGCCGCGCTCACCGTCGCGGAACTCCTACGTATTCCGGCACGTCCCGAAAAACCACCGTTAAGTGACGCCGACGCGGGGACATCTGCCCTAACCCTGTCGGGGGGAGGTAGTTGCCCGACTCCGGCTTAAGTCTGTCGAGCCCAATCGCAGCAGATGCTGCGCCCCGAGAAAGGAATCCTTTTCGGGTGCAATTAGAGCCGTCGCGGGTTCGGGAGGGGCAGGCCATGGCCGCTCTACCCGTCCTGAACTCCTTGCTTCACCAGTTCTCCTCGGTTAGCATCAGTCCTGTCGGCAAGAATCGTTTTTCCTATCAGTTTAACTGGTGGAGTTTTCGGCGCCGCTGGGGATTATGCTGCTTGTTGCCTTGGAGGAAATCTACGATGTTGCCAAGTATTCCAGCGTTCACGCTGGCTGCTCTTAGCCTCGCCGCGGCCCCGGCAAGCCACGATTTGGGTGCGGTCCGAGTCGAGGTCGGCGAACCGTTCGTCATTAACCAGTCGGACACCCAGCGATGTTGGTTTCCCTCCTTGCTGACGCACGTCGGCGAGAGGAAGCTGGTGCTCGTACACGGAACGGGCGCCGATGTGGTCGAGTCGACCGAGGGCACGGACGCGCGCGGGGGCGGGGGTTTGGCTGTGATTGTCACGGAAGATGGCGGACACACCTGGTCGAAGCCGATGATCCGCTCCGAGTTTCCCTGCCCCTGGATACGGCTGCGGGACGGCACCTTCCTAGGGATTTCGCAGGCCTACCCGGACTACGTGAAGGAAAACGAACAACTGGCCTTAACCCGCCTCGCCACCTCGCGCGATGGCATCCAATGCGAGATATCACCCGCGACGGTGGACAGCTCGCCCTACAAGTTTACGAGGGGTGCGGAGGGTACCAAGAAATGGTGCGGAATGACCTTCTGCCGGTCTCTGATCGAGGCTCTCGACGGGAGTCTCCTGGCTCACATGTACGGACGCTTCAAGGGCGACGCGCTGGACCGCTCGATTCTCATGCGCAGCACTGATTGCGGGCGCAGTTGGAAGTACTACTCAACCATCGGCTACGACCCGACCGTCGGCGGCGAGGGCCTCAATGAGCCGTGCATGGTGCGACTGGCCAACCAAAGCCTCTTCTGTTTCATGCGTAACGATTCGGGCAAACCGATGTTCCATTCGCGCTCGACCGACGACGGGAATACCTGGAGCAAGCCGGAGCGCATGCCGGAGAAGTACGCCAGCATGAGCGTCCATCCAGATCTGACACTGATGAAGAACGGCGTTCTCGCCTGTCGCGCGGGCCGGCCGAAGTGCCAGCTTGCGTTGTCCACAGCCCCCGACGGCACGAGTTGGACGGACCCAATCATCATCTTCGCCGGTCCGAGCAACGGCACCGTCCTCGATTGCGGGAGCACCTGCTACGGCGCCATCCGCGAGGTCGCGTCAGACACGCTCCTTTATGTGCACGACATCACCCCCGCCGGTTGGAACATGCCCGAACGCGGCAAATTCCACCAAATCGTTGGGCGGTTCATCACGGTCAAGAAGAAATAGGGAAATAAGCCCGAAGTGCCGATCGGCTAAGGACGCGACGGATCATACCCGCCGACAGGTCGCGGCAAGGAACGCATGTCATGTTCGTCGCCTGTTCCTGCAAGCGACGCTGCACCTGCCCCTTCGGTCACCAGAAACGCGCCCTGCTGACCGCGATCCCCGTGGCCGAAGAGGTGTGCTCCCCCGTCGCGCACTGGCCAGTGGTCTTGACCATCTTCAGGCGGCTGCGACTGCACACCCGCTTCGATCGCAAGCTCCTGGGCAAGTGCTGTTGGTGCGCCTGTACGTGCATCCAGACCGAATGCCAGCGCCTGCTCGGCCGGGACGACTTGGTGCCCGGCATGGTCGCTGAGATCCAGACCCATGGGGATGGCCAGCGTAGGGCGTCGCTTGGCAGTCGCAGCAAGTCATCCGTTTTCTCGGAGTCCCGAGAAACGACCAATTTCTGGGGACGCTGACGGACCCGCTAACGCCTTTTCCCCGACCTCTGAGCAGACGCGTCGGGATGCTCAGCCCGTGCGAATC
>JAPLNP010000332.1 GCA_026401055.1 Planctomycetia bacterium
GATCTACTCGCCCTGCCGATCCCGCCGTAGCCAGAACCCGCGCAGCGACACGAGCCCCAAACCTCGTGCGCCACAAAGACTTCGGTTCAAAACCCAGGACAAAGTTCGGGCTAAAGGTTCGCAACCGCCGCCGGCTGCGGATTCATTTGCCGCGTTGTCGGGGGGACGGCGTCGGCAAGAGCGTGGATGTGGAAATCGACGATGAAACGCGTACTGTGCATCTGGATTCCGAACTGGCCGGTCGAGCGGCTCGTCGGCGAGCGGCCGGAGCTTGACGGCCAACCGCTGGTGTTGCACGAGCCCCGGCGGGGCGCGGCCCGGGTGGTCGCGCGCTCGGCCGAGGGGGCGGCGCTGGGCATCGCCGTCGGCATGTCCTTGGCCGAAGCGGAGGCGTTGGCCGGACCGTCGTTGCGCTATGTCGAGCCCTACGATCCGGTGGCCGATCGGGCCGCCCTGGTCGCGTTGGCCGCCGGCTGCCGGCAATTCAGTCCCGTCGTCGGGCTGGAAGAATCCGCCGCGCCGGAGAGCCTGCTGTTGGACGTCACCGGCGTCGCCCGATGGTTCGGCGGCGAAGAATGCCTCGCTCGCCGTGTCCTCGACGATTTCACCCGACGCCGGCTCGACGTTCGCCTGGCCATCGCCGACACGCTCGCAGCCGCCTGGGCGGCAGCGCGTTTCAGGGATCAGGGGTTGGGGGTTAGGGGCAGGATAGACTCCCTCTCCCTTTGGGAGAGGGCTGGGGTGAGGGTGGTTGAGTCGACCGGCAAAGGAAAATCCCTAACCCTCTCCCAAAGGGAGAGGGGACTTGATTCGCCGTCGGCAACCACCCACTCACCGACAACCGACAACCGACAACCGACAACCGACAACTCTTCCCTGGCCCCTGGCCCCTGGCCCCTGACCCCTGGTCCGACAACTGACCCCTGGCCCCTGACCCCTGGTCCCTGCTGCATCATCCCCCCGGGAGGCACCCGGGCGGCCGTGGGCCGGCTGCCGATCGAGGCGTTGCGGCTGTCCGAAAACACGGTCGACGTGCTGCACCAGTTGGGCATCTTTGAGATCGGCTCGTTGGAAGCGTTGCCCCGCAGCGCCCTTTCGTCACGCTTCGGGCCGGAGTTGCTCAAGCGGCTTGCGCAGCTTGAGGGCCGGGCGGAAGAAACGATTTGCTCCTGCCCGGTGGAGCCGGAACTGGTCGCCGCGAGGTCGCTGGAGTATCCGACCACCCGCCGGGAGATCGTGCAACTCCTCTTGGAGCAGTTGGTCCACCAGTTGGCCGAGAAGTTGCGGCTGCACGGCCGGGGCGTCTTGCGGCTGGAGTGCGCCGTCGAGATGGAAGGCAAGCCCGACGCGCCGGCGCGAATCACGGTCGGACTGTTCCAGGCGACCGTGTCGGCCAAGCATCTGTTCGAGTTGGCGTGGATGCAGCTCGAGCGGGTGTCGTTTCCTTCGCCGGTGACGGCGATGCGGGTCGAAGCGGCGGCCACCGCGCCGTTGGAATACCGGCAGCGGGAGATGTTCGCCGATGGGGCGTCGGCCCGATCGAGCGAACTGGCCGGCCTGATCGATCGGCTCAGCGGCCGTCTCGGACGCCGGGCGGTGCTGCGTCTGCGGCTTGCGCGTGACGCCCAGCCCGAGTTGGCCTACCGCTACGAATCGCTGGTGGACGACGCGGGAAGGCGCCGCCGTCGCGACCTTGCGCCGGAGGGCATTCCGCCGCGTCCGTTGCGGCTGGCGAAGCGGCCGATCGCGCTGCCGCTCGCGTCGCTCGTGCCGGAGGGTCCCCCGCTGGGATTCGAGTTTGGCGGCCACCATCGCGTCGCGCACGTCTGGGGACCCGAGCGGATCGAGACCGGCTGGTGGCGTGGGCAAAGCGTGGGCCGCGATTACTACCGGGTCGAGACGGCCTCGGGCCGCCGTTTTTGGCTCTTCCGCCGGCTCCGCGACGGCCGCTGGTTTCTGCACGGCTCGTTTTAGACTCGTCATCTTGTTCCTCCGGCGGCAGGTCTGTTACTCTGGGTGGATGCGAGGGGGACAGTCCCATTTTCGCGGCGAAAACGCGCATCGGCGGCGCCACGTCCACTGGGCCGCGAAAATCGGGACAGTCCCCTGCGAGCTGACCCCGCCGAGGTTGCCATGCCGATCGAGTTCCGCTGTAGCCAGTGCAACGCCCTGCTGAAGACGCCCGACGACACGGCGGGCCGAACCGCGGTCTGCCCGAAATGCGGGGCCGACCTCGCCGTCCCCACGCCGGAAAGACCCCTCCAATATATCAAATCAGTCCCCCTGGAGGATCCGGGCCCCCGGCGATTTTCCCCGGGCGAGAACAAGGCCATTGCCTCGTTGGTGCTGGGGCTGAGCGGGCTATGCTTCTTCTGCTGCTGTCCGATCGGCCTGCCGTGTGCCCTGGTGGGGCTGGTGCTGGGCATCCACGGCGTCCGGTCGGAGCTTCGCCGGCTGGCGATCGTCGGGATTGTGCTGTGCTCCCTCGCGCTGGCGCTGAATCTGGGATATTTGGCGTACGTTTTGGTTCAATGGCTCAATGCCGGAATCTAAAACGCGAATAACAGCCCGTATTGCAGCACGCCACCCCCATTTGGTAAGAATGGAGGCTTGAGGGGGCTGGGAACCGACAACCGACAACCAAGAACCGACAACCGACAACCAAGAACCGCCAAATGCCGATTGAATTCCGATGTAGCCAGTGTGGAAAACTCTTGCGAACCGGTGACGACACCGCCGGCAAGCAGGCCAAGTGTCCGGCGTGTGGGGCGATTGTGAACGTTCCCCGCCCGGCGGTGCCCCCGCCGCCGAGTGGCCAAAGCCCTTTTGGGCCGGCCCCGTCGTCGCCGCCCGTCCCGGGCAGTCCCTTCGCGGCAGGACCCGCGGCGGATTACCCGGTC
>JAPLNP010000254.1 GCA_026401055.1 Planctomycetia bacterium
CGACTTGCTCGCCGGCCGTGCCCGCGGGGTTCCACTTCAACTCGCCGGTTCCGCCGCGCAGGACGATGGCTAGTCCGCCGGCCCCGAGCGAGAGCGTCTGGCCCTCGGCGCCGGCTTGGGTCGCCGTCGAGCTTCTGGCGCCGCTGAACTCCCAAAAATCGCAGCGGTCGAGCGTGCCTTTGACGTCGAAGCGAAGGGGCGCTTCGCGGCCGCCCGATGTCGGGTTGGCCAGGGTCACGGCGAGCAGCCCGCCGCGTTTGCCCGGGACCAACACGGTCGCCACGGCGACTTCGATTCCTTCGATCGTGCCCCGGCGTTCGATCTTGAACGGCCACCAGACGTAGCTTTCGGTCGGCACTTCTTTGCCGAGCACGATGGCCGCAAGCGCGAAGTCGGAACTCACGAACGGCGGGGCCCAGAGGCCGTCGATCCGCGCGGTTTGCCCGTGCGGGGTGCCCACGGTCAGCTTGCCGTTGATGATGCCGAGGTGGCCCGGCTCGGTGATGCTCTTTCGACCGTCGATCGAAAACAAGTTGAGCGGATCCGCGCGGTCGACGTCGGCGGCCGTGGCCCATCCGAACATCAACGTCACGACCACGAGACCAGCGGCGGGTTTGATTCTCATCGGGTTTGCCTTTCCGTGTAAGTTCGAGAGCAGGTTGATCAATGGGGTCTATTCCACCCGGGTGACGCTGCCGCGGCCGTTC
The DNA here is from genome assembly GCA_026401055.1 of Planctomycetia bacterium. GTDB lineage: Bacteria > Planctomycetota > Planctomycetia > Pirellulales > Thermoguttaceae > JAPLNP01. The sequence goes on from JAPLNP010000254.1 coordinate 708, forward strand.
GGGGCGAGTTCGATCTTGAAGTCGTTCGCGCCCTCCTTGATCTCGCAACTGAGTCCGGAGGTGCCCGGCGAAGCGAATCGCTCCGGGACGAGCCACACGACCGACTTGAATCGCTCTCCGGGAATGGCTTTTCCCTCCTGGGTCACCGTGATCGCGATCTGGCTCGGTCCGACGACCGCGCCGTTGCTGCCGGGGATCGAGATGGTGAAGGTTCCATCGGAACCGATCTGACCGTTGGCGGCCTGGCCGCGCTGGGGCACGAACTGGATGCTCCCTTGCGTCAACGCTTTGCCCTGGTACAGCACCGTGCCTTTGACCGGCGCGGTGGCCAGACCGCCCTTCTGGCCGCAACCGGCGCACGCCAGCGCCGCCGTCGCGACCGCCAACACGCACACACCGCCTTTGAACATGCCTTCTCCTTCCTTTGGCGCCTTGCCCGGAAATCGGTGCTACTCGGTCTGGTCGAACACCTCGCCGCCGTTGCGCGTGGCGAGCGCCTTGAGCACGTCGAGGCTGATATCCTCAGCGTAGAACTGCACGCTTCCGTCCGCCCGGGCGAAATTGCACCCGCCCGGGTGCATCGCGCCGAAGCTGGTGTTGCAGATGTCGGTGGCCGACGGGTAGCTGGGATCGAATTTCTGACTGGGGTTGTAGAAGCGGCTGCGGAAGGGATACATGATATTCTTGCACGACATCATATTCATGCCGCCGCCGCTGTAACCGCCCAGCCACGGCTCATATTCGCCCTTGTGCCAGGAAATCTCCCCGATCATCAGGGTGTTGCTCGTTCCGTCCGAGACGTCGGCGATGCTCACCAGGCTGCTGATCTGCAGCACGCCGTTCTTGGACTTGACGCCGGTGCCACCGACGTCAGGTTCGTAGTCGCTGTAGACTTGGGGGGGAGAAGTGGGCGAGAAGGCCTTTTGGCCCGCCGCCCCGGCCACGCCCTGGTAGTGCAGCGTGTATTCGCCGCCGTCGCCGACGTTGTACGAGCCGTTGTCGCCGTACCACTGGTTGGCCTTGGGATCGGGCGCCGAGGGACACGCAACGTAGGCCAACGACGTCTGGCGAACCGCGTGGTTCAGCGAGCCCGTCCACCAACCCACGGTCATGTCGATCCGCTTGTACAATTCCACCTGTTCGACGTAAGGCAGCAGGACGCCGATGTAGCTGATTCGGTTCAGCGTGTTCATCAAGCCGGCCGGCGGAAACACATTGTAGGTCGAAATATAGTTGTGCACCCCCAACCCAAGCTGCTTCAGGTTGTTCGTGCACTGCATCCGCCGGGCGGCCTCCCGGGCGGCCTGCACGGCCGGCAACAACAGCGCGATCAAGATGCCGATGATCGCAATGACGACCAAGAGTTCGACGAGCGTAAAACCGTGTAGGGGCCGGCGAAAGCTATGCTTTCGCTGAGTTTCCACACTTTTTCGACCCCTAACACGGAGACCTTCAGTATG
>JAPLNP010000651.1 GCA_026401055.1 Planctomycetia bacterium
CCCGCCCGCAACTGTCTCTGAAGGACGCTGAGGACCTGGTGAACTACCACCTCGCCCACAACAAGCAGGCCAAAGCCTCGCATCGCAAAAGATGGCTGGCAAAACACCTAAACCCCGTTCCGCGAAAATGATGTTGTAGAAGTAGGCAGCGCTCGACAACCACAACCGCAATTGGTTGGCGCGCATCGTCGCGCAGCTCGTGCGATCGGCGAACAGGCACAACTGCTGTTCCTTGATCCGATTCTCCATTTCGCCCCGGGCGCAGTACACGTCCTCGTACAACGCGCGCGTCGCGTTTCTCGGCCGCAAGCGAGGTCACGACGAATCGCGGGTTGGCGCCCTTGGCCAAGTGTTCGGCCTTGCCCACCACGCGACGCTCGCAACGCCAACTTTTCCGCGTCCGATAGGTGAAGTCCTTGAACCCGCGCGCGGGCAGTCCGGTCGCCTCGAATTGCATCTTCGCTTCGTGCAGTTCCTTGCCAAAAATCCGCTGCAAACGGGCGTGTTTCGCCAAATCGAGCACAAAATCGACTCCGTTGGCTTCGCACCAGGACATCAGATTCTCGCGGCAGAAACCGCTGTCGCCACGCACGATGATTCGCCCCTTCGACCGCCGGATGCCCGTCCCGCTCCAGTGCCGCGCCGTGTTCATCCGGCCGCAGCATCCGATACATCAGCCCACCGAATGAGTGCCGTCGTGCGCGCGGATCGTGGCCTTCCGGGCCGGCGTTTCGGCCCAAGTGCAGTAGACGCCGTAGTAGTCGTCCGGGCACTTACCCGAGGCCGCCCGCAGCCGGACGAACACTTGTCTTGCTTTTGCCGGGCGCAACGGGAGCGTGACGAAACGCTCGTAGCGCGTGCCGATCTCGCCGGCCGCGACCTCGCCCGAGCCGAGGTCGTCGCGCCCCCAGGCGGTGCCGACCTGCCAGCACAGCGCCCCCGGCGCGCCGATCCGCTTCATCTTGACCTGGACCGCGGCGATCGGGGCGTCGGCGGTCACCTCGATCCGCTGCCCGCGATCGGCATGTTCCCCCGCGTCAATGGCCAGCCCTGTCTCCAGGTGCGTCACGGCGGGGTCCGTGCCGAGCCAGTGATACCATCGTGCCTCGGGCTGGGAGGTGGGCATGGTCGGGTCCATGTCGTTCGACGCAAACACGTAAAGCGGCTCCGCCGCCCCGGCCGCCGGCGCCCACAACGAACCCAATGCCACAAGAACGACCCAAGCTGTCTGCATCGTGATTTGTCTCCCTATTGTGGCCACGGCGATCACCTCGTCAGCGATGTCCCCGATGGTCGCCTGGTTACTGCCGGCCGCGTCGAAAGGTCGGCCGCAAGGTGACCGGCTGGCCCGTTTCCAGGGACTCCCCGGCGGCCCTTGCACAGGCCGTTGCCCGAATCCGGTCGGCCACGCCGGCGTTCTCCGGCTCCCCACTCTCCGCGACCGCGAGACAGAAGCTTTCCAGCGTTTCACTCCAACCCTTGTTGGGCAGGTGGTTCCAGGTGTTCTTTCGGTTGAGCCAGACTCGCCTTGGACGACGACAGGATCACGGCGCGGCTGCCATCCGTGGCATTTCCTCCCCGATCATTTTCTCGACCTGTTCGATCTTCGCGCGGATCGAGGCCGGCGTGTACAGGCCGCCGATGTGGGACCCTCCCGAGGCGTAGCCTATCCTCGAGTCAGCCTCGCATACGACGAGCGCTTCGCGAGCGTTGGTCAGCTCGGCCTCGGCGATTCCACGCATCTCGGCCAGAATCGCTTCGCGCCAGGTCTTGTCAGGCTCGGCGTAAAAACGCTGGCGCGCGACGAAGAACCGCGTCACGTTCATGTAGGAACGCACCGAGCAGAGGATGGATTTGGCGATGCCGAACTCGCGTCGGGCCGCCGGCTGCTTCTCCGCCGGCACCTTGTCCATCGCCTCGCTCATGACGTCCAGGCCCTTTTGCCACTCGTCGTCCAGAAGCCCGAAGTATTTCACGGCGATCTCCGGCCCCCACGGCTGGGTTCCGCCCAGGTCGTTCACGAAACTCCGCCAGTCGCCTGCGACCTTCTTCTTCGGATCGAGGTAGAGCGGCTGAGCCGGGGCAACCTGGATGGGGCCGGGATGCCGCGCCACCGAGTCCGAATAGGGATAGTACGTGATCGCCTTGCTGAAATGCCCCCACGCTCGAACAAACCCCGGGGCCGCCTCGGCGCCATACTCCCGGCTGGCCATGTCCAGCAACAGCCGATCGATCGGCGGCTCGTTGTCCCACGAATACCACTTGAGGATCTCGGCGTTGGGGTTGGGCGAGTAGCCCTGATGCGTCCAGTTGGCCAACAGCGCCCGGACCGGATACTGGCGTATGGCCATGACCCGGCGGTGGAATTGCTGGGGTATGGGAATGTACGGCACGTTGACGAACTCGTTGGCATAGGAATGCTCAGTCTTCGCCGAGAGCTTCATGCCATGCTCGACAACGGCCTTGGCGTGTTCGACGAAGTGTGGCGGCGGGCCGACTTCGCTGATCAGATAGTCGCCGGACACGTGACGCACTCCGCCCCGCTCGACGATCGACCCCTTGCCAAAATTCGCCTGGAACGTGACGTCTTTGGGCATCTTGGGGATCGCCGCCGCGACCCACTTCGGATGTCCCGTGTAATACGACCAGGCGATCAGTTCGGTCTGGGGATCGACCTCTTTCATGGCGGCGTCGACCGTGGTGATGAACTCGGCGGCGATGTCTTCCGGATTGCGGAGTTTGCAGCGCGGACAGGCGGAATGATTGGTGGCGCAGCTCATGAACCCTTCACTGTCGAAAATCATCACCAACCCCTTCAGACCCGGAGCGCGGCGGAAGAGGTTCCGCGTCGTTTCGGCCAGGTAGCGCTCGACGCGCGGGTTGCTCGTACACATGGCGCGGCCCCAGCCGACGCCGCGGCAGTCCGGGTATTTCTTGTAAAGCTCCTCGGGCACGGGGTGGTGATAGTTGGTCGCGTAGTACAAATAGACGTCGACGCCGTACTTCTTCGCCCGGACGATCAGGTCGTTGAGCCTCTGATAGCGCCGGTTGACCGCGTCCTTGTCCAGGACTTCGGGGAACAGCTCGGGCGAAGAGATGCGCGGGATCTGACTGTTATTCAACTCCGGAAACGTTTTTGAGTCGTAGGTCAGTTCCTCGAGGTTGCCGTACAGGTATAGACCGTTGAACCCCTGGTGCGAAATGGTCGAAAGAAAACCGTCGGTGTAGATTGTCGGCTGGGAGAGCTCGGTGAGAAAGGTGTTGAAGGGGCCGACTCGCTGGGTCAGGCGAGGGCTGAACATGCATCGGCGCGTGACGGTTCCCGCCTCGACGAACGGCCCGGCGGCAAACCCCATCTTGTCTTCGAGATAGTACGCGGCCCGCATCGCGCCGCGGTCGTCCGCGCCGCAAAGAAGGATTTGCCCCGGCCCGGCGATTACTCGATAGCTCTCCGAGCCTTGCAGGCCCTCGGCCTCGCCGGCAAGCGCCTTGGCGTCGGCGAGGATGATCGCCTTTTCCCGCTTCCGTGTTTCCGACGTGATGGGTTCGCGGGCGACGTTGAGTTTCATGTCCATCACGCGCTCGAAGAACATCCGCAGGTCGGCCACGGCCGTGTCCATCACGACGTTGCCTTCCGGTGGGGCGACGATCGTCCAGTCGCTCGTGACGGCGACTTCGTTGGGCCGCGGCTTGCGCTCGGGATCGCGGAGTATCCTGGCATCGCTGTAGGGCGGGCGGGTCATTCGCCGCACGAACTCGAAACGCTCCTCGACTCCTTTCGCGTCGCCCGGCCCCACCGACGTCAACAAGCGGTAGGAGAGCGGAAAGGACTCGCGACCTTTCGGGGCAATCGCCGCCCCGCGCGCCTCCTGGGGAATCCCCTTCCCATCGCGCGGGCCGTAGACGAGATAGTAGTCATCGGGATAGGCGCCCCGTTCGGCCGCCAAGGTCAAGTAGAGCTTCTCGCCCGGCTTGACGGCCTGCGGCGCGAAGTCGCCGCCGTAAAGGAGGTCGTAAAGGGCGATCACGTCGTCAGCCGGGACGGTCCCCTGGGCGATTTCCGACCCGCCCGGGGTCCGACCGAGACGGTAACCGAGAGCACCCGGCGAACCGGCCTTGGAGACCTTGAAGCGAACGCCGCAGACGTCCTTGGCTCCCTCGGGAATGGTGATGATCTGTCCAACCCCGGCGAAGGCCCCGGCGTCGACGGTGCCGGTGCGGAAGGGGCAATCTTGTGCCATGTGTTCGTAGTCGTATTTCACGAGCGTGGTAACCTCGCCCGGCGCCGTGCCGCAGAGCGCGCCTACGCACAAGGCGGCGGCGATTCCCACCACATGGGAAACGGAACAGAACGGGCTGTATCGCATCTTCGGATTCCTTTCGGTTTGCTCGCGAGGGGTCAGAGAACGTGAATCTATCGACGAAAGAACGCTTCTATTGACGTAAGTCCTTATTTCACGGTCAAACTCGTGACGAGAAATAACGACTTACGACGACGGTCTCGAAAGATTCACGGCCTCTCAGTGCTCAATTGCATCTTCGGCGCGGTCGGTGAGGACGCGGTACGCCAGGCCGAACCCGTCGCCCCAGTGCGTTCCGCCCAGGGGCTTGGGCCCACGAAATACCCAGTGGCCCGCTGCCGACGCATTATCGCTCACACGGATGTCGAAGTAAACGAGATCGCCCGCGGTGACCGGCCGGGGAGCAACACTCACGGGCACGAAACGGTCGCCTTCGGGAAGCGGCGAGTCGGCCTCCAGGAGGGCCTTGCCAAGATCCTCCTTGCCGGGCGCCGTGCCGAAGCGAATCTCGACGGGCCCCGGTTTTTCGACGCGATCGACCTTGATGGCCATTCCGCGCAATTCCTTGGCGCCACGCGCAATCCAGAACCGTCCCGAGATTCGCGGCGTTTTACGTCCATCGAGAATCTGCGTCACAAACGGCCGTCCGTCCCGGCCGACGGTCCGCTCGGGCCGCAAGAAACGATCGAGACAATCGAACGTCTCGATCCCGTGGATCTCGTGAATGCCGTCGTAGTGGGCCAACTCGATCCGGTCGGCAAAGCTAAGTTGGTTTCCCGCCGCGAGCAACTGGTTCCAGGCGTAGGCCGTCCATGCCGGCGTGGTGATCCCGTCGCGCTCGCCGAACTCAATGCAAACGGGCCGGGGCATCATCATCGTGACCAGCTCGACATGGGTGAAACGGTCGAGGACGTCCCAGTTGTAGAAGTCCTCGTCGGGATGCTGAAGGTAGCTGATCGGCGTATTGTCGGCCGTGATCTTGCTCCGCCAGTCGTTGAAGTGCCCCGAGGGAATGACCACTGAGAGCCGATCGACCAGCGGCCCGATCCACAGGGCGGAATACCCGCCGTAGGACAACCCGTAGTATCCGATTCGCTCGGGATCGACGAAGGGCAGCGACTGGAGGAAATCGACCACTCGCTGGGTTTTGGCCACGGGCACGGCCACGCGCATCATGCCCACCGCATCGGCCAGCCGCGCCTGGTCGTTGATTTGCTTCCTCGGGTCGTGGTGGGCCAAGAACGGCGCGAAGACCACGTAGCCGTGTTCCGCCAGACGGCGCGCGAACTCGTGGTAGACGGTGTCCTCGGTCATTCCCAGCCCCGTGACCAACTCGGGGGTTCCGTTCAGCCCATGCTGAGCGATGACGGCCGGCCGGCGCCCCTGGATGTCTCGCGGAACGAGCAAGTGGCCGTAGACCTCGACCCCGTCCGTCACGTCGAGCATCACGCGATACGCCCGGTACTTCTCGGTAGAGAGGACCAGATCGGTTCGGGGCCGCATGGGCGTGCCCTCGGTGTCGACCTTGCCGACCAGCCGCCGGTAGTCGGCCAACATCTCCGATTTCACGCTATTGAACTCGGACGCCGGACGCGTGGTCAAACGCCAGCGGTCCTGACGCCGCTTCTCGCTCGCGTCGATCAAGGCCCTCAGGTAGCGCAAGCGTTCCTCGAAGTGCCGATCGCGAAGGGCCCGGATGTCCGCTTCGGAAACCCAAGCCGGCGGCAGGACGGTTTTTCCGGAAGGCTCGCCCATCGCGAGTTCGGCGGCGATTTGCCCGATTGCCGCGTCGAGCATTTCCGGCGGCGTCGCCACGGCAACAACCTTCAGTCGATCGCCCGCGCCGAGCCGCTCATAGAACCGGGAGGCACGTCGGGCCTCGTCCGGAAACGATCGGTCGCCGTCGGGCGGGTCCTTCGGGTGGACGAGAACGAGGGTCCGCGGGGCCACCATCGCCGCTAGTTCGGCGTCGCCGAATTCCAGCATTTGGCCGGGCAGGCGACGATCGGCCGGTTCGTCGCACAGGTGTTCATGCGTCTGGAAGGCGTCGGCCACGGCGGCGGCTCGCACGCGATCATCCAAGCCGGCGGCAAACAGCGCGGTGATGCCGCCTTGCCCCACGCCAACCAACCCGATTCGCCCCGCGTCGATTTCCGGGCGCCCCGCCAGGTAGTCCAGCGCGGCCAGGGTGTCATCCACGTCGAGCCCGGTCATCGTGCGGCCCACGATGTATCCCAGCCGGTGCAGGATCAGACGCCGGTCCTTGTCGTTGGTCGTCTTCGAGTAGGGATGATCCGCGAGCCGCTCGATCGACTGCGGAAGGTACACGGCCGCGCCTCGGTCCACCAGGTTCTTCAGCCAGCCGGCCGCGGCGGCGCCCTGTTCTAGGCCGGCGCACTGCTCGGGCCACATGGTGGCGTCGGGACAAACGACGACCAATGGATGCCGGCCGGTAGTGGTCGGCAGGAAGAGCAAGCCCCGGGCGGCCAGACCCTCGGAGATGGGGATCGTCAGACGCTGGATGCGACAGGTATCCGTCGCCGAGACAAGGGAGACTTCGGTTTCCGCGATGCGCGGCTTTGCGTCTCCAAGCCCGAGCATCTTGCGGCACGCGGATCGATGCGGCGCGATGGATTTGGCGTACGCTTCCGGCGAAGTGAAATCGGGCTGCCACGCGGCGTCGCGCCCCTGGCGCGCTTCGGCAATCCGCCGATTGAAGTAGCCGATCACCTGCCGCACGTGCTCCGCGACGACGTCGGCGTCCGGGCGGGACGGGTCCAGCAGGGCGGTTCCGGGAAGGGGCTCTCCGGCGGCCGCGGTGGACGCGAGCAGAAGGATGAGCAAGAGCGACCGTCGCCAGAATTCGTATTTCATGGATTAGGTTCCTCGTGCGGTAAGGGTGGTGGATGCAAAGAGGGAGACGGCGGGGGGCTAAGCGTCACACTTCCGCCGGGCCTCGATGGCATCGAAAGCGAGCAAGGCGAACAGGCCAACGAGGGGCAGGATTCCCAACAGGACAAAGATCAGGTCGTAGTTTCCGGTTTGGTCGACGTATCGTCCGATGAAGGGATTCACCGTGGCTCCAACCACGTTGCCGAACATGCCCAGGATGCCCGCCGCAAGCCCGACGCTGGCGAACGAGACTTCCTGCAAACAGGCGAGGTAGTTGACCAACACGGCGGTGATTCCCAGCGCGGCCAAACCGAGCAGCGCGACGCAGACGTACTGCGAATCGGTGTATCCGGCCATCACGGCCGAAAGACTCAGGACGGTTCCCACGGCGAGCACCGCCGCGCGAGCTCGCCGGAGGGACCATCCGCGGCCGGAGAGCCACTTCACCAGGCCCCCGCCGCCGATGTTGCCCAAGTCGGCGCCAACGAAGATGGGCACGGTCACCAGGCCCGCGGCCAGGTACCCAAACCCGCGCTGGTCGTGCATGTATATCGGGATCCAATCGGCGCAGAAGTACCAGCACGGATTGAGTGTTGCCGCCACCAGCATCAGGAGCCAGAAGCCGGGGTGCGCGAGCAGTTGAGCGATTTGGCGAGTGAGGGACGGGCCGACGGATCGCTTCTGCTCGACCCCCACGGCGTCCTTCCCCGTCGCGCCAAGTTCCGCGCTTCGGCGCGTGGCGCCCCACCACAGCACCAGCCAGATCGCCCCCAGAGAGCCGATGAAGAGAAACGCCATCCGCCAGCCAAAACGCATGGCGATGGGCGTGATGATCAACGGGGCCACCAGAGCGCCGATCGCCGAGCCGCTATTGAACAGTCCGTTGGCCAACCCGCGGTCCTCGGGAGACAGCATGTTCGCCGTCACGCGCAACGCGCACGGCCAGTTGAATGCCTCGCCAATGCCCAGCGCGGCGCGGGTCCACAGCAAGGTTCGCGAGTTGTAGGCGGCCATCGCCGCGGCGCCGGCCAGCGACCAGAGCCCCACCGCCAAGGCGTAAACCACGCGAACCGAGAAGCGGTCGGCCAGAAACCCGGCGGGAACCTGCACGATGGCGTACGTCCAGCGGAACGCCGAGAGCAACACGCCGAATTGCTCGTTGGAGAGCTGCATCTCGTCGCGAATCATCGGGCCGCAGATCGACATCGTCTGCCGATCGAGATAGTTGAGCACGGTGGCCAGAAACAGGATCCCGCAGATCCACCACTTCCACCCAACACGCGGCCGCCGAGCGTCGTTCGTTGCGGAGTTTTCCGCCATCACGTGGTCCTATTCGCGGGCACTGTCCCAATCTTCGCAGCGCGGCGGACGTTGCGCCGCCAAAAGAAAGCGGTGATGAATCACCGCACTCCAAAAAGCCGCCTTCGCAGCAGCAGGCACACGACGCCTCCCAACGCCAGGACCACCACGCTCGGCTCGGGAACCGACGGCGGGACGTAACCGGGCGCGGTCTGCAGCCAGTGGGCGGCCAGGATCGCGGCATCCGCGTCGGTGATCTTGCCGTCGCGGTTGAAATCGCCGTCGGACCAATCCATTCCCGTCTGGGTCTGCCAGTGGGCGGCCAGGATGCAAGCGTCCGCGTCATCGACGATGCCGTCGCGGTTGGCGTCGCCCGCAAGCGGGGCGACCAGCAACGCCGCGACTTCTTCCGCGGTCAACGCATAATCGAAAATCAATAGCGGGCCGCCGAGCCAACCGTCGTACGGCACCTCCACGCCGGTGTAGGGCCGCTGCCCCAGCAACAGGTCGGTCACCCCGCTGGTGTCATTGAGCGAGCCGGCCAACGCGAGGGTTTGGACCAGTTCGCCGTCCACATAGAGCGACGAGAGGGCTCCGTCGTGCGTGCCCACGAGAAGATGCCACTGGCCGTCGTTGAAGTCCGCCTGCGTGAAGGGATCGGCCGCGTTGGAGCCGGCGAACGCCTGCCCGGTCCCCGTGAACGTGCGGAAAAACATGTTCGAGTTGAGGCCGACGGCAAATTCCCAGGAGCTGCCTCCCGTGCCGTGCTTGGAAACGAGGATCTCGCTGGTATGATCGCCGGTGGCCTTCGCCCAGAACGCCACGGTGATGCATCGAGGGCTCAGATCGGAGTCGCTGCCCAGGTTGATGTTGTCGCCGACCTGGCCGCCACAGACGAAATGGTGGTCGTTGAGAATCTCCGTGCCGTCGGGCAAGTAGATGGCGGGGGCGCCGCCGGCTGCGAGGGTCATGGTGCCGTGGATCTGGCCGTCCTGCGGGCCGACCACGCCCGGGGTCGTTCCGCCGACAACCTTGTTCAGGTCCCAACGGCCGATCAAACCCGTTTCGGGCGGTGCCAGATCGGGCCTCAGGATTCGGTCCAGGAACTGGAACGATTCCACGCCGTGGACTTCGTGAGGGCCGACGAATGGGGCGAGTTCGATGTTGGTGAGCCCCAGGTGATCGCGCAGCGCGACCACCTGACTCCAGGCGTTGGCGGTCCATTCCGGGGTCGTGATGCCGTCTTGTGTGCCGTATTCGATGCACACCGCGCGAGGCGCCGTCATGGCGATCAACTCGGGATGCGTAAAACGGTCGAGGACGTCCCAGTTGTAGAAATCCTCGTCGGGATAAACGAGATAGCTGGGCGCCGCGTCGTGGGTGATCTTCTCGCGCCAATCGTTGAAGTTGCCCGAAATGACCACCGCCTTGAGGCGATCGACCAGCGGCGCCGTCCAAATCGCGGAATAGCCGCCGTAGGACAGGCCGTAATAGCCGATCCGCTCGGGATCGACAAAGGGAAGCGTCTGGAGGAAATCCACGGCCCGCTCGGTATCGGCCACGACCATGCTCTCGCGCATCATGTCCACGGTGGATGCCTTGAGCGACTGGGCATTGACCACCTCGGCCGGCGTCTGGTGCATGAGGTACGGGGCGATCACGACGTACCCGTCCTCCGCCAGCCGGCGGCCGAACTCGTGATACACCGTGTCTTCCGTCATGTTGTAGCCCGTGATCATCTCCGGCGTGCCGCCGAAACCGTGCTGCGCGACGATGGCCGGCGCGGGGCCGGTGAGGCCTTCGGGCACGAGCACGTGAGCGAACAACTCGACGCCCTCGGTGACGCCGAGCATCACCTGGTATTCTTTGTACCGGTCGGTGGTAAGCACGAGCTTGCTCCGCGGCGCCAGCGGCGTTTCGTCGATCGCCACCTCGCCCACCAGCTTCTTGTAGTCCGCGAGCATGGCCGGCTGGATGGTGTCGAAGAACTCCTGGGGCGAGTGATTCAGGATGTCCCAACGCGCGTAGCGACGCGCTTGGCTATTGTCGATCGACGTACGCAGGTAGTCGAGCCGCTCCTGGAAATGCTGATTGCGCGTCGCGAGCGCCGCGGTGGACGTTACGGTCGCCGTCGGCCAGACGGGCGTACCCCCAGCCGTGGGCAGCCCCAGACGGTCGGCCACCAGCGAGGTGGACTTCGTCACGGCGTCGACGCCGCCGAGGTCCGTCACCACGCGAAGCTGGTTGGAGCGCCCGAGCCCGTCGTAGAACCACGCCGCGCGTTGGGCTTCGGTCGTCACGGACGAGAGCGGGATCGAGGAGGTTGGGGAACGGACGATGTCCAGCGAGGCGTGCGAGGCCACCAGAGCGGCCAACTCTCCGTCGCCGGCATTGACGAGTTGCCCCTGCAGACGCCGATCGACGGACTCCTGCCAGGCTCCGTCGCGCACCTGGAAATAGTCGGCCACCGCCACCGCGGAAACCCGATCGTCGATCGCCGCCGTGTACAGCGAGGTCATGCCTCCCTGTCCCACTCCCGCCAGGCCGATCCGCTCGGGATCAATGTCGGAGCGACTGGCGAGGTAATCGATGGCCGTGGAGACGTCGCCCACGTCCAACCCCGGCATGCTGTTGCCCACGACGTACCCCAGCCGGTACAGGGCGTGTCGCCGATCTTTGTTGATCTGAGTGCAATAAGAGTGGTCGGAAAGCCGCTCGATCGACTGTGGGACGTAAACACTCGCGCCACGGGCGACGAGGTTGCTCAGCCAGGCGGGCGTGGTAAGGCCCGTGGCCAGCCCGGTAAACTGCTCCGGCCAAGTCGTGGCATCCGGAGAGACGACGACGGCCGGATGGGTCGTGCCGGCGGTGGGCGAGAACAGCAGTCCGCGCGCCGTCACCCCATCCACCGTGGGCACCTCGATCCGCTCGATGCGGCAGTCCGCCGACTGGCCGAGCAATGCGATGGTCACGTTGTCCAGCGCGGTCGTGGTCCCCACGAGCCCGAGCATGTCGCCAACCGCCGTCCGTTGGCCCGCGAGCGAGGCGTCGTACGCCGCCAACGAGCCGAAGTCGGGATTCCATGTCTCCAGCCGACTGTCCCGCGCGTCACCAATGCGCCCCAGGAAATAGTTGTTCACCTGCTGCAACTGCCCGGCGAGCAGGTTGACGGACACGGTGCCTGGGGGCAGATTCAAGGGGTCCGTCCCGGGAAGCTGTTCTTGTGCGAACAGCATCGAGGGGAGCAGGATCGAAGCCAGGAGCAAAACCATTATTCGCGGGCAGTGCATTTCAGTCATCTCCGTTTTGGTCGAACGTTCCTATGTGAGGCGACTCCGTCGCCGACGAGCCGCGATCCATGGCCATCGGCGGAGACGCCAGCTACCGCCGGTCCTCAGGCCAAGAACCGCCGCCGCAGCCACAGGCAGAGAAGTCCGCCGCAGGCCAGGGCGATCGCGCTGGGCTCGGGCACCGATTGCGCTTCGCGCTCCGGCACCGATTTCTGCCAATTGAGCGCCAGCAACGAGGCGTCGGCGCTGTCGACAGTTCCGTCGCCGTTAAAATTCCCCTGCGTCCACGTGGCGTTGGTCAACTGCCAATGGGCGGCCAGGATCGCGGCGTCGGCGTCGTTGACCGTGCCGTCTTGGTTGGCATCGCCTGCAAGCAGACTGTCCGCGTCGGCAATCAGGGCCGCGACTTCCGCCGCGGTCAGGGCGTGGTCGAGGAGAAACAGCG
>JAPLNP010000002.1 GCA_026401055.1 Planctomycetia bacterium
CGGCGAACCGCAATTGCAGCTCTGCTGCGACTACCTGAGCGATACTACCCCCCTGACGGGCTTCTGGAAGCGTCGTGCCGCCAGGCAACAAGGCTTTCGCAAATCCCGTCCCTCAATCTAGCGAACCCTGTCCTGCACCCGGGTGGTGGAGGCATCCGACATTCTCGCCCCCCGGGGCCCCTATGAGAGACTCCTTGGATGTGCAACAATACTGGGTTTCACGATCAGCATCGGGACCTTGCCGCACGGGGCTTTCCATCGGCGGGTCCCGTTGGCCTTTTCGGTCATATCGTCTAACTCTATGGGAGGATGCCATGTTCAAGAATCTCAATACTTCGGTCCTGGGCGTGTCGGGAAATCAGAGCGAGATCATCGAATTGGCCCTCACCCATGGCTTCAAAGCGATGGATCTGGACATGGTCGATTTCGCGAATCGCGCCAAGCTCCACGGAATGCCTTACGCCCGCCGATTGATCGACAGCAGCAAGCTGACCATTGCCACGTTCGACCTGCCTTTCGGCCTCGATAGCCCGGAGGATGCCTTTCAGAAGGACCTGCAGCGTCTGTCCGGATTGGCGTCGACGGCGGCGGAGCTTGGCTGCACCCGGTGCCTGACGACGTTGGCCCCGGCGGGTGACAAGCTCCCCTACCATGAGAATTTCGAGCTGCACCGGGCTCGACTTGGGGCAATCGGCAAGGTGCTTGCCCCCTTGGGTATCCGCCTGGGGGTGGGGTTCCGCGCGGCGTCCGAGTTGCGTATGGACAAGACGTTCCAGTTCGTCCACGAATTGGATGCCTTGGGCCTCCTTCTGAGCATGGCCGGCGTCTCGAATCTCGGCGTCGTGCTCGACGTCTGGGACCTGGTCGTCTCGGGTGGGTCGGTTGGGAACGCCCGGGGGATGACCGCCGATCAGATCGTGGCCGTTCAGCTCGCCGACGCGCCGGCCGAGACGCCGTTGGCCGAGTTGACGGAGAAGTCCCGGCTTCTGCCCGGCACAACCGGCCGAATCGACGTTCCCGCCTTCCTGATCGCCTTGGGCGAGATGGGCTACCGGGGACCGGTCACCGCCAAACCACACAAGAGCATCTTTTCCGGCAGTCGGCGCGATCTGATTGCCCGAAAAACCGCCGAGGCACTCGACGGGGTCTGGAAGGCCGCCGGTCTGACTGCCCAGGGCAAACCGGGAGCCCCGGTCTTGGTTCCGGCCGGAGTCGGCGTGGGCACGGCCGGAGAGTAAGGGCGCGCCAAACCGAAGGGGACACGTTGGGCGCCACCCCGCGCCGTTAACCCTTTTCCGAAAACCCGCACACCCATTTTGCCGTGTTTTCCTGGTTTTGTTCTTCAGGGTGCAGGAACGCACTTTTTTACTTGGCGTTGGCGAGTGTAAGGGGACGGCGGCGGGCATTCGGGCGAAATGGGTTGCCGGGGCGGTTTGCCAAGTGCCGTTCGAGACGCTCGTCGTCGCATAACACGGCGGCCCGGACTTGCAGGATCGCTTCGCCGCTGGTTCCGTCGTTCCAGAACTTCTCCGTCCCTTTTACTCGGTGGTTGAGTTCTTTGACGAACGACTCCATCAGAGCCGACGTCACGGGGAGGCCGTCGCGGCGGTAGGCCGGATAGTCCATCCGCGACGCATTGTTCTGGAAGTAGCCAACTGCCTCGGCGAGGATTCGGCGAGGATCGTTCTCGGCGGCGTCCGCTGGTGACGCGCCGAGACGTTCTTGTTCGGCACGCAACCGCGAGATGACTTCCTGAACGCGACCTTGCCAACACGCGGTGGTCCATTGCAGATGGAGTCGCCAGACTTCTTCCTCGTCGTGTCGCACGCAACGCGCCGCCGCGTAGACATGCTCCACCACGTGAACAAAATCGAGGATGGGCGTGAACGTGGGAAAGTACGTCCGCTGAATCGTCCAGTTGTACGGCAAGCCGTCGCCGACGAACGCTTGCTTCACGGCGCGGTAAAACCCACGCGAGTCGGCCTCCGCCGCCATCATTCGACCGAACAGGTCGCTCGTGGCCAAGGAACTCAAGCAACTACGAAACAGAGACTCCGGACGCCAGCGGCACCGCTCCTCTCGCGTCTCCGCCGCCGAGGGACGATCCTCCTTCCGCTGGCTTGCGGCCGACGCCACGCCCGGCAGCAACGTCTTCATCCGATAACGGTCCACGAAACACTCCGGCAACTCCGGGTGCGGATCCTCGGCGAACGAAACCCCGTTCATCCTTAAAAACAAGGCGTTTTTCGTCTCTCGCCAATGCGGATCGTGGACGCCGACTCCGCCGCCCTCCCGCCGCGTTTGCATCCGACCACCGTCCGTGCTTACCGTCGCAAGAGCAATCGGCGTCTCCGGGCGGCGCGGTCTTCGCGGCAACGGCTGATCAAAGTACGCCCCCGTCACCGCGTCGCGATCTTCAGCCAACTCCGCGCCGATCTTCACGGTCAAGTTGTTCAAATGCCGGCTCGAAATCACAATCCCGCCCAAATCCT
>JAPLNP010000394.1 GCA_026401055.1 Planctomycetia bacterium
CCCCAGGTGGAAGCGCTGGGCGTGGCGCTTCTGGAGCAGGCCCTGCTGGAAGTCTGGCCGCGTATGCCGCTTGGCCTGCTCGATGGAAAATCCCCCGAAGAGGTCGCCGGCGATCCGGCCAGGCAAATCTCCCTCTTGGCGGCGATCGTACTCATGGAGATCTGGACGAGGCAAGCCGGCGAGCGTTTCGACTCCAACCGGCTTCGGGCCAAGCTGGGACTGCCGACCCCGGGGCCGATCGACGTGGGCGACGACGACGTGTTGGACGTGCCGCTGGTGAGGCTCGCCCGCGTCGAGGTCGACAAGCTGTCCGATGAGATGCTGCGCGACGGCTTCACCTTCGCCGCGGCCTATGGAGCCGTGGACGCCGTGAAGGCGTTCGGTCGCGAGTGGGTGAACCGGCCCGGCATCGGCGCCGTGGAACTCCGGCGCGCGCTGGGCGTCCTGGCCCGGGTCGAGGAAGACCACGATCGCGCGCTGGAGTACATCACGCGAGGTCGCCAGGCGGCGGAATCGGCGGGCGAGTCCTCGGCCGGTTGGGACCTCCTGGAAATCAACATCCGGCTTGCGCGAGGCGACGGCGAGGAAATGGCCCGCCTCTTGCGTCACGTCGAGCGAGAACACATTCGCGAGCCGGGGGTCGCCGAGGCATTCGCCGGGATCCTGGTTCGTTTGGGCATCCTCCGTCCGGACGGCACGCTCGCCCAGCCTTTGCCCGAGGAGGAGGTACCCGCCGCGTCGGCCGAGCCCGGCGGATTGTGGACCCCCGACAGCGTCGCGCCCGCCGGGGAGAAGCCCAAGATCTGGACTCCCGGCATGGATTGACGAATCGCTACGGCAGCAGCACGTCGCGATCCTTCTCGAGCACGCGCCGGATCGCGCGGCGACAGGCGGCGGTCATAGGGTAGTCGAGATGACTCTTCGCGGTTCGGAAGACATTCATGGCGACGAGGAGTTCTTTGAGCCCCGAGAGCCAGCAGCCGAGCGTCTTGCCGCCGTAAACCGCGTAGTTGATCCGGATGATGCGTTGGTCGATCCTCTCGGCCTCGGCGCGATTGCCGTCGCGGACCGCCTCGATGAGCTTGCCGGCCAGGTAGCCGTTGAAAATTCCGCCCCCCAACAGCAGCCCGTCGTAACCGGCTTCCAGGTACTCCAGGCAATGGAACTCATCGCCGTCGAACAGGCACAGACGCTGATTCGCGCGACGCGCGGCCAGTAGGACGGCTCGCCGTCGGGGATCGCTCGAGCTGTCCTTGACGAGGATCACGTTCTTGTGGGCGACGATTTTCTTCATCACGGCGTCGGGGACGGCCACAGCCGACGAAGCGCCCCGGTCGTAGATCCCGACCGGCAAGGGACTCTGCGAAATCGCCCGAACGTAGTGGTCCAAGAGTCGCTTGGGCGTCGGATTCATAAACATGCTCGGCGGCGCGATGACCGCCACGTGCGCGCCGTCTTCCTTGGCCTGGTGGATGTTGTCGAGGATTCGCCCCGGCGACGTGTCGGTCACCTGAACGGCCAAGACCATCCGCCCGGCGGCGTACTCCGACGCGGTCTTGAGCAGCCCGCGCCGTTGGGCGTCGGTCATCCAGGGACCTTCCCCGCACGTTCCGGCGAGGAAGAGTTTCGTCACGCCGATCCGGAGATGATGGTCGATCATCCGCCGGACCGAGACCGCGTCGAGTTCCATCTTGTCGGTAAAGGGCGTGGGGGTCGCCGACCAAACGCCTCTCAAATCGCCCACCGATGCCTTTGCGGTAACCACGGCAGTTCCCTTCACTTGTCTACCCTGTTGCGGACACCAAACCCTATTTTGTAGCGTCCGACGATGGCTGACGCAAGTGGGGGCAGGTTGACAACACCTGGTGCTCATAGTCCCTTCTCCCGTCGAAGCCGGGTGCCATGTTCACGGCAAGCGTGGACATGGCACCCAACTATTCTACCCCGGCGCCAACCGATACGCGAACACCTCGGGTGAGCACGGGATAACGAGCGTGTCGCCCTCCAGGCGAATCTCCTGCCGGCTTTGGGGCTTGCCGGCTTGGTCGAGGGCTTCGACGTAGCGAGGCGCGGCAACCTTCCAGGGCAACTCGGCCAAACGCAGCCGGACGGTGAACTCGCGGCCCTCGGGGAGCGGCGTGATGATGAGTGCATCGCCGCCGCGGGTAACGCGGCAGCCGCCGGCGGTCACGATCGGGCCGAAGTCGATCGGCTTGTCGGCGGGATTGAGTCGGGCCAAGAGCGGATCGGGGGTCGGTTCGAGCGGCGTCCACGTCACGCCCGTC
The DNA here is from genome assembly GCA_026401055.1 of Planctomycetia bacterium. Lineage (GTDB taxonomy): Bacteria > Planctomycetota > Planctomycetia > Pirellulales > Thermoguttaceae > JAPLNP01. The sequence goes on from JAPLNP010000394.1 coordinate 2,286, forward strand.
ACGTCGCGGCCGGCGCCCTCCAGCCGGATCGAGCCCAGGCGGATTCGCCGCGTGCCGTCGTCCGGGCCGACCAGCGGCAACCGGTCGCCCCCGTCCGGACGAAAGAATCCGACGCGAAGCTCCAGTGTTCGCCCGGCTTCGAGCGACTCGGGCACGCGCGTGCCGGCCGACGCCCCGATCGTGCCGCGGCGGGTCTTCCCGAGCGCCGCGGGGTCCTGGCTCGACTGCAATACGATCTCGCCCTTGGCGTCGACCCAGTGCAGAAACGGCACGTAGCCGTCGGGAATCGGCACGTCGGCCTGCCAGGTGATCTCCATGTCCAGCCGCCGATCCGCTCCGAGCTTCACCTTCGCGACCGACGGCGCGATCGACCACGGACCCTTGACCAGGTGCCGGCCGTTGACGTAGACCATCTCGGGCGAGCGGACCGACTCGACCACCACGCCGTCGCGCCGCGAGATCGAGGC
>JAPLNP010000034.1 GCA_026401055.1 Planctomycetia bacterium
GATGGCCTGCGCTTCCGGCGGCTGGCGAGCAATGATTTCTTCCGTAATTACCGCTTCCATGCCCACCGTTGTGACACACAACCGGCATCCAAGTCCAGATCAATTCATCAAGAACACTCCCCCGAGGTGTGAACGGTTACATACAACCGGCCATTGCGGATATACAGGGCAGGGCAACAAAACATGGGTCGCAGCCAATCGCTGTGGAGATCGCCGTCACGAAGCCGCAAATGGGTTCGGGGAGGGCGTCGACCGGGAACGGCACGAATGGCTCGATGCGTGCCAGTCGCTTCGCGGCCTTTTCGGTTTCTTTCTTGATATTCCCCGGCGACGCCCCGTTTGAGTTTGTCGGTGGCGTCCAGCCGTTTTTCATCGCCAGGTGAACGAGCGTGCCTAACCGTAAACGCTTCGCGCCGTCGCCGTTGAACGAGTCCCATTTCTTCCGACACTCGCCCGAAACGTACTTTTCCGAGCTTTGCGACCAGCGGTCCCACTCGTCGAAAAGCCCGTCGTCGACGGTGTACAGCATCATGCCCACATGAATCCAATCGAGGTAGCTGTCGGCATAGGATGCCGGTAGCGCCGCAAGGGCTGATACGGCCACCTCACGATCGGACAGGCTGTTGAATCGCGGTTTCTCTCCGTCGCCGAAAGCCTCTTCCCATAGGATCTCCGTTTGGCAAGGACTGCAATGGCTGACAACGTGGTTTACGTTTTCGAGCCGTCGACCGGTGACGCAGAAGTAGGAGCCGCTCTGGCAGACCTCGATCCCTTTCTTATGATCCGCCTTGTTGCTGTTGAACTTGGCACGAAGGAAGATCTTGACGCCTTCTCCGCTTGGGGAGATCTCCGAGTAGGAGTCGAGCATCGCGACGATCCACTTGGCCTGGTCGTTCAGCTCGCCGGTCACGGGATCTACGCAGTCGTCGAGGTCAACGCCAGCCAGATCATCGTCCTCGGTGAAGCAGAACCCCACGCCGTCGAAACGTCCACTCCTATGGGCCGCGATCGCTTCATCGAAGCTACACCAACTCGACGGGTCGGTCTTGTCGCATTTCTGGCCGGTGTGAATCGAGTAGGGCGGCTTGGTCCACTTGCCGGGTCGTATCTCCTCCCAACGCCAACCGAGCCATCGGTTGATCGACCGAAGATCCTCAGGAACGTTCTCGGCGATGACCGACAGGACTTTCGGCTTGCCGGCGACCGCCGCTTGTCCCCGCGGTGATTCGGGTACACAATCCATACGCAAATACTCCTTCACCCGGCGGCGCCTGTCAGTGTTTTCTATGGGGGGTCAGATACGAGCTTCGGCCAATCGCCGCTCGGCGGCGTCGATCTGCCGCTGGCGATGAGCCGTAAGGCGGGGAGGTGGGGAGACGGGCGTGCCGTCGGCCGCGGCGGTGACGGCTTCACAGAATCGCTGGAGGGCCTCGACAGAGGTGCATCTGGTCGCGCCGACGCAGATGGTTTCAAGGCGGATTCCCTTGACGCCAGATTGAGCCCAGCGATACAGGGTCGCGATATTGGGCCGCTTTCCTTGGCGGCGACGGGGTAGGTGGGTGGTGGCCTCGGCAAGAGTAACCACCTGCTCGGACGAAATGTCAATCATTGTGTTTCCTTGCATGTAAGTGTGGGGAACCAACACTACATGCAAGGTAGACGCACAACGTTAAACTGCGCGTGATGTTTGCGTTAAATCCGTTTAACGCTCCCGAGCCCCATTTAGAGTCCACTGTTGTTCGCCGGGGGCACACCACGACCCCTCAATGTCCGTTACGGGGACAGTCCTCGGACGCGGCCCGTCGTGCAGGAGAAGGCCCACATGGTCTCTGTGCTCCTGGATCTGGGCAACTGCCACGCGGCACTCGCCAAGGTTTCGCGGGTACTCTTCCCAGAACGTGAGGGCGTCGAGTAGTCTGGCCGGGTCCTGTTGAACGGATGCGTTCACTGAATCACCTTCCTTTCACGCCGGGCGGTCGGCCGGGCATCGTGGCGAAGGTGTTTCCACGACGCGCCGGCCAACCGGCGCCGCCCGTCGGCGGCTCCGGGCAATCCGATCATGCTACCCGATTGCCTTCGAGACTTCCACGGCCAGGCGTGCGTCGCGCTCGGCGTAGGTTTGCGTGATGTCGGCTTTGGCATGGCCAAGGATGATTTGCGCGGCCTCCAGGCCGTACTTCCTTCTGACCTCCGTCGCCGCTGCGTGCCTTAGTTGATTGGCGTGCCAGTGAGGCAGGAGGGTCGGCTCGATTCCCATGTCGGTAGCTTCCTCCGTCCGCGCTCTGTTCGCCTTGACCACCGCCCGGGCGATGGCACGCTGGTAGGAATCCTTGGTGTAGGCGGTGGCGGGAAGCCGTTTCGGTCTGGGCTTCCGGCGGTTGCGCTGGGAGGGCTGGACATTGCTCTTGCGATTCGCCCTCATTTCCCGGTGGCGGTGCTCCTCGGACTCGGCCGGGCTGAAGCAGTGCGCCGCCGGATCGCGATCGAGGTAGGGCGCGAGAACCCGCTGGGCTTGTGGCCCGATGTAGATGATCCGCTCTCGGCCACGGTATTGCGTCTTGTGTGTCCGTGGGGAGTACCGCCAGACTTCGCCGTCCCGCTCCACGTCGCACGGGCGTAGCTGGCAGATCTCGCTCGGCCGACACCCGGTGTACCGCTGGACCCGAACTAAGTCGGCGACGATCGACGGCATGTACGGCAAGGTGGCCTCGACCAGGTCGTCGGCGACGGGCTGGACTGGCTTCGGCTCCCGCGCGGTCGTCCGGCCCTGTTTCAAGCCTGGAATGGTTGTCAGGGCGTGGTAGACCGACGGGGGCAGCATTTCCATCGACACGCCCCACTTGAACAGGCGTTTGACCTCGCACACCAGGTCATTGATGTACTTCCTCGATACCCCCGTCGCCACCAAGCGTGCCTGGATCGCCCTCAGGGCCAAGGGGCCGAAGGACTCCGCCGCGATCGTGCCGTAAAGCTCCCGGACAGGCCGCATTGCCAAGCGGACCCGATCGACGTGGCGGGTGGGTTTGCCGTCGCGGCGGTAGTACCCGCAGCAGAACTCAAAGTAGATGGCGATCAACTCCACGACGGTGATCGCCGAGAACGCCGGGGTTGGGGCGCCGGGGTTGGCAGCGAACTCGGCGATCAGCCGGCCGTGCTCGGCCTTGCTCTCCGGCGTACCATGCACGCCGCAGTAGATGACCTTGCCGCGGATGCGGACGTACGCGCGGCCGCTTGGCTTGTGGAGACAGTAAGTGGGGACGTGTGACGATCGGGACATAGAGGCGACCTCCTGAAACTGGCGCGCGTAATTTACGCGCTTTGGTTTCGGTTTAAGGCCGCGCTTCCGACCGCCGGAAGGTATCCTAAGTCCCGGATTCGGCTAGGTTTGTGGCGAGTGGGCGATGGGGGACTCGAACCCTCGACATCCACGGTGTAAACGTGGCGCTCTAGCCGACTGAGCTAATCGCCCGGCTAGGGTGCATCCTACCGGGTGGCGATGCTGCGGGTCAATGGGCGATGGGGGGTGTTGTCGCTGGAGGCGACTCCGTTGCCGACTGTCGAATGGCTCGGCCCCGGTCGGCGAGGGAGTCGCCTCCTGCAGTTATGGCGCGCCGCTGAATTGCGGTACCCCCACATTCATTGGATACGGTTGCCCCGCTCAGCGGCTGCCCAGCAGTTCCATGACTTCCTCGAAAACCATGCCGTTGGTCCCCACGCCGCGGCCGCCGTGGATCGTCGCGCGGCCTTGCCAGTCGGTGAACGTGCCGCCGGCTTCCTGAAGGATCGGCAGCATCGGGCCGGCGTCCCAGACTTCCATCGCCGGATCCACCATCAACGCCGCCCGGCCCGTCGCCACCAGGAAGTAGCCGTAGCCGTCGCCCCAGGTTCGCGCGAGCCGGGCGGACGCCTGGAGCCGGTCGTAAACGCCGCGCAGTCCGAGACGGTCGAAGGTGGCGACGCTGCTGGTGAGGAACAGGCCCTCGGCGAGCCGTGGGCAGGCCGAGACCTTGGCCGGCTGCGGGGACGCCTCACCGACGACGTGCCACGCTCCGCGGCCCGTCGCGGCGTAAACCCGCTCGCCCAGCGCCGGGACCTCGATCACGCCCAGCACGCTTTCGCCTTCATGTTCGACGGCCACGAGCGTGGCGTACAAGGGCACGCCGTGGATGAACGACTTGGTTCCGTCGATGGGGTCAACGAGCCAGCGGAAGCCGCTTTCGCCCGGCCGGTCGTCGCCCTCTTCGCCGCGGATCGCATCTTGCGGAAACGCCTCGGCGATCCGGCGGCGGAGGTACTCTTCCGCCCGACGGTCGGCAATCGTCACCGGCGAATCGTCACGCTTCCGCTGGACCTCGACGTCGTCGCGGCGGAAATACTCCAGTGTCAGGAGGCCCGCCTCGCGCGCGGCGTCGATCGCCAATTCCAGTCGAGCGTCACACATCATTTCGTCTCGGGAAGCACGCGGATCTCGACGTCTTTGTACCACGCCTCGCTCGCCGGGCCGCCGTGGATCTGCACGGCGATCAGGCCCTTTTGCGGGATCGAAGCGTCCGTCTCGGTGTAGTCGACCGTCTGCCGGCCGTTGACCCAGAGGCGGATTCGCGGGCCTTCGCACAGGATGCGGTAATCGTTCCACTCGCCCTGTTTGACGAGCTTGTTGCGGTCCGGCTCGGGCGGCCCGGCGAGCACCTTGCGGCGCCGCGACTCGTCGTAGAGGCAGCCCCACCAGCCGTCGCCCATGTCGGCCTGGTAGCCGATCATTTCGTGCGGCTGCGGGGAGTCCTTCGCCATCCGGCGGCTGCGGAGCTGGATGCCGGCGTTGGCCTTCGCGCCGCCGAGCAGCTTGAACTTCAACCGCAACTCGAAATTCTCGTACTCCTTGTCCGCCGCGAGGAACTCGTTTCGCGCCACCGGCTTGTCCATCGAGCCGGCTACGATCGCGTCCTGTTGGACGCGAAAGACGTCGAGATTGCCCTGCCAGCCGTCGAGGTTGTGGCCGTTGAACAGGGCGATGAAAATCAGCGGGGTGACTACGGATTGCATGGCAAGTCGGGGGTTGGAGGTTGGGGGTTGGACACTGGTTGTGCCACATGACAACTGGCGGGCCTACCGTTGGGCTCGCCGATGGCCTAGAATATCCGATTGCAGACCTTCTGGGAACCAAGGAGCATTCCAACATGCGATCGGACATGATTAAAAAGGGGGATGCGAGAGCCCCTCATCGTAGCCTTCTGCGGGCCACCGGCGTCAGTGAAGACGATTTCCAAAAACCCTTCATCGCCATCGCGAACAGCTACACCGACATCATCCCCGGCCACATCCATCTCGACAAGGTCGGCCAGTACGTCAAGCAGTGCGTCCGCGAGGCCGGCGGCGTGCCCTTCGTGTTCAACACGATCGGCGTCGACGACGGAATCGCCATGGGCCACAGCGGCATGAAGTACTCGCTGCCCAGCCGCGAGATCATCGCCGACGCGGTCGAGACGATGATCGATGCCCATTGCTTCGACGGCATGATCTGCATCCCCAACTGCGACAAGATCGTGCCCGGCATGTTGATGGCCGCGATGCGGTGCAACGTCCCGACGCTTGTTGTCAGCGGCGGTCCGATGGAGGCCGGCAAGACGCCCTCGGGCAAAACGGTCGACGTCGTCGACGTTTTCACCGGCGCGGCCGCCCGGCAGAACAAGAAGATCTCGGCCGACGAGCTTCTCACCCTGGAGCGGGCGGCTTGTCCGACGTGCGGTTCGTGCGCGGGCCTGTTCACGGCCAACAGCATGAACTGCCTTTGCGAGGCCCTGGGCATGGGCTTGCCGATGAACGGCACGCTCTTGGCCACGAGCGCCGAGCGGAAAAAGCTCTACCAGAGGGCCGCCCGGCGTATCGTCGAAATGGTCCTGACGTTCGACAAGCTCGGCGAGGGCCACGGCCTGTTGCCCCGCGAGATTTGCACGCAGGCGTCCGTCGACAATTCGATGATCTTGGACATGGCCATGGGCGGGAGCACCAACACGGTGCTGCACATGTTGGCCATCGCCCGCGAGGCGGGCGTCGAGTACGACATCCAGCGGATCAACGAGCTCAGCCGCAAGACGCCGAACATCTGCAAAGTGGCCCCCAGCCACCACTACCACGTCCAGGACGTCCACAATGCCGGCGGCATCCACACGATCCTCGGCAGCATCAACCGCGGCCGGCCGGGCCTCTTGCACCTGGACTGCCCCACCGTCACCGGTAAGACGCTCGGCGAGAACATCGCCGAGTACGACATCCGCGCGAAGACCGCCAGCCCCGAGGCCCTGGAACTCGCGGCCGTTCTCCCCGGCGGACGACGCAGCCCCGAGGGCATGGTCGTCGAGAAGGCCCCGGGCACGATTCGCGACCTCTCGGCCAAGGCCCTGGGCTTCGACCCGATGGATTGCATCCGCGAGGTGGACCACGCCTACAGCAAGGAGGGCGGGCTGGTGATTCTCCACGGCAACCTCGCGCCCAACGGCGCGGTGGTGAAGGCCGCCGGTGTGCTGCCCGAGATGATGAAGCACACCGGTCCCGCCGTGATCTTCGAGAGCGAGACCGAGGCCTACGAGGGGATCGTGGGCGGCCGGGTCAAGGCCGGCGACGTCGTCGTGATCCGCTACGAGGGGCCCAAGGGCGGGCCGGGCATGCAGGAGATGCTCGCGCCGACCTCGGCGATCAAGGGCGTCGGGCTGGACTAGTCGGTGGCGCTGGTGACCGACGGGCGATTCTCCGGCGGCTCGGCCGGCGCGTGCATCGGCGACGTCAGCCCGGAAGCCGCCGCCGGCGGTCCGATCGGCCTGTTGGAGCCGGGCGACGTCATCGAGATCGACATCCCCGGCCACTCGCTCGCGGTGCGATTGAGCGAGGCGGACTTGGCCAATCGCCGCAAGACGTGGAAGCCCCGCCCGGCCCGCTACACCACCGGCTGTCTGGCCAAATACGCCGCGATGGCCACCAGTGCCGACACGGGGGCGATTTTGAAATGGGATTGATTCCGTAGGGTGGGTCGAGGCCGCCGAATGTAGGCAAGGTTCTGTGATCCAGACCCGCGTCGAATTGCCTCAGCCGCCGGAATCACGTCTGACCGGCGGCCGAGCCCCACCGAAACCGTGATTTGCCCATTTACGGCGCATCGGGTGCAGGACAGGGTTCGCTAGATTGAGGGACGGGATTTGCGAAAGCCTTGTTGCCTGGCGGCACGACGCTTCCAGAAGCCCGTCAGGGGGGTAGTATCGCTCAGGTAGTCGCAGCAGAGCTGCAATTGCGGTTCGCCG
>JAPLNP010000123.1 GCA_026401055.1 Planctomycetia bacterium
GGCCCTCCACCGCAATGCCGTGGCGATGCTCTTTGTGAGAACCCGTTATCAAAAAAAGCGGGTAGCCTGGAGCCCGGGTTGTGTGATCCGGGGCCGTCCCGACAAGCGGTCCGGTTCCCGGCTATACACGCGGCCGGTATCGTAATAGTTCAGGCACCCAACGGGCAACGTATCGGCTCTCCAAAATATTGCATCGACAACACGAACATGGTAGAGGACCACACTTATCGTAGCAGTCTTCGACGAGTCTGGCAAGCGTGCCGCGAGGGGTACAGTCCCATTTTCGCGGCGGAGACACGGACCGGCGGCGCAAGGTTTGCCGCGCCGCGAGAATCGGGACAGTCCCCCGAGAACGGTTGCCCTTCTACTTCCCACCGAGGCTCGGCAGGTAGAGCCACTCGTAGTCCGGTTCGCCCGGATGACCCCGCCGGAGTTCGCCCTCGTGGGGATCGAACTCGTCGCCGGGACGCCAGAAGTTCAGCCTGAGCGTCTTCAGAGCCAGCTTGCGGTACTCCTCGCGTGGCGCGTCCGCGCGATATTTCGCCGGATCGTCCTTCCACTGATACACGTTCGTCAGTCCCTGGACGTAGATCGTAATCCGGTCGATTCGCGGATCGATTTCCTCCCACGTCGCCACGCCCCACGCCGTTTGGCCGACCGGGATCTCCATGGCCATCTCGACCGAATTGCGAAGCGGCTCGCGCGGAATCGTCTGGCTCGCGTCCGCCCAGGCCGGCAGCAGCCGGTCTTCCCGCGCGCGGATGGCCGGCATCGCCAGCGGGATCACCCGGTCCGGGTAAGCCTTGTTGTACTCGGGGCTATTGAGGAGGAAGGCGGGAACGAACGGGATCGGCCGGTCCTGGTACTCGGCCGAATAGGTGCCGTCCTCGTTCTTGACCGGGTGCATCCAACCGTAGCGGGGCGGCTTGTACTTCTGCTCCTTGACCGACTCGTTCGTCACGCTATAGACCAGGTAGTGGATCGGCTTTCGCTGCAGCTTCCCGCTTTCCTGGGGCACGTCGACCCAGACCATCCGCAACGGCTTGTACTCGAACTTCAGGTTCCAGACGTCCCGGCGGAACGTGACGTTCTTGGCCCAGTCGAATTTCGGGTCGACCGCCAAGAGTTCGATGACGTCGTGGCGACTGTACGACTCGTTGAACTGTCGCGCCGGGCTGACGTCCTCCATCACGCCCTTGGACGGCGGCCGATAGGGTCCCTTCGCCGTCTGCGCCTTCGCCGTCTGCGCCATCGCCGGCGCGGCCACGAGCGCGGCCAAGGCCACCAAAGACAAAGTCCACCATTTGACGAAGCGGTTCATCGACGAAGTTCTCTGGTGTTTGCGTGAGATCGAGGCAAGGTGCCCGATCGGGGCGCTCGCGTAGGAGGGTTGTGCGTAGCGAGGCCCACCGGGACCACGGTTTGCTCGACCCGCTACGGGCTCATGACATAATCCGCGGAGCTTCCAGCGACAGCGGGGCCACTCATAGGATAGTATAACTGCCCGGCGCCGCCATCGTCAAGTTAAGCCACCCCCTCGATAGAGTGGCTTTCGGACGCGGCCGGCCCGTGATTCGAGCCATGAAGAACTCGATAATTCCGCGGGTGAATCCCGGAGGAATTCCGGAATTGTCGCCGAATTGTCACGGTGCGAGAGCACGTTGCGGACGGCGCTCCGGTGGTCGGCGAGGGTTCAAATCGCGTCCTCGGCGCCGTCGTCGACACATTCACGACTTCTTGCCAAAACATCCCGGTCTTGTCAGATTTGGCGGCTGTCACTCTTTCCTCCCCTTACACGAACGCCCCGCAAGAGTCTTGCCGATTGACGGCGCACGGCGAGAAGCGACAACGAACCGCCGAGCAGAATCGCCAGCGAGGTCGGTTCGGGCACGCTGGGCGTCTCGGCGGGGGCGGTCGCCGACCAGTGCGCCGCCAGAATCGCGGCGTCTCGGTCGTTCACCACGTTGTCGCCGTTGAAGTCGCCGTCGCCCCACCGCGCGCCGGTGTTCATCCAGTGGGCGCCTACGATCGAGGCGTCGGTATCGCCCACGACACCGTCGCCGTTGGCATCGCCGGGCTCAGGGATCGTAGCGCGAAATGCCTCGAATCCTCCCGCGTTGCTGCCCCATCCCACAATAGTCTTCCCATCGGGCGAGATGTCCGTGGCGTCGAGCAGATTCCAGCCGCTCAAGTCCAGCCCGTAATCATTCACCAGAACGTCCTGTAGTGAGCGCTCCCCATGCGCCGCGTCCCAAATGAAGGCGCCACCATTTATGTCCCTTCCGACGACCACGGAGCCGTCGGCCGACACCCCCAACGCACAGCTACCGCGGTGGTCGCCGGGCATGGCACCCAGACCGACCATCCCCGTCGCTGCCGTCCAGCGGAAGGCCTCGGTGTTCTCGCCCACGTTGGACGCGCTCTCACCGACAACAACCGATCCATCGGCGGACACGGCATTGGCGCAACTCCAGAATGCCCCACCTGGCAGGTCACCCAGCGGAGTCGGAAAGCCCGACGCCGTCCAAACGGCGGCTTCCCACACCTCGTCGTGCTCGTCGAACCGACGATAGGTTCCCACAACAGTCGAGCCGTCGGCTGAAACATCGAGCGCCTTGGACATCTCTTCCCGCCACAGCGAAACGATTCCGCCCGCGCTCGACCAGCGGAACGATTCCGGGTTGTGGGAACCCGAACCCCATCCCACGACCACGGAACCGTCGGATGACACGCCCGCGGCCGAGCGGGCATAAATAATCTCGGGATTCCCCCCCAGGGCGACCAACCCGGTTGCTGCCGTCCAACGAAATGCCTCGCTCGGCGACGATGAGAAACTTGTGCCGACCACGACCGAGCCATCGGCCGAAACATCGTAGGCGTGGCTGACGGTCCCACCGGGCAGATAACCAAGGCCGACCATCCCCGTTGCGGCCGTCCAACGAAACGCTTCGCCCCAGGGAGAATCGGGACCAGACTGGCCGACAACCACCGAACCATCGGCCGAAACGGCGGCGGCCACGCTCCGGCCAGTCCCAGGCAGGTGTCCCAACCCGAGAAAACTCTGGGCCTGCGCCACCTGCATAACCAACAGCAGTAGGGTCAACGAAGATGCAGCGTGTCGATGTGTCATTGTTGTCTCCCATCTCAAGTTTGAACTGGTAACGGTCTAGGGTCCGGTACATGCCCGATCGTGAGCCTGAATGGTGCAACTATGAGTGTACATTGATAGAACAATAGGCGACAGCCGCCAGATTTGGGCAATGTACATGACTCAGGTGAAACCATGCCTGTTTCCTTGGTCTTCCACGGGGCCGAGGAGTCCGTTTCGGACGCACGTGTCGATTGAGCAGGTGGAAAATCATCTCTCCCGGAGAATATCACCGTGGTCGTGACATTCACGGCTTCTTACCAGGATGCCCCAGTCTTGTCAATTCTGGTGGCGGTCACCTTTTTTGCGGTGACCGCTTGACTCGGGCGGTCCCTTCCGCTGTGATGGAAGGTGGCGCCCCAATCCCTTGTGTTTGGATCGTCTCTCGGGCAAAGTGCTTTGGCGGCAGGTCGTGGTCGAAGCGCCGATGGAAAAGAAGCACCGTCTGAACAGCCACGCTTCGAGCACGCCGGCCACCGACGGGAAGTCGATTTACGTCTCGTTTCTCGACGGCGTGACCACGATCGTACGCCCCGGGCCGGAGTTCGACCTCGTGGCCACCAACGACCTCGGCGAAGCCTGCCGTGCCTCCCCGGCGATCAGCCAAGGACGCTCGGACTTTCTGAAGCGGCCCTTTCGGCAAGGGCACTTGCGATTCTTCGGAAAGCTGGAGTGCTATGCCGAATCTGCGCAGTTTGAGCAACTGGTCGACGCCTCCGTCCGTCACCAATGGGTGGTCTACGCGAAACGGCCGTTCGGCCGCCCGACGCAAGTGCTCAAGTACCTCGCCCGCCACACCCATCGCGTTGCCATCTCCAATAAGCGTGTTCTGGACCTTCGGGATGGTCAGGTGCGCTTTCAATACAAGGATTATGCGGATGGCAACAAGACCAAGGCCATGACGCTTGACGCCGTGGAGTTCATCCGCCGGTTCCTGATGCACGTGTTGCCGTCGGGCTTCATGCGGATTCGGCACTATGGTTTCCTCGGAAACCGTCACCGCCAAGCAAAACTGAAGTTGTGCCGAAGGCTGCTCGAAGCCGAGTCATAGCAGGAAACGGGAACGACTGGCGAGCCTCCCCAGACCGACCGCGGCGCCGTTGAACACGATGCGCCTGCGGTCTGCCCCGCCTGTGGAAACGGACGGATGTCGATCATCGAAACCTTCCACCCAGAAGCCAACGCAACTCTAGTGCGTCGTCCCTTTTTCATGCAAGGATTGGCCCTCCGTGCGAAGCCGGACACCTCATGAGGGTGTAACGCCAGCCCTCACTTGTTGCCAAGGCAAGAGAACATCGTTTCCTTCAGCGGCTTCGGGACGGTGTGTGCTGCGATTGGTCCTCGGTCGCGAATCCGTCTCAGGAACGCTTGCCACGCGGAACCCGAGATAACTGGTGCCGCCACCCGAAGGGATGCCGTAGCCCCGGTAGGACGCAGCAAGAATGCTGGAGGAATCGCCCCAGGAGCCGCCGCGATAGCCGCGATATTCACTGGTGATTACAGTGTCGTTCCACTCCCAAGCGTTGCCGCCTTGATCGAACGTCCCATACATACTCCGCGAGTTCTCGAACTCGCCCGCTGGAGTCCGATAGTACGGAGGGCCGATCGTGTAGGCGTCCGGACGAAAGTCCGCGTGGTTCCCGGGGTCTGGGTTCACCAGGGTATTGATTGGTGGCGTGTCACTTTGGGTCGGATAGGTCCAGCACCCTGCGCTCTTCCCGCCGCCCTTGTGGTATGCTGCCTTGTACCATTCATCTTCCCAAAGGTTGTACAGTTCCGGACTTCCGTATACTTGCGTGTCAGTGTCGCACGTTGGGGCGAAGGTGGAGCACGACGTAGAAGGTCCTGGCCGTGCTTGCCTTTTCGTTCCACTCGCGAGCGGAGCTCTCGGCCTTATCGCGGATGGGGACCGGCACCTTCAGGCCCCGGCCGTCGGCCACCGGCTGGAGCGCTTCGGTCAGGTCGAGACGCTGGCCGGCAATGTCACACCGTTCGACCTTCACCACCTGTGCCGCCGTGATATCGGGCAGGGTCAGCATGATCCCAGGCTCGCCGTGACTCAGATGGCTCGAGTCCAGGGAGTCATTCCCATCGGTCAGAATGCTGCCCGTGTTGTTCGCGGACAGGTGCACGGCCACGACGATCCGGTTCTCCACGGAGAACGCCTCCAGGCTGCCGAGCCGCTCGTCGATCTCGGGCTTCAGAGGCGGGCTGCTAGTCACCGGGCCATAGAGACGAAGCTTCTGGCCGGCCAGCAGAGCGCCGAGCGTTTGGATGCTCATGCCGTGGTGCGACAGATCCTTGCCGCTGTAGCAAGTACGATGGTATCCGTAAGCCTTGGGATCATCGGGCGACCCGTAGGCAAAAAAGAACAGCACGTATTTGTCCGGGCGGTTCCAGTCGTGCGCCAGAGCCCAGTGCAGGAAGCGAGGGTAGCTGTTGCCGACAAACCCGGGGTCATCAGTGAAGGCGATCTCGGTTTGCCAGATGGCCTTATCGCGATGACCACGTTCCTTGGCGGCATCGTACAGGTACTGCCACGACGAGAGCGGAAAATAGTGGACGTCTAGGACGTCGATGCCATCCCAGGCCTGGTGCTTATCCAGCAGGGTGACGAATTCCTTCAAGGTTCCACAACAAGGCCAGCCGCCATAGACCACCTTGCCGCCCAGCTCGCGGATGATCTTCGCCGCCGGTAGATGAACGCGCTCCATATACACGTCCATGTCCCCGTCCCAGAAGCCGCTGAGCGGATGGGCCTCGTTCCATATCTGGAAGTACTCCACGTTGTAGGGCGGCCGACGAAGCAGCGCCACCACGCGGCGGACGTACATTTCCCAGTCCTTAACGTGCTCAGCAGCCAAAGGCCACATAGAACATCCGTTGCTCGTGCTCTCCTTGTCCTGCTTCCATTCGCCCTTCGCGTCGCGTTTGAAAACCGTCACATCAAACGCGCCGTCCTCACGGGGCTTGACCTGCCAACGGGTATCGCCGTTATTGGTATCACGCCAAGGCCCACAGGAATAGGTTCGCGCGCCGCGGTCCCAAGCCCACCCGGCGTTGTAATCCAGCGTGGGCAACAGGCGGGCATTTTTGTCCCGGTATGCCAGCACCTTTTTGCCCCAGTCTTCCAGATATTGCTGATCCCACTTGCTTTGTTCCGGTGCACAGCAAGCCCATGGCAAGTCCCAGCGGTCCCACGAAAGAGCGTGTTCCCACAGCGGCCCGGTGGGCTGGCCCTGGCAAACGCCGGAAAACTCGCGGAAGCTCGGCCCGCTCCAGGTGAAGGCTGGCTGGGTGGTTTGTGTTCCGGGGGAGATTTCGCCCGCCGACCCCGTGCCAGCGAAGACCCACATGCATGCCGAACTCACCATGAGCAGACGATGCACGGCAATAACGTCCATCAGTGGTTTCTCCTTTGCCAACGGGGTCCCGAAGTTCCGGCGAGGATGCCACGCGGCGAGGGCAGACCACCTGGACCTCATGCGCCTGTCCCGTGAGTATCCGGTTCAAATCTCAGACCACGCGCCGGGGACGGGCACGGGGTATCGCCCTTCGGCGTCAGCCTGGACGGGCGGCGGGGTGCTGTAGTCCATGGCGTCGATGTCCGGACAGAACTGGAAGTTCGAGGCCATCGCTTCGTCCCATGTGATCACCTTCCCCGAATGGACGGCCGCCCGGCCCATGAGATCCGCCACATTCGAGTAGGCCGCCCGCTTGGTCTCGTTCTGCGGCTTATCGTTGCGGATGTTGTCCAGGAGCACGTTCCACTCGGCGTCCCAGGAGGTAATTGTCTCGCGGGGGGATTCCCAGGCCATCGTGTCCTTCTCGATTCGCTGGTCCGCGTACAGTCGCGTCGTTTCTCCTTTGCGCAGTCCGTACGTGTTGAACTGCGCCGCGCACTTGGTTCCATGGATGTACGTGGCGAATTCCGAGTGGCAGTGTCCACCCAACCAGCGCACGACGTCGGTTGCCTTCGTTCCGTCGGCGAAGGTCCATTCGATGGAGAGGGAGTCGAGGTTTTGACCACAATCGGCACTGTTGGCGGCGCGACCGCCCACGCCGTGCGCCGTGACCGGCCAGGCGTCCTTGATCCAGCAGATCTCGTCGATCTGGTGGATGTTCATCTCGGCGAACAGGCCGCCCGAAACCCACAGAAAATGAACGAATCGGCCGATCTGCCAGAGCAATTCATCTTCGTCCGGTGGTTTCTTCGCCAGGATCCCGCAAGCGTGCGCCCGGTAAGCCCGGATGAGCAGGATGTCCCCCAACGCCCCGTCGCGGATGCGTTTAATCAGCTCCTGGCGATTTGCGCTATGGCGCCATTGCAGACCGGCGGCGATCTTGAGGCTGTTCTTCTCGGCCTCCTCTCCGGCCTTGATCAGCCGCCGCAAGCCGGGGACGTCGGGCGCAAACGATTTTTCCATGAAGACGTTCACGCGTTTCTTCACGGCGTATTCCAATTGCGTTGGACGGAAGCATGAATAGTTGGTCAACATGGCAACGCCGCCCGGGCCGAGGCAATCGATGGCCTTCTTGTAGGCGTCGAAGCCGATGAACTGCCGGTCCTTCGGGACGTCGATCCGATCACCGAACCGATCGCCAAGGATCTTGTGCGACGTCGTCAGCCGGCTTTCGACGAGGTCGGCCATGGCCACCAGCTTGACCGGCCCGTGAGCGGAACTCATGGCGTTGGCCACGGCCCCGCTGCCGCGACCGCCACAACCCACCAGCGCCAGGCGGATGGTGTTGTCCTCGGCGGCATGGACCTTGGGGATTGCCGCTCCGGCCAGTGTGGCGCCCGCGGCGATTCTTCCGGTCTGGGCCAAGAAGCCGCGACGAGACGGGTTGCTCGGTCGGGGAGCGGACAACTGCGACACTCGTTTCATGGCAAGCTCTCCTTCCGAGATGACGGTCGTCTATTCTCTCTTGCCGATCGCCGGCGCGGGCCAGTGAATGTGCGGTCGCGGGAACGGGAACGGGCCGGCACGCTTGCCGTATCTCCGGATGGCGTCGCGCATCGCGAGCACGTTTTCCGGTTTCATGTCGTCGGTCAGGCTGTTGCTGGAGGAAATGATGTAACCACCGCCGGCGCCGATCGTTTCAATACGTTGGCGGACCTGGGCTTCGATCTCCACGGGAGTCTTGTGCACGAGGTCGCTCATAAAGATGTTGCCCACAATTGCCACGCGGTGCCCGTACTGCCGCTTGACACGGTCGATATCCATCACGTCGGGCTGAATGGGGTGGATCCCCTGCTGCCCCAGCTCGAGCCAATCATCCAAGAGCGGCGTCATGTCGCCGTCGCTGTGAGTGACGAGCGGCTTGGTGAACGTGGCGGCAACCGCCTTCTCCTTGGGGAGAATGTGCGTGCGGTAGAAGGCCGGGCTGAACATCGGCCCCGAGTTGAACGCCACGTCGTCGAACGCCCAGATCAGGTCGAAGCCGATTTCCTCCAGGATCGGCACGACCGCCGCGGTCCAATCGGCGTAGGCGTCGTGGACGTCCTGGATCAATTGCGGATCATCGGCCATTGCATAGGAAAAAGCCTCCATGCCCATGCTCAGCAGCGTGGCCCCGATTCCCAGCCGCACGCAGGCGCACGCACAGTAATCCTCTTTGTGGGCGATAAACTGCCGCGCGGTTGTGACAAACCCACTCGCGGTGGGCAAAGGGAGCCGGAAAACCTGCTCGAAATCGCGACGGGTCTTGATCAAGCCGTCGCCCACCAAAACCGGCGATCCGTCGTCGGCCTTGCGCGTCCGCTGGCAGAAGATCGGCGCAAAGGCACAGAACTGGAGGTTGGCCTTGCCCAGCACCCGGTTGATCTTCTTTTGCTCCTCGGCCAACCGGTCGCCGGGCATGGTCGGAAAGCCGTCGGGGGCCACCGACCACTCCACGTTGACCGGTTCTCCGCCGAGGACCGTAGCGATCCCGTTGCCGATGATCCCCTCGATCCACGGAATCTCGTCGACTGCCTCGTGCCTCAATGCGGCAAGGACTCTCTGGCAAGGCGTCATGGTTCCCCATCCAAGCTCAAACGTGTTCGGCCAGCGGCCGCGCCTTGCGAGACTGGCGCCGGACCGTCTTATCGGTCCATGTTAGTGCACGGTCGACCATCGTGGCAATCCGAGTTTGCGGAAAATACTTTCACTTTTCCCGCAAATGGGCTGTGCTGACGTCGATCCCGGGAGATGCCTCGATGGCGAAAACACTCCATGTTGCACTTCTCATAAGGAGACGAGAAGCGTTGAACGCAACGGCCGACTCAACGCTCTCTGGTCAGTCTGTTCTGATCACGATACCCGCGCGGGGTGCGACCGACTTTCCTGTGAAAGACTTCGCAGAAATGGCTTAGCGAACCGAAGCCACTATTCTCAGCGACCATCGGCAGGGACAGGTCCGAGTCGCTCAACAACTGCTTCGCCCGATCCAGTTGCACCCGGAGGATCTCCACCTTGGGGGTTCGGTTCAGCAGTTGCTTGAAGCGGCGTTCCAGCGTGCTCCGCGAGATGGGTATCTGGCTGAGCACCTGCTCCACGTTGATTGGATCGCAAGCATGCTCGCGGATGAAACGCAAGGCCGCGCCCACGTGGAGGTCATCGACGGCCAGCAAGTCGGTCGAGGCTCGAGCGACGACGCCGCGTGGAGGCAACTCGATTACCTGCCGCGGTCGTTTTTCACCGGCAATCATCCGGTCCAATAGCGCGGCGGCCTCGTAACCGATTCGCGCGGCATTGACGTCAACGCTGGTCAAAGGAGGACTGGACAGGCGGCAAATAGGCTCGTCGTTGTCCACACCGATCACGGCCACGTCGTCAGGCACCCGCAGACCCGCCCGGAGGCAAGCGTCCACCACCTGCTGCCCTCGATCGTCGTCGCACGTCATCACTCCAACCGGCCTCGGCAACGTCCGCAGCCAATTGGCGATCTCGTCCTGCTCCTGCTCCCATACCACGGTCTGGGGCGACCTCCTCCGTGACTGAAACACACTGCACGTGTAGCCGGCGCGCTGAACGAGGCGTGTGAAGTGTTCACAGCGGGCGTCCAGGAAGCGGTTGACTTGTGGGCGGATCCCGCAGAAGCCGAAATGCCGAAGTCCCCGATCCAAGAGGTGCTCCACGGCGAGCTTGCTCACGGCGCGATTGTCCGGGCCGAGCCCGGCGAACGTCAAGCCGGAGACCGCGTTCCGCAGGTCCACGACGGGCACGTGGGTGGCCAATATGGCCTCGGCCATCCTTCGGCCGTTGATCCGCGCCAAGATCCCGTCACCTTGCCAATTCCGTAGCCACACGGGCGGCGACTGCTCCAGTCCTTGTGGTCGAAAGTAGATGGACCAAGGGCCGTGCTCACGGACGTATTGGGCCACGCCGCGCACCAGCCCGCGACCGTACCCCCGCGAAGTCTCGATCAATATGGCCACGTGACGCAATGGTGCCATGAGGCACTCCAAGCTTCGGGTTGCCAGCGGCTTCCAGGATTCTCAGTTCCAGTATAGCCAGCGCCCAGCGGCCAGGATAGGCAGAGGTGACGAAAACATCAAAAGTTTTTACGGAAAACAGGATTGACCGCGGCGGGCATCCAAGTCAGTATCGATAATCGGGCGCCGGGCGGTTGCGGTGGTGGCAAGTTGTTGGTTGCCGGAACGGCCCCTGGACAGTTGGCACTGAGCTTAAGCCAACCATTGTCAGCCGCAATCGTGTCACGGATCCAGGTCGAAAGAAAAGAAGGCAAGGGAGGTGTGTCATGTTTCGTCGAATTTGCACCGGTATTGTGGCGCTGACGGTCGTCGTCTGGCTGGTCGTTCCGGCAAGCGCGGACGTCATTTACTACGACAGCTTCACCCGCGGCACCCCAGAGGAGCCGCTGCTCCTTAGCTACTCCGAGCCCGATGCGAGGTCGGGTACGCTTGGTGGATCGGCCACGGCCCACTGGTTCTCGTTCATTCCCGGAGAGGGTCTGCCCTGGGCCACTCTCGGGGAGAATGCCCAACTGGGATATCTGGGCTCCGACACTCCCATAGCGGCCAGTTGGCTGCCGTTCACGCCACAGAGTGGTTACGTTTACACGTACTCGATGACAATGGAGAACACATGGGCGGGCAGCAACAACTGGCTTGTCATGGGGTTCTTGAACGGTCCGGACGATGGCGGGATGGCGTGGTTTAGTTCGGCAGTAAACCCCAGTGGCCCCGGGATGGCTCTACGGCCTTCACTGGCCTTGCCAACGGAGTATAGCTGGAGTTTCATGGGTCCGCAAAACAACGGCTCCGATAATATGGATTGGGATGTCCACGGGGGGCCATACGAGTTCTCCATCACCTTGGACACCAGGGGAGCTAAGTGGACGGCTAGCTTTGCCGTCGACGGGGGCGCTACTTACTCCCGAGGGCCAGTGGAGTACGACGTAAACCCGACGATCACCCACATCGCGTTTGGCAATGGCGGCGGCAAGGGGCCCTTGGACGAGTTCCGGTTGTACGGCGGAACGGAGCCGGAACCTTCCCCGATCCCCGGCGACGCCAACCTGGATTGGGTTGTGGACGACGAAGACGCCTCGATCCTGGGCGCCAACTGGCTCGTCCAGTCGGGCGCCGACTGGTCGATGGGCGATTTCAACCGCGACAAGAAGGTCAACGACGCCGATGCGGCGA
Organism: Planctomycetia bacterium; assembly: GCA_026401055.1. Lineage (GTDB taxonomy): Bacteria > Planctomycetota > Planctomycetia > Pirellulales > Thermoguttaceae > JAPLNP01. The sequence goes on from JAPLNP010000123.1 coordinate 11,802, forward strand.
TCATGGCCGCGCACTGGGGACAGAGGGCAGCCGAGGGGGCTTCCGTGCCGGAACCCTCCACGGTCGCGCTACTGCTGGGCGCCCTGGCCTCGCTGTTCGTCTGGCGACGACGCGGCTAGTCTCGCGCCGGAGTATCGTGGAACACACTGGAAGGTAGCGTGAGCGGAACTGTGTAGTGCAACTTGAAGTGCAGCGGGTGGTCCGCCGCAGACGCGTGTTTCTACCGAACGCGAGGTTTCCTCGCAAATTTAAGGGAGGTGTGTTATGTTTCGCCGAGTGTGTATGAGTATTGTGGCGTTGACGGTTGTCGCTTGGCTGGTCGCTCCGGCGACTGCGGAGGTCATCTACTTCGATGGCTTTTCCCGTCCTCAATCGGGGCTTCAGCACCTTAACGGGACCGCGCCCGAGGTGAGGTCGGGCACGCTTGGTGGATCGTCTACGGCCACGTGGCTGGCATATGCGGGGCCAGACTATGATGGTGCCCCGGTCGAGTGGGACCACTCCTGGCAGACGGATGGCACTCAGGCCAAGATGGCATGGGAGGGCGATCCCGTGCAAAGGATGGCGTGGCTGCCGTTTGTGCCGCAGAGCGGTCAGGTTTACACGTATTCAATGCGGATGAATAACACCTGGGCGGGTAACAACAACTGGATCGGCATGGGCTTCTTCAAGAATGTGAGCGACACACAGACGCCGTACTTCAGCTACGCTGCTGGCCCCCAGATTTTTGAACGGCCTATGGGCGCCACTGCAGATCAGTTTAGCTGGAGTGCCGCGGGGCCGACGGGTAATGGCAACTCCGATAATATGGCTTGGGGTGTCAAGGGGCAACACGAGTTCGAGATCACCTTGGACACCACGGGGGCTCAATGGAGCACCAGCTTTGCCGTGGACGGAGGCGCCACTTATTCCCGCAGCTATACCTACACGGTTGCAGAAGGAAACCCGGTTATTACCCACATCGGGATGGGCAATGGCGGCGGCAGGATGCTTGTAGACAACTTCACACTGACCGGCGTGCCGGAGCCGTCTACGCTAGCGCTGCTGGCAACCGGATTGTTCGGCCTGTTGGCCTACGCTTGGCGAAAGCGGAGGTAGTGTAGTAGCGGCTTGCTGGAGAGCAAGCAGCTAGGGCGACAACAGCAAGTTGGGGCGACAGTTCAACTGTCGCCGCAACCTTGTGTATGAGTTGGGGTGGCAGTACAACTGCCATCGCAACTTGAGGTGTGGCGGGTGATCCGCCGCGCGGACGAGTGTTTTTACCAAACGCAAGGTTTCCTCGCCAAAACTCTCCTTGAAGGGAGGTGTGCTATGGTCAATCGTGTCGGTGTGGGTATTCTGGCGTTGATGGTTGTCGCTTGGCTGGTCGTTCCGGCGATTGCGGACATCATTATCTACTCGGACACCTTCAACACTAATAACAGCGTACTACTTGACGGCACCGCACCCGAGGTGCGGTCGGGCACGCTTGGTGGATCGTCTACGGCCAATTGGCGGGCAAACACGCTCACCCCTGAGCCCTGGACCCGTCTAGGGGGTTATGCCCAGTTGGCGTGGGGTGCAGACACAGCCACTCAAGCGTCGGCATGGCTGCCATTTACGCCGCAGAACGGTCTTGTTTACACGTATTCGTTTGACTTCCAGAAGCTCCGTAGTTGTGGCAACACTCAAAACTGGCTCGCCGCGGGCTTTTTGAATAGTCCGGACGATCCCGGGCTTCCGTGGTTTAACTATGCCAGTGGCCCGGGGGTTGCCGAACGTCGAGATTACTCCAATCTAGGCTGGACTTACCTGGATGCGGGTAATGCGGGGAACGTGGATATTCCGCCGGGGACTCTGCCGGGGGGCAACAAGCAGCCCGTCCACTTTACAATCGTCTTGGACACTTCGAACGCCGCATGGACGGCTAGCTTTACCGTGACGGACGCAGACGGCACTTATACCCGAGGGCCGGTAGCCTATGCCACAAACCCGACAATTACCGCCCTAGGATTCGGCAATGGCGGCGCCGGGGGCATCGTAAACAACTTCCAACTGACCGGCCTGGCGGTACCGGAGCCGTCTACGCTAGCGCTGCTGGCCAGCGGCTTGCTCGGCCTGTTGGCTTACGCTTGGCGGAAGCGCAGGTAGTATAGTGGCGGACCGCAAGCGGGGGCGACAGCGGAACCGTCGCACCCCGCTTTGTGGAATGGATGGTGGATGGGACGGCAACTCGGTCCCGATTCGCCGTTCCTTTGGTTTTTCGGGGCCATGCTTGTGCGGCCGAAGGAAATGATCGATGAACCATTCGTCACGCTCGGCGCTGCTCGGCCTGATGACGCTATTGGCCGTTGTCGGCTGTGGGCGCGGGTATCCGACGGCGCGGGTCGAAGGGCAATTCACTGTCAACGGCCAGCCCGTCGAGCGAGGGAACATCACCTTCACCCCGCTGCAAGCCGACCGGGGTCCCGGGGCCACGGCGACCATCGAGTCCGGCCGCTACGTCGTCCAAGACGTTCCGCAGGGAAAGGTTCGCGTCGATTTTTACGCTGTCAAGCCAACCGGCCGCACGATGCTCCACCTCGGCAAGCCTCAGCCAATAAGCGTCAACATCATTCCTGAGAAGTACGCCGCGGGGTTGGAATTCGAGGTCGACGGCAAGGAAGTGCACAAGGATTTTGATCTATGAACTCAGTGCCGGAATCACGCCGCGGTTTTACGCTTGTAGAACTCTTGGTCGTAATCGCCATCATCGGCATCCTGATCGCGTTGTTGCTGCCGGCGGTGCAGGCGGCGCGCGAGGCGGCCCGACGGGCGCAATGCTCCAGCAATCTCCGACAACTTGGCGTGGGGCTGTTGAATTACGAGTCAGGGATCCGGTGCTTTCCGCCGGGAGCGCTAAACCAGAGTTTTCCGAACGGTTCTACGCGCATCACATGGGCAGTCCACTTGTATCCCTATATAGAGCAACAGGACGTTTATGATCGCTTCAGGTTCGATCTCCCTACCGTGCCAGGCCCGAACGCACTGTGGACACTTGACGAGAATTCGCTGGGGACGGGTGCGCCGACGGCCATGGTAGTCCCGGTGTTGCGGTGCCCCAGCGACGGCATGGGCGGCACCGTTCATAATTACGGGGGCACTGGCCATTTTTTTGCGAGAGGCAATTATGCCGGCTTCTTCGGCAACCGTGATTACGGCACGGCCTATGGTCGCCGAACTTCCACCGTGACGCACGAGCCGGCCGCTTTCGGCTTTAACGTCGGTGTGCGGATCGCCGACATCCGCGACGGAACGAGCAGCACGATGGCCTTTGGGGAGATCCTGACCGGGACCGGCTCCGATTCGGACCATCGCGGCGTCCAGTGGTACGACCACGTGGCGACCAGCCAAATCTTCACCAAGTTTCCGCCCAATACCCCCAGTCCCGACATAATGAGTTGGTGGTGCCCCGACGGCGGTCCGAATAATCAGCCCGTGCGAAACCTGCCATGCCAAGCCGGCGACAACCAGAGTCTGATGTGGGATACCGCCGCCTCGCGCAGCCGGCACCCCGGCGGCGTCCAAGTGGTGCTCTGCGACGGCTCGGTCCACTTCATCACCCAAGACGTCGACGTGAACGTTTGGCAGGCCATGGGGTCGATCGCCGGGAAAAACGATGTGGCTATCGGCCAGCTTCCTTGAGGGGCGACAAAAGGGTCGAGGGGCAAAAGGGGGCGGAGTCTTTGTTTGTCACCGCGCCCAAGCCAATGATAACCAAGCAAGCGAAAGCCGGCTGGATTGGCTTGTTGGGACTCACCCTCTTTACCCTTGCCTGTTCGGCCTTTGGCCAAACAGAAACATACGACTGGACGTTGGCCACATCGCTTTACCCCGGCGTGAAATACGCCCACTACAATGCCACGGTTCCCAACGGCGACCCGCGTACGAATCAAATCAACTGCGTCCAGATCGATACAACGACGCCGAACCTGCGGTTTTACGCCGCTCCCCGGTATAGTTTGTACGTGGAGAACCTCCAGGAAACTCCGAGGCAAACGACTCGCAATTTCATCACGACATCCCAGACGACCAACCAGAAAGTGGTGGCGGCCATCAATGGCAACGGCTATACCGTCGAGGGGGCGGCGGGATCAGCGGACCTGACGGGGTTCGCGGTGTCGGAAGGCGTACTGGTATCTCCGGGCGGTGTTTCAAGCGAAAACCCGATCACACGGAGTTCCTTCATCGTCAATAAGCAGGGGAACGTGAGTATCGTCCCCGCGGTGCCTTACGGCTACAGTATCTCCAACGTCCAGACGGCGGTCAGCGGCTTCATTACGGACGGGATTTGCCTGAGTAATGGGACGCCCATCGGCGCTGCCGGCAGCCCCGAGTGGCACGATACACTGAACCCGCGAACCGGAATTGGCATCTCCCAAGACAGCCGCTATGTGTATTTCATGACGATCGATGGACGTCAGAGCGGTGTAAGCGAAGGGGCATATGTGTTAGAGGTGGGCTCTTGCCTGAAGTACTTCGGTTCCTACAACGGGCTGAACATGGACGGCGGGGGATCGTCGACCATGGCGTGGTGGAATCCGGGCAACAGCAGCAGCGAACTGCTCAATGTGCCGGTGGGGCTCGGTGACGTGCCCGGCACCGAACGCAGTGTCGGCATCAATATCGGGGTCTACTACGTTCCCGAGCCGCCAGGTGCGGACGTCATTTACCACGATAGCTTCGCCCGTGGCGGCGAAGCCACTCCGCTGCTCCTTGACAACTCCGAGCCCGAGGTGAGGTCGGGCACGCTTGGTGGATCGGCTACCGCCAGGTGGAAGGCAAGAACAGCCGAACCTCAGCCCTGGAGCACTCGCGGCGAGCGGGCCGAGTTGGCATGGGATACACCCATGGCCACTCAAGCGTCGGCATGGCTGCCGTTCACGCCGCAGGAGGGTTACGTTTACACGTATTCGTTGGACGTGAATTGCAGCGGCAACACCAGCGGTAACCCGCAGGATTGGTTCGCGTTCGGCTTCTTGTCCTATCCGGGCGATCCCGGGATCGCGTGGTTCTCGCCTGATGGCGCGAACGCTCATGGCCCGGGATTTCTTGTACGGAGTGCGGGTTATCCCCACAATCAGGGCGACAGTTACACGGATGCGGATTGTGCCAACTTGGAGCATTTTTCCCCTGGCACGGCAGGGGGCGAGCACGCGTACAAGATCGTCTTGGACACCACGGGGGCCGCGTGGAAAGCTTCGTTTGACGTAGACGACGGCGCGTACACCCGGTCGTATACCTACGCCACAAACCCGACTATTACCCATCTCGGGTTCGGCAATGGTGGCGGCAAGGGCTGGGTGGACAGCTTCACACTGACCGTCGTGCCGGGGTCGGAACCCCGCCCGATCCCCGGCGACGCCAATCGGGATGGGGTCGTGGACGACAAAGATGCCTCGGTCCTGGGCGTCAATTGGCAACTGCCGTCGGGCGCCAACTGGTCGATGGGCGATTTCAACGGCGACAAGAAGGTCGACGATGCCGATGCGGCGATCTTGGCCGCGCACTGGGGACAGAGGGCAGCCGGGGGGCCTTCCGTGCCGGAACCCTCCACGGTCGCGCTACTGCTGGGCGCCCTGGCCTCGCTGTTCGTCTGGCGACGATGCGGCTCATCTCGCGCCGGAGTATCGTGGAACACACTGGAACGTAGCGTGAGCGGAACTGTGTAGTGCAACTTGAAGTGCAGCGGGTGGTCCGCCGCGGACGCGTGTTTTTCGCCGGGTGCGAGGTCACTCCTCGCAGACTTTCTTAAGGGAGGTGTGTTGTGTTTCGGCGAGTCTGTAGCTTTGAGAATGTCCCTGAGGTCCGTGAGCGGTTGCCTGGATTAAAGCGAGGTCTGATGATGAATGCGTGCTCCCGCAAAACCACTGCCATTTGCTTGTCCATACTGTTGGCGACTGGCTCGGGGGCCTGGGGGGCCGCGGACCTGGGCGGCGCTTACCAGCTAAGCTTCACCGCCGCCGACGCGACCAACTCGTACACGTCCAAGTCCATGTCGGTCACCTTCACGGGCACGTCGGGCAACGCCGTGGGCCACAGCCTCAGCGTCGGGGGCTACTGGAACGGCAGCACCAGTTGGGGCGCCCGCTTCGCCCCCGCGCAGACCGGAACCTGGAGCTACACCACCAGTTCGGCCGACAGCGGCCTGAACGCAAAGAGCGGCACGGTGACGGTGACCGCCCCGACCGTGAAGAGCCGACTGCAGGTCCGCCCCGACGCCCCGAAGTACCTCCAGCGGGTCAATGGCGATCCTTACATGGTCGTGGGCGACACTTTGTGGCGGGGTCTCTGGACCGCTTCAAGCGAGGACGCCAATCCGGCGCACTACGCCACGGACGCCCAGTACCAAGCCGCCATGAACACCCGCGCGGCGCAGGGCTTCAACTACGTCCATATGACCGTGGCGAAGTTCAACGGCGTCTGTTCACTCAATGGTGCTCAGCCGTTCACCTACAGCGGCGGCAAACCCAACCCCGACACACTCAATCCGGCCTTCTTCCAGCAGATGGACGCGCGCGTCCAATACGCTGCCAGTAAAGGAATCGTGGTCTCGCTGATCAACAGTTGGGCCGACCACGGCTACTGGAACGATACCACGGACACACAGTCCAACCGGATCGACCAGTACCTCATCAATCGATACGGGGCCTACCCGATGATCTGGATGGGTCTGGGCGAGTACGATGAAGATTACTACACCGAGGCCCAAGCGTCCGGCATGGCCGACTACTACCGCACCCACGACCCCTACCGCAACCCCGTCACCCTCCACCCGACCTGGGGCGCAGGCACATTGCCCGACCCCCAGAACCACCTGGACATTTACACCCGTCAGCAGGACACGGACTGCTGGCTCGTCGCAGCGAATTCCCACACCTCTCCTGGCATCCCCTATATGAATGCCGAGTACGGCTACGAGGGCAGCATCTCTGCCACCGAGGTCCTCAAACGCAGTTGGCAACTCGTGATGGGCGGGTCGACGGGGTTGGTCTACGGCAATCAGGACTGGTGGGCCAACAACAACGCGGCTGCGCTCAACTCCACCGGCGCCGGCTACATGGCGAACCTCGGCAAATTCTGGCAGGACAGCGGCACCGGTGGTCTGCTGGAAACCTTGAGATACTGGGAGTTCGACAGCTTCTCCAGGCTCGACGCTGGCACCGGCCGTTATGAGGCGAAGCAGATCGGCGGCCAGCGGGTCATCTGGAGCGAGACCGCGGGGACTTTCTCGATCAACCTTTCGGACCTGCCCGAATGCAAGGCGAAGTGGTTCAATGCCCGCACGGGCGTCTGGGGCGAAGAGCTTGCCCTGCTCGGCGGTGGAACGACATCGGTAACCGCGCCGGACGCATACTACGCCCTGTTCATCTCGGAGCCGGACGCTCCCCCGATCCCCGGCGACGCCAATGGGGACAGGGTCGTGAACGACAAGGACGCCTCGATCCTTGGCAAGAACTGGCTAGTCCAGTCGGGCGCGAGTTGGTCGATGGGCGATTTCAACGGCGACAAGAAGGTCAACGACGCCGACGCGGCGATCTTGGCCGCGCACTGGGGACAGAGGGCAGCCGAGGGGGCTTCCGTGCCGGAACCCTCCGCGGTCGCGCTGCTGCTGGGCGCCTTGGTCTCGCTGTTCGTCTGGCGACAACGCGGCTAACTGTCGACCGAGGAAAGTGATCGATGAACCATTCGTCACGCTCGGCGCTGCTCGGCCTGATGACGCTATTGGCCGTTGTCGGCCGTGGTGGGCGCGGGTACCCGCCCGGCGCTCCCACAGAACGGATACCTCGACGGACTGCACCGGTTGGGGTTCAACCTCGTGCAGATTTGGCCCGTGATGGAAACAATGCCCAATCCGTTGACCCCCAGCGACAAGGCGAACCTGGATAAGATCCGGCGGGTGATCGACGGGGCGCACAACGATTTCAACATGAAGGTGTGGATCTGCTTGTGTCCCAACGTGGCGGCGATCGACGAATACGCGGGGCGAGTCCCTTTTGAGAAGCGACATATTTACCAGGAGATTCTATAATGTTGTTCGATCGTCGCACTACCGGCCGCAATTTCGTTAGACTAACGACCGCCGTTGTCTTTGCTCTCGCAGCCGGGTGCTGGTCTGGCCGAGTCGACGCCAGTGAGTTCGTTCTCGTGCGCGACGGCCAACCGACCGCCACGATCGTCACCGCTGCCGCTGCCACCGACGCCGCCGCGTTCTCTGCCCAGGAGCTTCAGTACCATGTGCAAAAGATCACCGGGACGGTGCTCCCGATCAAGTCCGACGCCGAAATGGTTGAAGGCGCAAGAATCCTCGTCGGCCCCAGTGCCGCCGCGGCCCAACTCGGCGTGGAGCCAAGCCAGTTCAAGGATCAAGAGTACCTCATCCGCTTTGTCGATAACACGTTGATCCTGTTGGGCAAGGATGCACCGAGTTGCGAGAATGTTGGGAAGGTCAAAAACTGGTCGACTCCGACGGGCGGCGTCCGAATCGCACCGCCAGCCATGTTCGAGGATCAAGCCACGTCCTACGCCGTACACGACTTCCTCGAGCGGTTCTGCGATGTTCGTTGGTACGGGCCGGGCGAGTCGGAGACGGTCTTCCCGAAGACGGCGACGCTGGTGGTCCAGCCGCGGGAAATCCGTCGCGCGCCCGTCCTTGGCTACCGCCACCCCTACGGACCAATGGAGATCATCTCCGAACAGTGGAACCATCCTAGCCCGCAGGATATCGCGCTGTTTTGGGCCCGGCTGCGGGCCGGCGGCGAGAAATACTCCTGCAATCACTCATTCGGCGGCTACTACGATCGCTTCTGGGCCAAGAACCCGAAAAGTCCGGAAATGTTCCATCCCGACTGGTTCGCCCAGGGCTACCCAGGGCAGCCGCCGCAGATGTGCTATTCCAATCAGGGTTTCATCGACCAAGTGGTGGCCGACGCCCGGAAGTTCTTCGATGACCAAGGGGCCGTGGCCGGCGCCCAAGCAATGGGCAAGTACTTCGGCCTGGTGCCGATGGACACCTATCTTTGCTGGTGCAAGTGCCCGGCCTGTCAGGCCCAGTTGGAGCCGAGACAGAACGGTCCTGATGACGGCATCGGTTACTTTAGCAATGGGATTGCCAGCGACTACTTCTTCGCGTTTGCCAATAGGGTGGCCCGTGAGGTTGCCAAAACCCATCCCGACAAGTATCTGTCGACCCTCGCCTACGCCGAGTATGCCTACTACCCGCGCAAGGTGCGGCTGGAACCGAACATCTCCGTCCAGATGTGCCTGCACGTGCGGAATTGGTGGGCGCCGGGGATGGAGGAGAACGACCTCCGCTTCTATCGTGATTGGGTGAGCCACGAGAAGGGTCGGCCGCTGTACGTATGGCTCTACTACTGCTTCCCGGAGCAGACCGGGGCTCCTCCGTTTCATTGTTTCCCCGGCTTCAGCGCCCACAACTTGGATCGGCAGATCAAGATGTTCGCCCGCGACGGCATTCGTGGGGCGTTTCTCAACAACATCGGCGAGCAGGTCGACCACTACGTGACCCTCAAGCTTTTCGACGACCCCTCGCTCGATGTCAATGCCTTGCTGGAGGAGTTCTTCACACGCTACTACGGGCCAGCCGCCGGGCCAATGCAGCGGTTGTACCTCCGCATCGAAGAGATCTTTTCCAACCCGGTCAACTATCCAGAGGAGGTTCAGAAGGCCCGCAACAAGCACTTCCATCAGACCGAGGAGATGGCCTGGAAGTACTTGGGTACGGAAGCGAGGATGGCGGAACTTGGGGCGTTGATGGATGAAGCCACTCGGCTGGCCGTCGGCGATGTTGAAAAGCAGCGTGTAGCACTATTCCGCAAAGCAATTTGGGACTACATGGTCGACGGCCGTAAGCAGTACCTTGCCCGACAACAGGAGAAAGCTCGATGAAGGACCGGAAATGGTGAACCATGTACCCGGTGTTACCGACTTTCCAACTCCGCCACGCGCTCGGCCAGCCGAACGCAGTTCCAGCATCGTCCTGTTCAAAAACCTTGTCCAACGCTAACCTGAACGCCGGGCGCATGCTGGAGGGGGCTTCACGGGACGGCTTTCGTCCTGCTGGGAGTCCTGCCCCTGGTGGGTCTTTTTGCCCCACTCGCGTTCGACGCCATCGAGGCCCGGCGGCAGCCGGACTTCTAGCCCCGCCGATTCACTTCCTGCCCCCACATCTTTCACCACATGGGGAACTCGATCAATGAGACACCGCGTGCGGCGATGGTCGCCCTTGATGGTTCTTTTGCTCGCCCCCATCGCCCCCGCCGGCGAGACGCTTCCCGGAACCGACCCGCTGGAACCCTCGTGCCCCGGCGCCGAGGTCGCTCCGGAACATGTGCGTCAGGTGATCGGCTATTTCGGCCGGCGAGTTGCCGAGTCGCGGTCGCGGCGCGATGCCGCGTGGCAGCCCGATTTTTCGTCGCCGGAAGCCTACGGTCGATTCGTCGCGCCGCATCGAGCGGCCTGTCGCAAGATGCTCGGGCTCGGAGACGAAAATCCGCGGATTGAGGAAGCCGGAATCGCGATTATCGCGGCGACGGACACCTGTCGCGTCGAACGCCTGACGATCCCGATCACCGAGGGCTTGGCTGCCCGAGGCGTGCTATTCCTGCCGACCACTCCCGGCCGGCATCCGCTGGTCGTCGTCTGCCCGGACGCCACGATGTGGCCCGAGCGGTGCGCCAACCTCGAGCCGGGCGCCGCCGCGCCCGGGTGGTTGGGCGAACTGCTCAACCGCGACGCCGCGGTGTATCTCCCGCAGTCGATCGAACGGCTCGCGGACCATCCCTACTCGAAGACCACCAACGGCAAGGATCGGCGTCTGATTCTGCACCGCCTGGGATACGTCGTGGGCCGCACGATGACGGGGCTCGACGCGCAAGACACGCTGGCCGCGCTGGACCATCTGGCCGCCCGCCCGGACATCGACGCCGGACGCATGGCCTTGGTCGGCGTCGGACAAGGCGGCGTCACGGCGTTGTTCGCCGCCGCGTTGGACCCGCGCGTTCGCGGGGCCGCCGTGGCCGACGCCTTCCAGACGCACGAACGACTGTGCGACGAACCGCCCGATCGACGTCTGCCAGGTCAGATGCTCCAGTTCGGCGACGCCGAGCTGGCGGCGATGGTGGCCCCTCGTGCCCTGGTTCTGGTCCACTCTCGGGAATCGAGTGGTCGCGAGGGAGATTTCCTGGACGAGGCCCGCCGCGCCGCTCGGTTCTACGAGGGGCTCGGCGCACGCGACCGCTTGAAGCTCGTTTCCGTGGTGACGCCGCCGGAGATGCTCGACGCGGCAATCGGGCAAATCGCCGCCGAACTCGCGCTGGGCGAGCCCTCCGGCAGGATCATGCCGCCCGCGGCGTCCGTCTCCGAAGCGGATGCCCGCACGCAGCGCGACCGGCACTTCGAGGAACGCTTGCGCCACCTGCGGACGTTGATCGACGCGAGCGAGAAGCAGCGCCAAAACCGCTGGCGCTTGACCACGCGCCCGGCGTCCGAATTCGAAAGCGTCAAAGCGGAGATGTTGGCCGACTACCGGCGGCTCGTCGGCATAGTCGACACCGAGGGCACGCCCATGCGGCCCCGGACCGACCTGGTCCTCTCCACCGAGAAATACCGGGCGTACCGCGTCATGCTCGACGTGACCGACGGGGTCGAAGTCTACGGCCACTTGCTCGTCCCGCGAGACATTCAGGGGCGTCGGGCGGCCGTCATCGCGCAGCACGGGCTCAATGGCACGCCCGAGATGGTCACCGGGCTGGGAATGACCGAGGACAGCCCCTACCACGAGTTTGGACGCCGTCTGGCCGAGCACGGCTACGTGGTCTTCGCGCCGTTTCTGGCCCATTACGACCCGAGGAAACAAATCAACGACCAGACGTGGCTGGCCGACGCGGTGGGCATGATGCGCGTGGCCGTGCCCGTGGCCAAGACCGAACGAGTCGTGGATTTCCTCCAGTCGCTGCCCTTCGTCGATCCGGAGCGGATTGGGTACTACGGCCTGTCCTACGGCGGGTACTCCGCGCTTTGGATCGGGCCGCTGGTCGATCGGCTGGCCGTGGTGATTCCCTCGGGCCACTTCAACGACTGGCGGAGCAAGACCACGGCCGACGATACGCCGATCAGCTATCTTCAGCATCCCGACGAGGATTTCTACAATTGGAACGTTCTCGACCGCTTCACCCACGTGGAATTGATCACGATGATGATGCCCCGGCCCGTTTGCATCGAGTTCGGCCAGCGCGACGGAATCACCACGCCCGCCTGGACGGCGTACGCCTGGAATCAACTTCTCGCGGCGGGAAACCAACTTGGCTTCGCCGACCGGATCGAATTGGCCCGCTACGACGGCATCCACGAGATCCACGGTATCGAGACGTTCGATTTCCTCGATCGCTTCCTGCGACCCGAACGAACCGTGGGCCGGGACGGACGGCCGTTCGTGACGCGGAATCTCGATGGACGCGAAGCGTCGCGAATCTCGGGCCGATTCTGGATTCCACGCGGCGCCGCGGAACTACGCGGAATGGCCGTCAAGGTCGATCGCGTCGAAAAACCGGGGGCCATCGAGATCCGCTTCGGAACGGCGCCCGGCAAGGAGGACCTTGGGAAGGGGCGTCTGGAGGCCGACACGCCGCTTCCCGAAGGCGACCGTTTCGTGCCCGTGGGAACTGCGCCCCGGCCGGTCGCCGCCGGTGATCTCGTTTACTTCGACATCGGCATGAGCGAGAACGAGAATGCGTCGGCAGCGGGTCACTGGGTATTTCGCGGGCCCAAGCCCCTCGGTGGAACGCACTGGGGCGATCGGTTCGGCCTGGCGTACCGCGTTCTGACCGACCGCGCGGAAGATGCGATTGAGAACTGACCGTCGTGTTCAAGAGCCTTTGGAAGCTGTCGGTCGCAGCGAGGCCGAACGCCTGCCGGTTGCTGCCCACATCAAACAGGGCCGTCTCTGCGCAACGCTCTTGCCTACCGCGACCATGGCCCGGTACGATGGCGTCGTGGCCGCGCCGCGTGCCGGGGACGCAAACTCGCCCAGGCGTGCGACCGGGTCACTACGGCGAGTTGTGCCATCCCCCAGCATAACGGAAGGATCGAACCGTGAGATGCAGTAGTGTGCTGGCAGCGCTCGTTCTTTTTCTGGCGGCCGTTGGGCAGACGACCACCGAAGAGCAGCCGGCGGCGGGCTCCGTTGCGGCACCAGGTTCGGCCGAGTTGAGCGAGGCCCCGCGGGCCGTGGCGTGCTACGACGCGGCCGAGTTCGTGGTCAAGGTGGCCAACGCGCCCTTCCAGAACCCCTTCACCGAGGCCGAGCTCTCGGGCGTGTTTCGTGCGGGGGATGGCCCGCCGGTCGCTGTTCCGGGCTTTGCCGATGCGGATGACGGCAGCGTCTTCCGCCTGCGGTTTTGCCCGCAACAGGCCGGCGCTGTGTATCGGTACGAAATCAAGTTCAGCGGCGGCGGACTGCAGCGGCAATTTGCCGGCGATCTGACGTGTACGCCGTCGGACTGCCCGGGGCCGGTGATCGTCGACCCGCATCACCCCAAGCACTTCCTGTACGCGGGCGCGAAACGGCCCTTCTATCACCTGGGCTTTACGGCCTATCACTTGCTCGATCCGTCGCGCGAGCTAGCCGACATTGACGCCACCATCGACTACTGCGCTTGGCACGGCTTCAACAAAATCCGCTTCCTGCTCAGCGGCTATCCCCGCGACACGGATCGACGCACCAGCGGCGATGTGGAGTATGGCGTGGCCGATCCGTGGAAGGCGCCCAACTATGGGGCCAAGCCGGGCCGGGTCAACCCGCTGCCCGCCTGGCCGGGCAAGCCCCACGCCTACGATTTCACGAGGATGAACCTCGCCCATTGGCGGCGGGCCGAGTATGCGGTGCGGCGGATGCGCGAGCGGGGCATCGTGGCCACCTGCATCTTCACCATCGAGAAGCAGGACCTGCCCAAGGAGTACGGGAGTCTCAGCCCGCACGAGTATCTCCTCTACCGCTACGCAATCGCCCGGCTGGCGGCGTTGGACAACGTGTGGTGGGACCTGGGCAACGAGCACGACGAGTTTCGCGACCGGGCGTGGGGCGATGCGATGGGTGCGTGCGTCAAGCAGACCGACCCCTACGATCGCCTGACCTCGGCCCACGGCTACGCCGATTTCTGGTACGGAAAATCGCCCTGGGCCGATTTCATCATCACGCAGCAATACGGCGACGAAAACAAGGTACACGAGTGGGCCCTCGGCTTTCGCGACGTGCCCAAGCCCTACGTCAACGAGGAATATGGCTACGAGGGGGCCCGCGACGTGCCCGGCCACGCCCAGAACGCCGACTGGGTGCGACGCTGCCACTGGTCGATCGCCATGGCCGGGGGTTATGCGACCTACGGCGATTGGAGCGACGGGGTGAGCTACTTCTACATGGGCGATCCAGGGCCGGGCAAGGCAGCCGCCCAACTGCGACACCTGCGGAGCTTCTTCGAGTCGCTCCCGTTTGTCGAAATAGTCCCGCACGACGAGTTGACCACCGCCGGCTTCTGCCTTGCCAAGCCGCCGCAACACTACGTCTTCTATCTGCCACACGGCGGCCAGGCCGAGATCCGCCTGGAGGCCGAGCCCGGCGGCAAGCCGAGCGCCCGCTGGTTCGATCCCCGCACGGGCCAGTGGCAGGGCGGCCCGGCGCTGAGCGGCGGGAGCAATCCGGTGGTTGCGCCCGACGGCCGCGATTGGGTGCTCGAAGTGCAGAGTCAGTAGGGCACTCGGTGGCGAGGTCGGGAGACCTCGCCACAAAGGGGGCCATGCTCGCCTCCTCCATCGGGGAATTCCATATGTGCCCCTGCTCGTTGATCGACTCGTAGACCTCGTTGGCTACCGCGCGGCAAAGGGTCTCGAGCCAGTTGATCGTTCCGTTGCCATCCAGGTCAAAGAGAAGGCCGTTGTGCGTTCGCTCGTCGGTGACACGCAAGAGGTCCATCACGGTCACCGTGGTGCGGCCCCGCCACCACCAGCACTGGCCTGCGGATCGCTTTGGAGGTTCAGGCGGCGACCGACGGGGCATTCGACGTGGCTTATGCATCGGCAGCCCAGCCGGACCGCAGCCCGCGGCGAAACGGACGTTGGGAATGCCGATCGCGGCGGCGATCAGCGCGCGCCCCTGGAAGCCCGCCCCGATCAAGCCCACGTTGAGCGCCTCGGGAACTGCAGGGGGCTGTCCTACAGCGCGACGCGGGGACAAGAGCAGGACACCAGCCCCCGCGGCCACGCCGGCTTCAATAAATTCCCGACGTTTCATGGTGACTGGCGCTCAGGCTTAACCTCTCCACGGCCGGGCCCGCTTGGGAAGGCCGGCCAGAATTTCGCTGGCGATCCGCACGTCTTCGGCAATCTCGAAGTCGAACATCCCGGCTAGAGAGAAATCCGCGCCGTTTTCAAACACGTAGCGGAAGGCGTCTTGAGGCGGGATCGCCCCGGCGGCCATCACCTTAAAGGCGATCCACGGCTTCTCCACGCCCTTCATGAACTCGGCGGTCTCTTCGGGATCGGCGCACCACATGGAGTCGTGGTTCAATTTCGCGCTGGGATACTTGTGATGGTGGAACGTTTTCCAGATGATCGTTACGGAAGGAGGCGGAAATCGACTGGTCCGTTGGCACGCCCGGAGGAGCGAAGGGCGTGCGTGAATTGCCCCAGATGCCGGCCACTCGCTTCGCTAGGAATGGGGGCGTGCCACTGGATCCCCTGAAAAGTGGCGACGAAAACACTGGCAAAGCTGGCACATGTCGAAAGCGCCACGCTACGGGAAGGAGGTTGCGATGCGCGACCACTCTTATGTAGGAAGCCACACTCCCTACGGAAGGACTCCACCCCTACGCCTTGCGAATCTTCTCCCGCCCTTCGGCGACGTCGCGGGTGGCGTTGCGGGTGTCGACGACCAGCGGGGCGTGACGAACGATCTCGGCATAGTCGCAGGACGAATGGTCCGTGGCGATCAACACGCAGTCCAGGCCGGCGAGGAACTCGGGCGTTAGCTCGGTGCTCGCCATCTCCGGAAGGCGGTGGTGACGCATCTTCGGCAGCCGGGGGATGTGCGGGTCGTGATAGCTCAATTCCGCGCCCGCGGCGAGCAGAAGTTCCATCAGCACGAACGACGGGCTTTCGCGCGGATCGTCGACGTCCCGCTTGTAGGCGACGCCGAGGATGCAGATCTTGCTGCCTCGGAGCGGCTTGCCCATCTCGTTCAAGGCGTCCATCACCCGGCGGACCACGTACTGCGGCATGGACGTGTTGATCTCGCCGGCCAGTTCGATGAATCGCGTCGGCATCCCGTGCTTTCGGGCGACCCAACTGAGGTAGAACGGGTCGATTGGAATGCAGTGGCCGCCCAAGCCCGGGCCGGGGTAAAACGCCTGGAACCCAAACGGCTTCGTCTTCGCCGCGTCGATCACTTCCCAAACGTCGATCCCCAGCCGGTCCATCAGCATCTTGAGCTCGTTGACCATCGCGATGTTGACCGAGCGGTAGGTGTTTTCGAGGATCTTGCACGCCTCGGCCACCTCGCAGCTCGACACCGGCACGACGCGGACCACCGCCTGGCGATAGACCAACTCGGCGAGCCGGGCGCTCTCGGGATCGATCCCGCCGACCACCTTGGGAATCCCCTCGGCCGAAAAGTCCGGATTGCCCGGGTCCTCGCGCTCGGGGCTGTAGGCCAGATAGTAATCCTTGCCGACCACGAGCCCGCCGGCGGCGAGGATGGGCAGCATCACGTCGCGCGTGGTGCCGGGATAGGTGGTGCTTTCCAGGACGACGAGTTGGCCGGGCCGAAGCGTCTCGGCGATGAATCGCGTGGTCGCCTCGACGTAGCACAGATCGGGGTCGCGGCTCTCGCTCAAGGGCGTGGGCACGCAGATCAGCAGGACGTCGGCCTCGGCGAGCCGCTTCATGTCGGCGGTCGGCTCGAACTGATTCTGCCGGATGCACCGGCTGATCCATTCGGACGAGATATGCTCGATGTAGCTCTCGCCGGCCAGGAGCCGATCGACCTTGGTCTCGTCCACGTCGAAACCGAGGGTCCGGAAGCCGGCCCCGACAAACGCTCGAACCAGCGGAAGGCCCACGTATCCGAGGCCGACAATGCCGATTCTAGCCGATTTGTCGGCGATTGCCTGTTCAAGCGTCTTGGCCATGGGTTCCCGGTCCTGTGATGCGAGAATGGTACCGACGGTCGATTAAGACAGTCTACCACGCGACAGCAGAAGAGGGGCCGGTGATTCATGCAGGGCGGGCCGAGTGGAGCGAGCCCCACCAGGCTTCGAGCGATTCTGGTGGGGCTCGGCCGCCGGTCGAACGTGGTACTCGCCGAAGCCGCCGGACGGCGATGGAGGGCGTTGGGAGCCCGATTGACCTCCAGGCGGTCTCGACCCACCCCGCACGGGCCCACTGTCACACGAGCCCACCGTCAATCTCCGGGTCCTCGGCGAATATGCTATACTCTCAATAGCGTCGAGACAGGTCTCTCTTCTGAGTCTCTTTTCTGGGAGTTGACAGTCGTGTTTGGACGTGCTATCCGATGCAATTGCCCACACTGTGGGGAGTTGGTGATTCAGGTCGCCAACCTCTCGGGGCCGAACTTCTGCCCTAGTTGCCGGAAGCTGTTTGCTAGACCGCGTGTAGAGCCGATGCCTCGATGGATTTGGGGCGTGCTCGTGATACTTGTGGTGAACCTGCAGATGAGGATGTAGGGCAGAATGAGTCTTTTCCGTCGCGCTCGGGCCGCTGTTGCCTGAGACACCAAGGTAGATTACCATTGGTTTCGGCGACGGGCAGGGCGATTCGCGAGGCACGGCAACACTGTGCCCCGCGAACCGCCCATTTCTAGTCGCACCCGCGACGTCCCCCGGGGAAGGGCTGGAATCCCGCCTGCCGGCCTTGCCGTGGCCGGGGATGGTCGCTCTGTTGCTTTTGAATCGCGAAAACGCGAGAATACGGAATCGCGAAAGACCGAGGATCGCTAACGCCTCTTTTTCGTGTTTTCATCCTTTCGTGATTCGTTTCGACTTGCGCGGATTGCTCTCGCTCACTCACCACTGTTACGCAAGGAAAGGGATACCATGAACCTCGACCGACGCGGATTTCTCGTGGGCAGCTTGGCCGCCACCGTCGCCGTCACGGCGCGAGGAACCTCCGCCGCCACGCTTCCCGACCCCAAACAGCCGGGCGTGCTGCGCCTATCGAGCCAACTGAGCCGCATCCCCGGCGAGTCGCTCGAAGAGAAGATGGAGAAAATGAAGAAATGGGGCTTCGAGGCCGCCGAATTACCCGGCGGCATCGTCGGCGAAGAGAAGAAATACGAAGACGCCTGCCGCAACACCGGCGTCAAGCCGAGCGCCGTCTGCTGGGGCTCCGACAAGGGGAGCCTCGTCTCGACCTCGCCCGAGGAACGAAAGAAGGGCCAGGACAGCCTCAAGGCCGTGCTCAAGTCGGCCGGCCAACTCACGTCGACCGGCGTGATCTTTGCCCCGGTGTTTCACGGCGAGAGTGAGCTAGCCGGCCGCGAGATCCGAAAAATCCTGGTGGACACCTTGCCGGAACTCGGGGCCTACGCCGCCGAGTGCGGCACGCGGATCATCCTCGAGCCGCTCAACCGCAAGGAGACGTTCTTCCTGCGTCAGTTGGCCGACGCGGCCTCGATCTGCCGCGACTGCAACAGTCCCGGCGTGGCGATCATGGGCGACTTCTACCACATGTTCTTCGAGGAAACCAGCGATCTGGGCGCGTTCATCTCGGGCGGCGATTACGTCCACCACGTTCACCTGGCCTCGCGGATTCGAGTGCTGCCCGGCCAGGACAATCGCCAGTTCATCGACGGCTTCCGTGGGCTGAAGTTGATCGGGTACCAGGACTTTTGCAGCCTCGAATGCGGTTGTCGCGGCGACGCCGAAGTCGAGGTTCCCAAGTCGGCCCAGTTCCTTCGCGACCAATGGGCCCAGGCAACCGTGTAGGAGCAAAGGATCGCCCCATGCCCGATGACAAACTGCCGCCGCGTCCCAGCCAGACGAAGATCGTCGCGACGGTTGGGCCGGCCTGCAACACCATCGACGAGCTAGTCGAATTGATCCGGGCCGGCGTCGACGTCTTTCGTGTCAACACGGCGCACGGGACGCGCGACGACTTTCAACAGCGCGTCGACGCCATCCGCGAGGCAGCCGGCAAGGTCGGCCAGCCCGTGGCGATCCTCGCCGATTTGGCCGGACCGAAGATCCGCCTCGGCGTCCTGCCCGGCGACAAGCTCGATTGCATCGCGGGCCAACGGGTCCGGTTCGTTCGCGGCGAGACGGCCACGGCCAGCGGCGATCTGGTGACCACCTACCCGGCGTTGCTCGACGAGCTGGATGTCGGCGATCACGTCATGCTCGCCGACGGCACCGTCAGCCTGGTGGTCGAGCGGGTCGACGCCGACTCGGCCACGTGCCGCATCGTTCAGGCGGGCCTCGTGCGCAGCCGGCAGGGCGTCAACCTGCCGGGCGTGAAGCTCGGCGTGGAAACCCTGGGCCCCGTGGACCGCGAAAACGCCGTCTGGGCCGCGAGGGCGGGGATCGATTTCGTCGGGCTGAGCTTCGTTCGCGCGGTCGGCGACGTCCTCCAACTCAAATCGCTGCTCGCGGCCGAGCACTCCGACGCCCAGGTCGTCGCCAAGATCGAAAAGCCCGAGGCGCTGGACGAACTCGACGAAATCGTCCGGGCGGCCGACGCCGTGATGGTGGCGCGCGGGGACCTGGGCGTCGAGATCGACATCGCCCGGGTGCCCGTGGTCCAGAAGGAGATCATTTCGGTCTGCCACCGCCACCACAAGCCGGTGATCATCGCCACGCAGATGCTCGACAGCATGCAGCACTCGCGGATTCCCACCCGGGCCGAGGCCACCGACGTGGCCAACGCGATTCTCGACGGGGCGGATGCGTGCATGCTCTCGGGCGAGACGGCGATTGGGCAGTACCCTCGCGAGGCGGTCGAGATGATGCACCGGATCGCGTTGGCGACCGAGCCGCTTTATCGCCAGCGCCCGCCCCGCCCCGAGCCCCAAGTGACCGCTGCCGACGGTCTCGACCCGATCGCCGAGGCGACGGCCTGCTCGGCGGGCCGGCTGGCCGAGCGGCTCGACGCGCGGTTGATCATCGTCGCCTCGGCCAGCGGTCGGACGGCTCTGCGGCTGTCGGAAAACCGCAACTTCGTGCCGACGGTGGGCGTGAGCGATTCGGCGGCGACGCTGCGGCGGATGTGTTTGTACTGGGGCGTGATCCCCTTGGCCGGGGCGCCGACGGAGGACCCGACCGGGCTGGTGCGTTTCGTCGTCGATCGGGGCCGCCAGTCCGGCCACCTGGTCTCCGGCGACCGCGTCGTGCTCGTGGCCGGCACCGGCCTGAGCGTCACCCGGCACAACATGATCGTCGTCTACCAGATTCCGTGAGAGGCTGCCATTGGCGGGGGGCTGTCCCGATTTTCGCGGCACGACGGACGTTACGCCGCGATGCGAGCTTTGTTGCCGCGAAAATGGGACTGTCCCCTTTGACCGTGGGAAGACCTTGCCGTGACGATCGAACAGACCTCGCCGGAAATCCACGCGGCGGGACAGAACGGATCCGAAGAGTGGGCCAACGCGCTGATCCACGCGGCGGCGCTGGCACTGAGCGTCCCGGCTGCGGCGGTGCTGCTCGGGGCCGCCGCGCGGACCGGCAACCCGTGGCTTCTGACGGGTTGCTCGATCTTCGCGGCAACGATGATCGCCGTCTATGCCGCGTCGGCGCTGTCCCACCTGTTCGCGGACACCCGGCGGCGACGATTCTTCCGCAGCCTCGATCAGGCCTTCATCTATACGTTCATCGTCGGCACGTATACGCCCTTCTCGCTGGTCTTCCTGCGCTCGGGGGCGTGGTGGGCACTGCTGGGGTTGATGTGGGCCGTCGCCGCTGCGGGCTTCTTCGCCAAGGTCTTTTGGGGACGCGACGTGGACGGCCCGGCCACCTGGTGCTACCTCCTCCTCGGCTGGCTGCCGGTGGTCTCCGTCCGCCCGCTGGTCGGCGTCGTTCCGAGCGCGGGACTCTGGTGGGTCTTCATCGGCGGGCTGTGCTACACCCTCGGCGTCGTCTGCCTCAAGTACGACACGAAAGTCCCCTATCTCCACGCCCTCTGGCATCTGGCCGTCGTCGCCGGAACCGCCTGGCACTATTTCGCCATCCTCATCTTCGTCGTTCCCGCCGCGTGAGGATGAGGTCTCAAACCGAGCCGCGACCGTGAGGGAGCGGTGCGGCAGTGTCTGACGGACGCGGCTCCGTCCACCGCTTCCTGACGGGCGCGGCTCGGTTCGTGTATGCGGCTCGTTGACCTCCCGACGCTCGAACGCTATATTCCGGAAAATCCGGTCCACTCGTCAATCTCGCGGAGACGCCGCTCGTGCAACAGTACATTCTCGCCTTGGATCAGGGAACCACCTCCAGCCGCGCGATCGTCTTCGGGCGCGACGGTCGGGCGGTCGCGTCGGCCCAACGGGAGTTCGAGCAGATCCTGCCCGGTCCGGGCCTCGTCGAGCACGACCCCGAGGCGATCTGGGACAGCCAACTCGCCGTCGCCCGAGAGGCACTCGCGAAGGCGTCGCTCTCGGCCGAGAACATCGCCGCGGTGGGCGTGACGAACCAGCGAGAGACGACGATCCTCTGGGACCGCCGGACCGGCCGGCCCGTGGCCAACGCCATCGTCTGGCAAAGCCGCGCAAGCGCCGGCATCTGCGACCGACTGAAGGCCGAAGGCGTCGAAGAGATCTTTCGCGCAAAGACCGGGCTGGTGCTGGACGCCTACTTCTCCGGCACGAAGATCAAGCACCTTCTGGATACGCATGACGGGCTTCGCGCCCGGGCCGAGCGCGGCGAAATCCTCTTCGGCACCGTCGACGCCTGGCTCCTCTGGCGGCTGACCGGCGGCAAGCGGCACGTGACCGACTACAGCAACGCCAGCCGAACGCTGCTGTTCGACATCCACACGCTCCAGTGGGACGACGAACTGCTCCGGCTGCTCGACGTGCCCCGCGCGATGCTGCCCGAGGCCCGGCCGTCCAGCGAAGTCTACGGCGAGACCGCCGCGGAGTGGTTCGGGCGTCCGATTCCGTTGGCGGGCGTCGCGGGCGATCAGCAGGCCGCCGCCTTCGGCCAGAACTGCTTCGAGCCCGGCATGGTCAAGAACACCTACGGCACCGGCTGCTTCATGCTGATGAACACCGGGGCGGAGCCGGTTGCCTCGAAGAACAACCTCCTGACGACGATCGGCTGGGGCCTCGGCGACAAGGTGACCTACTGTCTGGAGGGCTCGGTGTTCATCGCCGGCGCGGTGGTGCAATGGCTTCGCGACGGCCTGGGCATGATCAAGACCTCGGCCGAGG
>JAPLNP010000228.1 GCA_026401055.1 Planctomycetia bacterium
CGGCGAGCGGCCGATCGGGCTCTGGTCGACCATGATCACGTCGTCGATCTGCCCATCGCCGAAAACATCGTCGTGGTCGTAGGGCTTCGAGGCGTCCTTGTGAAGCCGGCGGCACAAGGCCGGGTAGAGCGTGCCCTGGACCAGCGTGCTCTTGCCCGAGCCGCTTACACCGGTCACCAAACACAACAGCCCAAGCGGGAACTCGACCGTGATGTTGTCCAGGTTGTTGCCGCGCGCCCCGGCCAGACGGATCCAGCCGTGGTCTGGTCCGCGGCGTCGGCCGCTAGGTCGGATGCCCCGTCGTCCGGCGAGATAATCGCCGGTGAGGCTTTCCGGGTCTTGCTCCATTTCCTCGGGCGTGCCCTGGAAGATCACTTGGCCGCCGCGTTCGCCGGCGCCGGGCCCGATCTCGATGACCTGGTCGGCCGCGCGGATGATGGACTCTTCGTGCTCGACGACGACGACGGTGTTGAGCCGGTCGCGGAGCCCGCGGATCGCCGTGATGAGTTGGCCGATGTCGCGGGGGTGCAGCCCGATGGAAGGCTCGTCGAGGACGTAGAGCATGTTGACCAGGCTGGAGCCCAGGGAGGAGGTCAGGGCGACGCGCCGGGCCTCGCCGCCGCTGAGGGTTCGCAGCGTGCGGTCGAGCGTCAGGTAGCCCAGGCCGACCTGTTCGAGGTAGCCCAGCCGGTGTTCGACCTGTTCGAGCATCGTCCGGCCGACGGTCCGCTCGAATTCGCCCAGCGCGAGAGCCCGAAAGAACGCCGCCGCGTCGCGGATCTTCATCGCCGAGACCTCGGCGAGGTTCCGGCCGCCGACGCGCGTGGCCAGGGCCTCGGGCCGGAGCCGGGCGCCGTTGCACGCGGGGCAAGTCCGGTAGCTCCGCCAGCGGCTCAGGAACACGCGGATGTGCATCTTGTACTTGCGCCGCTGGAGCCAGTCGAAGAAGCCCGAGAGGCCGCCGAAACTCCGCTCCGGAATGCCCTCGGCGATCAGCCGCACCTGGCGCTCGTCGATTTCGGCAAACGGCACGTCGACCGGAATGTCGTAGTCGTCGGCCAACTCCATCAGCTCGTCGAGTTCGTGCATGTACGCCGGGCTGTTCCACGGGGCAATCGCCCCCTCGCGAATCGACTTCGTCCGATCGGGCACCACCAGGTCCATGTCGATGTCGATCACGTTGCCGAAGCCTTCGCACCCCGGGCAGGCCCCCAGCGGGCTGTTGAAACTGTACAGCCGCGGTTCGGGCGCGGGATATTCGATGTCGCAGTTCTCGCAGACCAGCCGCGTGCTGAAGCCCCATCGCCGCCACGGCCGGCCGTCGAGCGTGTACGCCGTGCCGACGTTCACGTCGCCGTCGACGAGGGCGTGGCAGCGGCCGTTGCCCTTGGCAAAGCCCGTCTCCAGCGAATCGCGGAGCCGCTCCTCCGAGACGCCGTCGGACTTGAGCCGGTCGACGACGACGTAGAGCGAACCGTTGGCGGCGTCCGACGCGGGCGATTCCGGCAGCGGCTCGGTCGATAGATCCACCAGGCGACCGCCGGCGACCACGCGTAAGAACCCGTCTTCCTTGAGCGAGGCGGCCAATTCCTCGCGATCGACCCCTTCGGCCAAGGCGATGGGAAAGGCGACCAGGTATCGCGTGCCCGGCGCGAGCGCGGCGAGCGCCCGGGCGGCGCTCTGGGGCGAGTCGCGCCGGACTTCCTCGCCACACTTTCGGCAGAACACGCGGCCGATCCTGGCGAACAACAGCCGCAGATAGTCGGCCGTCTCGGTGGCCGTGCCCACGGTGGCTCGGCTCGACCGGTTCGTGCTCTTGTTCGTCACGGCGATGGCCGGCGGGATGCCGTCGATCCGCTCGCAGTCGGGCTTTTCGAGCCGTTCGAGAAACTGCCGCGCGTAGGCCGAAAAGCTCTCGATGTAGCGCCGCTGCCCCTCGGCGTACAACGTGTCCAGGGCCAGGCTGCTCTTGCCGCTGCCGCTGACGCCGCAGAGCACGATCAGCTTGCGGTGCGGGATGTCCAGGTCGATCGCTTGGAGGTTGTGGACCTCGACCCCCCGCAGCGAAATCTGCCTCTGGCCAGACATGGCTCCCCTCGGCCGGATCAATCGAGATGATGGCAAACTACTATCATAGCCTGGCGGGCGGCATCGCGTCAAACGCCTACGCCTAGCGCCTCCACGCTGTGCGTAGGGGAGCGGCCGCCAGCGCCCCTCGCCATCTCCGCTTGACGATCGCGAGCCGACGATCTACGCTGAGGCGGCCACGACAAACAATGGGAACGCCTCACTCATGCCATACCGCCGGCAACGCGCGACGATCATGGGACTGGGCCATTTTGGCGGCGGAGTGGCGGCCGCGCGATGGCTCGCCCGGCAAGGAGCCGTCGTCACCGTCACCGATCTGGCCGACGCCGAGACCCTGGCCGACTCGCTGGCCGCGACTGAAGACGTGCCCATCGCCGCCGTACACCTGGGCGGCCACCGCGAGGAGGATTTCCGGGAGGCCGACCTCGTCGTGGTCAATCCGGCGGTGCGGCCCGGCAACCGGTTCCTCGAGATTGCCCGGGCCGCAAGCGTGCCGCTGGCAAGCGAGATCGGCCTCTTTCTGCGGGCGTGTCCCGCGCCGGTGATCGGCGTGACCGGCGCCAACGGCAAGTCGACCACCGCCGCAATGATCGTGGCGATCCTCGAGGCCGACGGCCGCCGCGCGTGGTTGGGCGGCAATCTTGGAGGCAGCCTGTTGGACGATTTGGATCGCATCGGCCCGGGCGATTGGGTGGTGCTGGAACTGAGCAGCTTCCAGCTTCTCCGGCTCGGCGACGATTGCTGCTCACAGGGGACTGTCCCGATTTTCGCGGCGCGGAGAGTGTTGCCCGACGCATCAGCGGTTTCGCCGCAAAAATGGGACGGTCCCCCTCCCGGCGTGCGGGTCGCGGTGGTGACCAACTGCACGCCGAACCATCTGGATTGGCACGGAGGCTATCCGCAGTACGTCGCGGCCAAGCAGCGAATTCTCACCAGCCAAACGCCCGACGCTGTCGCGGTTCTTGGCGAGTCGCTGGCCCAGGACGAGTCGTGGCGGCAGCAAGTCCGGGGAAGTTGCGTCGCGCTGCTGCCGGACGCGGCGATCCCGCCGCTCGTGCTGCCCGGCAAACACAATCGCCGCAATGCGGTTTATGCGGCCACGGCGGCCGGAGCGGTGGGATGCGGCGACGCGGCGATTCGACGCGGTTTGCGCGGCTTCTCTGGATTACCGGGACGGTTGCAGTCGGTGGCGACTTGCGGAGGCCGGACGTTCTACAACGACACGACGGCCACGACGCCCGAGTCGACCATCGCGGCGTTGGAGTCGCTTTCGGCTCCGATCTGGCTTCTGGCCGGCGGGAGCGACAAGGGAATCGATCTTGCGCCGTTGGCGTCGGCGGTGGTTGCCGGCGCGCGGGGCGCGGCGTTTTTCGGGGCAACCGCCGCCGCTCTGCACGATCTCGTGAAGATCGCCGCGTCCGACTATCCGTGTGCCCGAGTGTCGACGATGTCCGAGGCGCTCGCGTGGTGTTGGTCGCGAAGCGGGCCGGGCGATTGCATCGTTTTGTCGCCGGGCTGCGCCAGCCACGATCAATTTCAGAACTTCCGCCATCGCGGCGCGGTGTTTTGCGAGTTGGTGGCGCGGCTGGGCTAAATCGCGCAAACATCGATCCTTGTCGAAGACCCCTTGACAAAATGTGGCGAGTTCTCCAGAATTCGACAATGTCGTGCCGGGTGATCCATCCGAACACGACACCGACCTCGAGGCCGACGGCTGTGAAGATTCCTCGTTGGAAGCGATCACGGCGCTGGGAGTCGTTGCCTCGGGGTTTTTTTTGCGCGCCGTTTTCTCGCCCGCCGACGTCGATGGCGCCAGTGGTGGGCGGCGGCCGCGAAGCGTATAATGATGATACGGGGGACTGTCCCAATTTTCACGGCGCGGTGGACATTGCCTGTGTCCCCCTCGCGACGAGGGCGGCGTCAAAGGGGACAGGTCCATGTTTTCGGCCGACGCCTTCTTGCAGAACACGTTTCCCCGCCGAAAAATGGACCCGTCCCCGATCACCCGAGGGAATTCATCATGAAAGTCATCCATTATGAACAGGTCGAGGCCGCGCCGGTGACGACCGAGGGGGCGACGGGCTGCCAAATCCGCTGCCTGATCGGCGAGGCCGACGGCGCGCCCAGCTTCAGCATGAGGCAGTTCGTCGTCGACCCCGGCGGACGTACCCCCAAGCACAGCCACGGCCACGAGCACGTAGTGTACGTGTTGGAGGGCACGGGCGTCGTGCTGGAGGGCGACGTCGAGCACCCGTTGCGCCCGGGAACGGCCGTTTTCGTCCCGCCCAGGCAGTTGCACCAGTTTCGCAACACCGGCGTCGGGCCGCTGCGGTTTCTTTGTTTGATTCCGCACCCGCTGCGCGGCATGACGGGCCCCTGCGCCGCGGCCTGCGGTTGCGATTGAAAGACCGTAGTGGTCCGCCAAGTTCAGTTTGACGGGTGCCACTGCTGGCTTGTACTCCAGTATTGCCACAGTGCTGGACAGGCCAGCAGTGTCACCCAGCGTCCTCGCGAGGATCGGAACCATGCCAGCCAAGCCCGCCGACGAGATCGCCCGACTTCGCGCCGATATCCGCGACCACGACCGGAAATACTACGTCGAGGCCGCGCCGGAGATCTCCGACCTCCAGTACGACCGACTCGTCGAGCGGCTCAAGGAGCTCGAAGCCGCCCATCCCGAGTTGATCGCGCCCGACAGTCCCACCCAACGGGTAGGCGATCAGCCGGTCGAGGGGCTCCAGCAGGTCGAGCACCGCGTGGCGATGCTCTCGATCGAAAACACGTACTCCCTGGACGAGTTGCGGCAATACGGGGCGCGAGCGGCGAAACTCCTGCCGGCCGAGGAGATCGAGTGGGTCGTCGAGCTGAAGATTGACGGCGTCGCCGTCGCGCTCGTCTATGAAGACGGCGTGCTCGTGCGTGGAATCACCCGGGGCAACGGCCGCGTGGGCGACGACATCACCCACAACGTCCGCACCGTGGTCGACGTCCCGCTTCGACTCTCCGGCCGCGAGGTGCCGCCGGTGCTCGAAGTCCGCGGCGAAATCTACATGACCAATTCCGACTTGGTGGGGCTTAACGAAACGCAGCGCCGCAAGGGCCTGCCGCCGTTCGCCAACACGCGAAACGTCACCGCCGGCAGCATCCGCCTGCTCGACCCGCGGATCTGCCGCGAACGCCGGCTGCGGCTCTTCTGCCACGGGGTGGGCTACGTCGAGGGTCTGCGGGCTCTCACCCACATGGAGTTTCTCGACGAGCTTCGCGGGTATGGCTTGCCCGCCACGCCGAACGTCGAGTGTTTCGACTCGTTCTCCGCCGCGATCGAGCACAGCGAGCAGTTGATCGGGCGGCTGCACGAGTTGGACTTCGAGATCGACGGGCTGGTGTTGAAGGTGAACCGGTTTGACCAGCGCGAGCGGCTCGGCAGCACGGCGAAGTGCCCTCGCTGGCTGATCGCGTACAAGTTCGAGAAGTACGAGGCGACGACGCGGTTGAACGACATTCGCGTCCAGGTGGGCAAGACCGGCGCGATCACGCCCGTGGCCGACCTCGAACCCGTCGAATTGGCCGGCACCACCGTGAGCCGGGCGAGCCTGCACAACGCCGACGAAATCGAGCGGAAGGACGTGCGGCCGGGCGACGTCGTGGTGGTCGAGAAGGCGGGCAAGATCATCCCGCACATCGTCCGCGTCGAGAAGCACGAGCGCAAGGGCGAGCTGCCCAAGTTCACGTTCCCCACGACCTGCCCCGAGTGCCACGCCCGGCTGGTCAAGGACGAGGGCGGCGTCTACATCCGCTGCCCCAACGTCCAGTGTCCCGCACAGGTCAAGGAGCGAATCCGCTACTACGCCAGCCGCAACGCGATGGACATCGAAGGGCTGGGCGGCAAGCTGGTCGATCAACTCGTCGGCGAGGGCCTGGTGCGCGGCGTCGGCGACCTGTATCGGCTCACGCTCGATCAACTTGCCAAGCTGGAGCGGATGGGCAAGAAGTCGTCCGAAAACCTGCTCGCGGCCATCGAGGCGAGCAAGGATCGCGGACTGGCGCGGGTGCTGGCGGCGCTGTCGATTCGTCACGTGGGCACGCGGGTAGCGGGCGTGCTGGCCGAGCGTTTCGGCTCGATCGACGCCCTGTTGGCCGCCGACGCCGAGCGGATCAGCCAAACCAACGAGATCGGTCCGATCATCGCCGAGAGCGTCCACGGCTATTTGCACGGCGAGCTGGGCGCGAAGACGATCGAGGACCTCCGCCGGCTGGGCGTCCGGATGGAGTCGACCGCGCCGGCGGTCGAGGTCGAACAGGTTTTCGAGGGCAAGACGCTCGTCGTGACCGGCACCCTGAGCCGCTACACCCGGGAGGAGATCGAGGAGTTGATCGCCCGGCACGGCGGCCGCGCGGCCTCGAGCGTCTCGAAGAACACCGACTACGTCGTCGCCGGCGAGAAGGCCGGCAGCAAGCTCGGCAAGGCGAAAGAACTCGGCGTCCCTGTCATCAGCGAACAGCAGTTCGAGGCGATGCTGACGGGCGAATGACAAAGAGAATCACGAAAACGCGAAAGAACGAAAACGCGAAAACGGACAAGAGGTCCACCAGCCTCCCTTTCGCGTTTTCGCACTTTCGAGCTTTCGCGATCAAAACGGAGAAGACTCTCCAGTACCGTGAACTCCCCCCTTTCCCATCAAGGAGAACGTCATGAAGAAGCTGATCGGTTGTGTCATGCTTGCCGCCTTGCTCTCGGCGGCATGGTCTTTGTCCTGGGCGGCCGACAAGCCGGCGTCGAAGAATCCGAACCTGGGCAAGCTCCGCCACGTCGTCCTTTTCAAGTTCAAGGACGGCACGACGCCCGAGCAGGTCAAAGCGATCGAAGAGGCGTTCGGCCAGTTGCCGTCGAAGATTCCCGAGGTCGTCGACTACGAGTGGGGCACGAACGACAGCCCCGAGGGCCTCAACGAGGGGCTCACCCATTGCTTCCTCGTCACGTTCCGCGACGCCAAAGGCCGGGCGGCTTATCTGCCGCACAAGGAGCACCAGAAGTTCGTCGCCCTGCTGCGGCCGCATCTCGACAAAGTGGTCGTCGTTGACTACGTGGTGAAGGACTGACCGGGCGGGGGGAGGGTGTGTGAACCTGGACCGCACGTCGACAATGGGCGATCGCGGCCAAAGAAACTGAAATGACTGCACTCATCCCTCGCCCGCTGGTTCGTCCATTTCCCGCTGCCATATCGTGCGGATCAACCGTAGGCCCCTCTCGACGGTGCTCAGGGAGCAATCGAGCTTTCCGACGAGTTCCTCGTTCGTGTAGCCTTCCATCTTGGCCAAGGCCAGAGGCCGGAGATCCTCGTTAAGGCAATCGAGCAGCCGCGAACACTGCTCGGCCACAATGGCGGCGAACTCGGGCGTGGGCGTGTTGCCGATGATCCGGTCCAACCCCTCGCCGCTCTCCGAGGCTTCGCGGCGCGCCAAAGCCGACTCGCCGCGGACGCGGCCTCCGCCCCGCTTGGCGCAGCCCTCATGGCGGCACCGGTCCACGGCTTTCCGCGCCGTCAGCTTGATCAACAGCCGCCAGAGGCCGTCGCGATCGGCGAGATCGGGGAACCGTCCCGCCTTCGCGGCGCGGCAGAACGACGCGAAAGCGCTGAGGGCCAAGTCCTCCTCATCGGCGGCTCGCCGCGATACGCCGGCCAGCTTTCCTCGCGCCAACCGCACCAGTCGCTCGAAATAGCACTGCCATAGGGCGCCGATGGCCTGGGAGTCGCCCTCTTGAGCGCCCACGATCCACTGGCTGATCGACGCGTCCGGTTCGCTGGCCACGCGACTTGACCTCCGGCAAACACTCCCCCCCGATGGCATGTTGCAAGGATATCCGTTGCGGTCGGCCGTGTCAATGAAGGGTCTCGGCGGCGGTTTACGGTACTACAGGTAGAGTCCTGCCTGTCCGGCAGGGCAGACAAGACCTGATTGGAGTACCCCACGATGGCTGCTATACTGACGCTCTCCTGTCCGCCCCGAAGCGGGGTTTTTGCCTACCTGAAAGGTTTCGTTATGAACGAGAAGGCCAAGCCGTCTGACCTGTCGTTGCCGGTTTCCGACCTCATGGAAATCGACAAGATTTGCCGCCGGTTCGAGGCGGCGTGGAAGGCAGGCCAGAATCCGAAGATCGACGACTTTCTCGGGGCGACCTCGGGAGCCCAGCGGAGCCAGTTGCACAAGGAACTGTCGGCCGTCGAGGCCGAGCTCCGCGGCGACGTCGCCGACGAACCGAGCCTGGAGGCATTCTGCCGGCGGCTCTCCGACTCCGGCCTGATGACCGCTCTGGAGGTCGAGCAATTCATGGCCGGTCTGGCGCCGGACAGCCGCCCCACCACGGCCAAACAGCTTGCCCAGGAGATGCACGCCCAGGGCAAGATCACCAAGTTTCAGGCCCAGGCCGTGTACCAGGGCAAGACTCGCGGGCTGGTGGTGGGCAACTACGTGGTGCTCGACAAGCTTGGGCATGGCGGCATGGGGCAGGTCTACACGGCACGGCATCGGAAGATGCATCGGGTGGTCGCGCTGAAAATGCTGCCCTCCTCCGCCACGAAGTCCCCCGATGCGGTCAAGCGGTTCCAGCGGGAGGTCGCGGCCGCGGCCAAGCTCTCCCATCCCAACATCGTTACGGCCTACGATGCCGACGAAGCCCAGGGCGTTTATTTCCTGGTGATGGAGTATGTCGAGGGCATGGATCTGGCGGCCTTGGTCAAACAGCGAGGCACGCTGGCCGTCTCGGCGGCGGTCGACTATATGCTCCAGGCTGCCCGCGGACTCGAATACGCCCACCGCCACGGCGTCATCCACCGCGACATCAAGCCGCACAACCTCCTGATCGATCGGCAACGGAACGTCAAGGTGCTCGACATGGGGTTGGCCCGAATCGAAGACGCCGTCGGCAAGGTCGACGACGTGTCGGACGAAGGTCTGACCCAGACCGGGCAGGTGATGGGCACCTTGGACTTCATGGCGCCCGAGCAAGCCTTGGACACTCGTCACGCCGACGCCCGGGCCGACGTCTACGGTCTCGGCTGCACGCTCTACTATCTGCTCAACGGCCGGTCGCCCTACCGTGCCGATACGGTGGCCAAGAGAATCGTGGCCCATCGCGAGCATCCGATCCCGTCGCTCCGCGAGCTGCGGACCGATGTGCCCGAGGCGCTGGACGCCGTGTTTCAAAAGATGCTGGCCAAACGACCGGAGGACCGCCAGCAGTCGATGACCGAAGTGATCGCGGCGCTCGAAAAATGCCCCATCGAGGACGCGGCCGGCCCGCTTCCGACCAGAACGACCGATGCCCCGTTGCTGGAGACGCGGAGTTTTCACCGGGCCGACGTGGAGACTTCGTCGCCGCGGGTCGAATCAACGCCATTGTCGATTCCATTATCGGCGCCAACATCGGCGCCACTGTCGGCGTCGATGCTCCGTCAGCCGCTGGCGATGACCGAGCGGCTCGTCTCGCCTACCCGCACGCTCCTTCAACGGCTCAGCAAGCGACAAAAAACGTCGCTCACGGTAGTCGCGGTTCTTGGTTTCCTGCTGGTGCTGCTGGGCATCATCCTGACGATGCGCACGAAGGACGGCACACTGGTCGTCGAGGTCGACGACCCCGACGTGACGGTGCAGGTTTTGAGCGAGCAGGGCAAGGTCCAGATCGAGCGCAAGGCCGACAAGGAGACCATCGAGATCAGCGTCGATCCGGGCAAGCACGGATTGCGGATCCAGAAGGACGGGATAGAGGTGTTTGCCAAGGAATTCACGATTGCCTCGGGCGGCCGTGAGATCATCCGGGCGAAGTTAGAGCCGTCGGCCCCAGCCCTCGCCGTCGCCCCGTTCGACGAGAAGAAGGCCAAAGAACACCAAGAGGCCTGGGCCAAGCACCTCGGCGTGCCGGTGGTCAAGACGAATTCCATTGGCATGAAGCTCGTGTTGATCCCGCCCGGCGAGTTCGAGATGGGCTCTTCAAAGGAGTTTATCGAGGAAGAGTTGCGACTGCACGGCAACGACGCCTGGTACAAGGACCATCCTGCGACCGACTCGCCGCAGCACCGGGTGCGGATCACCAAGCCGTTCTACCTGGCCGCGACGGAGGTGACGCAGGAGGATTACGAGCGGGTCATAGGAAAGAACCCCAGCGAATACTCGTCCACGGGCAAGGGGAAAGACGCGGTCGCGGGACAGGACACGAAGCGGTTTCCGGTGGAGCTGGTATCGTGGCACGAGGCGGTGGAGTTCTGCCGAACACTATCGTATCTGCCGGGGGAGAAGGCGGCGGGGCGGTGGTATCGTCTTCCTTCGGAGGCGCAGTGGGAGTATGCTTGCCGCGCGGGGAACCCGGGTCGGTTCAGTTGCAGTTTGGGTGGCAGCGGGATTCCAGAGGAGTACGAGGAGAATGAGCTCTCCGACTACGCGTGGTTCGACCCCAACGCGGGCGGAAGGACGCACCCTGTGGGGCAACTGAAAGCGAACCCCTTCGGGCTGTACGATATGCATGGAAACGTATGGGAGTGGTGCCACGATAGGCACGGTGCGTATGGGGTGGAAGCGGTAACAGACCCGAGTGGGCCTACAACGGGCTCGGACCGCGTGTTCCGGGGCGGGAGCTTGTGCTACGCCGCCAGGATCTGCCGTTCGGCGCTTCGCGGCAGCGTCGCGCCCGATTACACGAACGCCACCTTCGGTTTCCGTGTCGTCTGCGAAATCCCGTCGGATGCCGCTACCGGCTCCACCAGCAGTGCCAAACCCGACACGGGCGGGCAAGACGCCGGTGGTATCCAAGCGACCGAGACTGACAGTGGCAAAGGCGCCGCGATCGACGCCGACCGCCGCGCGGCGGAGTGGGCAACACGGCTGGGGGGAACCGTGCAGATTTCCATTGCCGGCGGCGAAAAGGAAGTCCGTAGCGCCGCGGAGTTGCCAAACTCGCCCTTTTCGGTCCTTGGAATCCGCGTCGAGAACAACCCGCAAGTGACCGACGAGGGGCTGAGAAATTTGCAGGGACTTCGATCGATAACTGGGCTCCGAGTGAACGGCAACCGAGTCACCGATCGCGGAATGGAATACCTCCAAGACCTTACCTCGCTGACACTGCTGGACGTAGGCTACACGCTGATCACGGATGCGGGCCTGCGAAAGCTAGCGCGGCTAACGAACCTGGACACATTGTTCTTGCCAGGAACGACGGTTTCCGACGCGGGTGTGGATTGCCTCAAAGACATGAAGTATCTGAAGACTATTGAAGTCTGGAATACGCGCATGTCGGATCGAGGTTTCGTCCAGCTTCTCGAGGAGCATCCGAGCCTGGAAAGTGTCAACTTCAATTCATGCAAGATCACTGACGCCGGGCTCGAACGCTTGCAGAGCCATCAGGCCCTGAAGGAGCTCAGCCTCTCCGGCACGCAGGTTACGGATGCGGGCATCAAGTACCTCAAAAACCTGAAACAGCTCCACGGGTTGGGGCTAGCCGATACTCGCATCACCGGTCAAGGGCTGGCGGATCTCGAAGGTCTGCCGCTTCAGGTAATATGGTGTGCCCGGGCCACAGTAACCGACGCCGGGATCACAAGCCTCAAGGACATGAAGCTTCAAGCATTGGACCTGAATGGCACACTAGTCCCTAAACAAGCAAATAGCGATGTTTGGTTTCCCGGATAATCTGTGTAGCGGGCGTGGCGCAGCCGGACCGCTTGGCCCTGGGCGGCGTCTTGGGGGGCGTTGGGTTGTGGGGTGCTACATCTCGGGCTTCGGTTGCACGTCGGTGCGGTTCGGGGTGGCGGCGGACCGGAGCATCCGGACTCCGGCTTCGTTTCCGGTTTCGTCAACATCGCAACACGGTCGCAAGCCGGAAGAACACGGGCAAGTGCGGGTTGTAGC